>NZ_JASDCV010000030.1:0-52523 GCF_030407755.1 Rhodococcus sp. APC 3903
GCGCCGATGGTACTGCACTCGACAGGGTGTGGGAGAGTAGGACACCGCCGAACACCCGTTAACCGAAAGGGGACCCAACATATTGGGTCCCCTTTCGTGCGTTGTATGAGAGGAATGACTGTGTCGGAGAATGGCGACGAGCGTCGGTCCTTCCGTGGGGGAGGAGCGCCTCGATCAGGTGGCCCCCGTCGTGACAACGACGGGCGTGGATCACGCGGCGCTGCAGGCGGAGACCGCCGCGGTGGTGCCGGAGACAACAACCGTGGCGGTGCTGGAAACAGTAACCGTGGCGGCGGATTCAACGGCGGACAGCGTCGCGGCGGCGAGGGTGGGTTCACCCCTCGTGGACGCGACGGCGACCGCAACCGTCAGCAAGCACGACCTGACGAACCGGATTTGCCCGACAACGTAGAGCCCACCGAGTTGGATCCGGCCGTTCGTCGGGATCTGCTCAGCCTCGACAAGGACAACGCCAACACAGTTGCGCGTCACCTGGTCATGGCAGGCAAGCTTGTCGACGAAGACCCGGAACTTGCACTGCTCCACGCTCGTGCTGCTCGTCAGCGCGCCGGCCGAATTGCGGTCGTTCGTGAAGCTGCTGGAATCACCGCGTACCACGCCGGTGAATGGGCTGAAGCTCTCTCCGAGCTTCGTGCTGCCCGTCGAATGGCTGGTGGACCGGGTCTGATCGCTGTCATGGCCGACTGCGAACGCGGGTTGGGTCGACCCGAACGCGCCATCGAGCTCGGCCGTAGCGACGAGGCTGCCCTGCTTTCCGGCGACGAGGCTTCGGAGTTGAGGATCGTGGTCGCCGGCGCCCGCATGGATCTCGGTCAGTTCGATCAGGCAGTTGTCACACTGCAGACCAAGGATCTGGACGCAGCGCGTACCGGTGAAGCGGCGGCTCGGCTTTTCTATGCGTACGCTGATGCCCTCGTTGCAGCAGGTCGTGTCGAAGACGGATTGAAGTGGTTCCTCAATGCTGCAGCTGCAGACCTCGAGGGTGACACGGATGCTGAAGAACGGGTGGCCGAGTTGACCGGAGAAGATCAGTGACCGTGCTTCGTACTCAGTACGACGTACTTTTGCTCGATCTCGACGGCACGCTGTACGCCGGAGCTCATGCGATTCCCGGCACCCAGGCTGCGTTGGGTCAGGGTACGCAGGCTTTGTACTACGTGACCAACAATGCGAGTCGCTCGCCTTCGGCAGTGTCCGCGCATCTGACCGAACTCGGTTTCGATTCCGAAGACGATCGCGTGGTCACCAGTTCTCAGACGGCGGTGCGCCTGTTGGCTGAGCGTCTCGAACCGGGTGCCGCCGTACTCGTCGTCGGTACCGATGCATTGGCCGACGAGGTGACGCGCGTCGGGTTGCTTCCGGTGCGCGAATTCGCGGATTCCCCGGTTGCAGTCGTCCAAGGACATTCGACGGAGACCAACTGGTCGATCCTCGCCGAGGCATGCTTGGCGATCAGGGCCGGGGCGCTGTGGGTGGCTGCAAACCTGGACACCACACTGCCGTCGGAACGAGGTTTGGTGCTCGGCAACGGCTCGATGGTGGCGGCTCTGCGCGCCGCCACGAGGCAGGAACCCTTGGTGGCAGGCAAGCCTGCTGCACCGCTGATGGAGGATGCGCTTGCACGCAGTGGGTGCTCGCGTCCACTGGTCGTCGGTGATCGCTTGGACACTGATATCGAAGGCGCACATGCTGTTTCGATCGACTCGTTGTTGGTTCTCACCGGTGTGAGCACGCCGGGCGACGTACTGCGGGCTCCGATTGAGCAGCGCCCCACCTACATTGCAGCAACTCTGGATTCGCTCAATCAGCCGGCCGTCGAATCGCTGGTCGGTGCGGACTCCAAGTGGTCTGTCTCCGTGAACGGGTCGGCGCTGGTTGTCGACGGCCCGGTTGTCGGGGACGAAATGTCACTTCTACGTGCGGTTGCGCCTGTCGCATGGGCTAATCCGTCGTTCCAGACGCTGGAAGCGTCGGATGCCGGCGTGGCGGATCTGTTTGCTTCCTGGCTGGTCTGATTTCTCGCATATGTGTTCGACTCGCGGGGGTGCGGGTGTATGCGCAACGGAGAGTCATGCACTAACGTTGTGCCCGATGAGCACGCCGACACCGCACCCCGGAAACTCGAGCAACGGATCACCGCTGCCCGGGTCACGCCCTACCGTCGATCCGGAACGAATACGTTCTGACGTCGACGGTCTGCTGGCACGCCTCGGCGGCATCGAACACGATCCGAACGATCATCACGGAGCAGGTGTGATTCCGCAGAAGGCACATATTTTGGAACAGGCACACGAGGTGCTCGTCCAGGCACTCGCCTCTGTGGACAGGGCTTGACGTGGCACGTAGAGCACGGGTGGACGCCGAATTGGTCCGTCGCGGTCTGGCACGATCGAGAGATCATGCGCAAGAACTGATCTCCGCGGGCCGAGTTCTCATTTCCGGAGCCGTTGCGACCAAGCCCGCGACGGCGATCGAAGCCGGAACGCCGCTTCGGGTCGTCGAGGTGGAGCAGGAAGTCTCGTGGGCGTCGCGCGGTGCTCACAAACTGATCGGTGCCCTTGACGCCTTCGGTACCGAAGGATTGACGGTCGAAGGTCGCCGTTGCCTCGACGCCGGCGCTTCCACCGGCGGGTTCACGGACGTTCTGCTGACACGCGGTGCGAAGGAAGTTGTCGCCGTCGACGTCGGTTACGGCCAATTGGTGTGGCGCCTGCAGTCCGACGACCGAGTGCATGTCATCGACCGAACCAATGTTCGCGCTATCGATGCCGAGACGATCGGCGGAACTGTCGATCTCGTTGTCGCGGACCTGTCGTTCATCTCTCTCAAACTGGTACTCGGGGCGTTTGTCGCCTGTACCGCTGACGGCGCGGACCTGGTTCCGATGGTCAAGCCTCAGTTCGAGGTGGGCAAGGACCGCGTCGGTGCCGGTGGCGTCGTACGAGATCCGGAATTGCGAATCTCCGCTGTGCTCGACGTGTCGGAGGCTGCTGCAAAGGTGGGTCTGCGGACGTTAGGTGTGGTGGCCAGCCCATTGCCCGGTCCGTCGGGAAATGTCGAGTATTTCCTGTGGCTTCGAAAGACGGGTACATCCGACGATGAAGAGACGGATACCGACGCCGAGACGAACACCGAGGGAATTCCTACGGTGGAGGACATGATTCGCAAGGCTGTAGAGGAAGGGCCCCAGTGAACGCGGTCACGAACGGCGAGTCGCGCGAGATCCTTCTTGTCGCACACCCTGGTCGACGTGACATCACGGAAACTGCCAAGCGGGTCGGGAAGATCTTCGAGCGCGCGGGAATTGGACTGCGAGTCCTCGTCGACGAAGCAGACAGCTCGCGCATCGAAGCAATGACGGAACCAGAGGGTTTCTCTGCGCCGGGTCTCGACGTCACGGTTGTTCATCCCGGCCCTGATGCTGCCGTTGGATGCGAGTTGGTACTTGTTCTCGGTGGCGACGGCACGTTTCTGCGCGCCGCCGAACTCGCTCAAGAAGCGTCCATTCCGGTACTGGGCATCAACCTCGGACGGATCGGATTTCTGGCAGAGACCGAGGCCGAGCATCTCGACGAGGCTCTCGCACAGGTAGTTCGCAAGGAATATCGCGTCGAGTCCCGTATGACACTCGACGTCGTGATTCGGGTGGACGACGAGATCATCGACCGCGGGTGGGCGCTCAACGAGGCCAGTATCGAGAACCGTTCGCGTCTGGGAGTTCTCGAAGTTGTCCTCGAAGTCGATGGCAGACCGGTGTCTGCGTTCGGTTGCGACGGTGTTCTCGTGTCCACTCCCACAGGCTCGACCGCTTATGCATTTTCCGCAGGCGGCCCCGTCGTGTGGCCCGAACTCGAAGCATTGCTCGTCGTACCCAGCAACGCGCACGCGCTGTTCGCGCGGCCGTTGGTCACCAGCCCGAATTCGATCATCGCGGTGGAGACCGTCGCCGGTAGCCACGACGGCCTGGTCTTCTGCGACGGCCGTCGTACGTTGGAACTGCCTGCCGGCGCTCGCGTCGAGATCGTTCGCGGCGCCACTCCCGTCAAGTGGGTCCGGTTGGACTCTGCGCCTTTCGCTGATCGGATGGTTCGCAAGTTCGAGCTTCCGGTTACCGGATGGCGAGGAAGGAAGCCTTAATCGTGCTCGCAGAGATCCGTATCGACAGTCTTGGTGTGATCTCCGAGGCCAGCGCCCAGTTTCACGAGGGCCTGACCGTCCTGACCGGTGAAACCGGCGCAGGTAAAACGATGGTCGTCACCAGCTTGCACCTCCTCAGCGGAGCGCGAGCGGATGCCGGTCGAGTGCGGTTGGGCGCGTCGCGGGCCGTTGTCGAAGGACGATTCATCGCCGACGACGTCTCGCCGGCCACCGAGCGTGAGATCGTCCGAATCCTGGAATCGTCCGGCGCCGAGCGCGACGAGGACGGGACCATCATCGCTGTTCGGACAGTCGGCAGCGATGGGCGGTCACGGGCTCATCTCGGCGGACGAAGCGTGCCGGCGGGAGTTCTCTCCGAATTCACGGACCCACTTCTGACTGTCCACGGACAGAACGATCAGCTGCGATTGCTTCGTCCCGACCAGCAACGCAACGCGCTGGACCGCTTCGGGGACAAGGCAATCGGAACGCTGCTGACGAGGTACCGCAAACACCGTCGTGAGTGGCTCGATGCTCGTTCGGAATTGATCGAGCGCACGTCGAAGGCTCGTGAACTGGCGCAAGAAGCAGATCAGTTGACCTTCGCGCTCAACGAAATCGACGGCGTGGCACCCGAGCCCGGCGAGGACACGGCGATCGTTGCCGAAGTTCGTCGACTCAGTGAACTCGATTCGCTCCGCTCCGCTGCCGAAGAGGCGCACGCTGCGCTCGCCGGTAATGACGACATGGCAAGCGGCGACGTCGGTGTCATGCCGGCGCTAGACCTGATGTCCGAAGCGAGGGCGCGCATCGAGTCGGTCACCGACGCCGATCTGGATGGCCTCGGTTCCCGGTTGGCCGACGCTATTGCCGTCGTCACCGACGTTGCCGGTGACCTGAACACCTACCTGTCCGGGCTGCCCGCAGACCCGGGTGCTCTGGACTCTTTGTTGTCGCGGCAATCGGAACTGAAGACTCTGACTCGCAAGTACGCCGCCGATGTCGACGGTGTTCTCGAATGGGCAGATACTGCTCGCGCTCGTCTATCCAAACTCGACGTGTCCTCGGATGCGTTGTCACTGTTGGCCAAGCAGGTCGAGGAGACGGCTGGTCTGACCGCGGAGGCAGCTACCAAGCTGAGCGCCGCGCGAGTCAAGGCGGCGGCAAAGCTCGCCAAAGCCGTCAGCGCGGAACTCGCCGGTCTGGCGATGGGACGTGCGGGCCTTGAGGTGACTGTGCGTTCGCAGCCTGCCGGCCCGCAGGACTCGGCGCCGCTCAGTGTCGGGGGAGTAGACCTGCATGCCGGGTCGGCCGGCGTCGACGACGTGGAATTTCGCCTGTCAGCGCACAGTGGGGCACCTTCACTTCCGATCAGCAAGAGCGCTTCGGGTGGTGAGCTGTCACGCGTCATGCTGGCGCTGGAGGTTGTTCTCGCTGGTAGCGACACCGGTGCGACGATGGTTTTCGACGAGGTGGACGCGGGGGTCGGTGGCCGCGCTGCTGTCGAGATCGGCCGCCGATTGGCGAAACTTGCTCGCACGCATCAGGTTATCGTTGTCACCCACCTTCCGCAGGTTGCTGCGTTTGCCGACACCCACCTCGTGGTGGACAAGGTCGACGACAAAGGCGGAGTGGTGAGCAGTGGCGTGCGGACCTTGTCGGATTCGGATCGGGTGGTCGAATTGGCCCGTATGTTGGCAGGGCTGGACGACACCGAAACCGGTCGTGCGCACGCCGAAGAACTGCTCGAGATCGCGAATGCGGCCCGCGTCACAGATTGAAGGTTCTGTGGTGTTGGTGTGACTGATGTGGTAGTTGTCGGCGCGCCTCCACCGGTCAACGCGGTTTCAGGTTCATCATCGAAGCCATGAAGATGCCCGGATTGCTCTCACGTAACACCGAATCCTTGCCTGGGATCAGTGGCATCGCCAGGGCCGATCGGAACACGGCGAAGCTTCTGCGCCGTGTCGGTCCTGGAGACATCGTGATCCTCGACGAAATCGACATCGATCGCCGGACCGCCGATGCTCTGGTGAAAGCCGGAGTCATGGCCGTGGTCAACGCGTCGCCGTCGATTTCGGGGCGGTACCCCAACCTCGGACCGGAAGTGATCGTCGCCAACGACATCGTTCTGATCGATGCCGTCGACGGTGATGTCTTCAAGAACATCAAGGACGGAAGCAAGATCCGCCTGCACGAGGGCGAGATCTTCAACGGCGAGAAGAGCCTCGTCAAGGGCGAAGAGCAGACCGAGGCCGAAATCTCCGACCGGATGATCGAGGCCAAGACCGGCCTGGTCGATCACTTGGAAGCGTTCTCGGGTAACACCATCGAGTTCATCCGCACCGAAAGCCCGTTGCTCATCGACGGAATCGGTGTTCCGGACATCGATATCGACTTGAAGGACCGCCATGTCGTGGTCGTCTCCGACGGCCCCGAACGCGAGACCGATCTGAAGAACCTCAAGCCCTTCATCAAGGAGTATTCGCCGATCTTGATCGGTGTCGGCGCAGGTGCGGACGTGTTGAGCAAGGCCGGATACCGCCCCGATCTGATCGTGGGCGACCCGGAGGAAATCACCAGTTCCACGCTCAAGTCCGGCGCGGAAGTTGTTCTGCCTGCAGACCAGGACGGTCATGCGGCGGGGCTTTCCCGAATCCAGGATCTCGGTATCGGGGCGATGACGTTCCCGGCGACCTGCTCACCGACCGACCTTGCCCTGCTGCTTGCCGATCACCACGGAGCTTCACTGATCGTGACGGTCGGCAACGTGGTGTCCTTGGACGAGTTCTTCGACCGTGGGCGTCGTGAAAGCAATCCGTCGGCGTTCATGACACGGCTCAAGGTTGGACCGAAACTGGTCGATGCCAAGGCTGTGGCAACGCTGTATCGAAGTCGAGTGTCCGGCGGCGCGATCGCGCTACTGGTGCTCGCCGCCCTGGTGGCAGTGATCGTCGCCCTGGTCGTGTCCAATGCCGGTAGTGAAGTTCTCGACTGGGCAATCGCAACGTGGAACAGCTTCGCGCTGTGGGTTCAGGGGCTCTTCAAGTGATTTCGATGCGTCAACATGCAATTTCCATAGCGGCAATCTTTCTGGCACTCGCGATCGGCGTGGTGCTCGGTTCCGGAATGCTGTCGAGTGGATTGCTGTCCGGTCTGCGTGACGACAAGGCGGACCTGCAGAACGAGATCGAAGACCTCAATCAACAGTCCAATCAGCTTCAGCAGCAACTCAATTCCGCGGACGGCTTCGATGCCGCTGTCGGCGGTCGCGTCGTGCGTGACAGTCTCGCTGGTCGCACCGTCGTCGTCATCACGGCACCGGACGCGGATCCCAGTGATCTCGACGGTGTCAACCGACTCGTCACTGCCGCCGGCGGCGCCGTGACCGGACGCGTCTCGCTCACCGATTCGTTTGTCGACGCCACCGGCGGTGACCGTTTGCGGACTGTCGTCACCAATGTCATCCCTGCGGGGATCACCCTCAAGACCGGTGCGGTCGATCAGGGCAGTCTCGCAGGTGATCTGCTCGGTTCGGTTCTGCTTCTCAACGGGCAGAACAGCGAACCCCAGAGCACTCCGGACGAGATGAATCTCGCGCTCGACTCGCTGCGTAGCGCCGGTTTCATCAGCTACGACGACGGAGCGGTCAAGCCGGCTCAGCTCGCCGTGGTCCTCACCGGCGACAACAAGAGTGAATCCGACGCAGCCACGGGTAACCGCGGCGCCGTCATCGCCCGGTTTGCCGGTGCTCTCGACGGACGCGGCGCAGGAACGATTCTCGCGGGCCGGCCTGGCTCGGCCGAGGGCAGTGGTCCGGTTGCCGTCGCGCGTGCGGACGCGGCGCTCTCAGCGGGCTTGACGACCATCGACAACATCGACCGGGAATCGGGCAAGATCACGACGCCGTTGGCACTTCAGGAACAGTTGAACGGCGGCGCCGGCCGCTACGGCACGGGACCGGGAGCGGCGGCGGTTACCGTCGGCGCACCCACCAACTGAACACCCCGGTATTGATACGCCGGTCACATCGGGGTCGGAAAGTCGGCGCGTTGTAGGCACCGACCCCCGATAGGTGTTACCGTGAAATCCCGTGGGTCGGCAGGCCCCAGCATGCTTCATCAGACCAAGCCCTGCACAGTCGTCACGGGAGCCCCTTTGCCACAGTCACGCACTAACACGCGTACCGCCACCAAGCACATCTTCGTCAGCGGAGGTGTAGCTTCCTCGCTCGGCAAAGGTTTGACCGCCTCGAGCCTGGGACAGTTGTTGACCGCGCGGGGAATGCGCGTGACCATGCAGAAGCTCGATCCCTATCTCAATGTGGATCCGGGCACCATGAACCCCTTCCAGCACGGCGAGGTCTTCGTCACCGAAGACGGTGCCGAGACCGACCTCGACGTCGGGCACTACGAGCGGTTCCTCGACCGTGACCTATCCGGTCAGGCGAACGTCACCACCGGCCAGGTGTACTCGACGGTCATCGCCAAGGAACGCCGCGGCGAGTACCTCGGTGACACCGTTCAGGTCATCCCGCACATCACCGACGAGATCAAGCGTCGCATCCTCGAGATGAGCGGCCCGGATCTGCAGGGACACCGCCCGGATGTCGTGATCACCGAAATCGGTGGAACCGTCGGCGACATCGAATCGCAGCCCTTCCTCGAAGCCGCTCGCCAGGTCCGCCACGACGTCGGCCGCGACAACGTCTTCTTCCTGCACGTCTCCCTCGTGCCGTACCTCGGCCCCTCCGGAGAACTCAAGACCAAGCCCACGCAGCACTCGGTTGCGTCCTTGCGCAGCATCGGCATTCAGCCCGACGCGCTGATCCTTCGTTGCGATCGTGACGTTCCGCAGGGCCTCAAGAACAAGATCGCGCTGATGTGCGACGTGGACGTCGACGCCTGCATTTCGACGCCCGACGCTCCCTCGATCTACGACATCCCGAAGGTTCTGCACCGTGAGGGCCTCGACGCCTACGTCGTTCGCCAGCTCGGTCTCCCGTTCCGCGACGTCGACTGGACCGTGTGGGGCAACCTCCTCGATCGTGTTCACCAGCCGCGTGAGACCGTGCGCGTCGCGTTGGTCGGCAAGTACGTCGACCTGCCCGACGCATACCTCTCCGTCACCGAGGCACTGCGCGCCGGTGGATTTGCCAACCGGTCGAAGGTCGAGATCTCCTGGGTCCCGTCGGACGCCTGTGAGACGGAAGCCGGAGCGCAGGCCGCTCTCGGTGACGTCGACGGTGTTCTGATCCCGGGCGGCTTCGGCATTCGCGGCATCGAGGGCAAGCTCGGCGCGATCCGTTTCGCACGTTCACGCAAGCTGCCGCTGCTGGGTCTGTGCCTGGGTCTGCAGTGCGTCGTCATCGAAGCTGCTCGCAGCGTCGGCCTCGACGATGCCAACTCGGCCGAGTTCGAGCCGGACACCAAGCACCCGGTCATCTCCACGATGGCTGATCAGGAAGACGTCATCGCCGGTGACGCCGACCTCGGTGGCACCATGCGTCTGGGTGCTTACCCGGCCGTGCTGACCAAGGGTTCCGTCGTCGCTCAGGCCTACGGAACCGAGGACGTCTCCGAGCGGCACCGTCACCGCTACGAGGTCAACAACACCTACCGCGACCGGATTGCCAAGTCCGGCTTGCAGTTCAGCGGAACCTCGCCGGACGGTCACCTGGTCGAGTTCGTCGAGTACCCGCGTGAGCAGCATCCGTTCTTCGTTGCCACCCAGGCACACCCGGAGCTCAAGAGCCGCCCGACGCGCCCGCACCCGCTGTTCGCCGCCTTCGTCGAAGCAGCGTTGACCTACAAGCTCGAAGAGCGCCTGCCCGTCGACGTCCACGGTGACGAGAAGATCGACACCGCTGCCACCGAGACGGCGCTCGACGCTGCAGTCGAGAACGTGGAAAAGGTCTAGCCACAGATGAGCGATCCCGGTCGGCACGAATTCGACACCCTCGGCTCCAAGACGGTCTACACCGGCGCGATCATCGCGTTGCGCGTCGACACCGTTGCGATGCCTGGTGGTCAGCGTGCCGATCGGGAAGTCGTCGAACACCACGGCGCCGTTGCCGTCGTAGCACTGGACGAGCACGACAACCTGGTGCTGATTCACCAGTACCGTCACCCGCTCGGGCACCGGTTGTGGGAAATCCCTGCCGGTCTGCTCGACGCTGCGGGGGAGAGCCCGGTCGAGGCGGCAGCGCGTGAGCTGGGCGAAGAAACCGGACTCGGCGCCGATCGATGGTCGGTGCTGGTCGATGTAGCTCTCTCACCCGGGTTCACGGACGAGGCGGTTCGCGTCTTCCTCGCCGAGGGGCTGCACGAGGTGGAGCGCGACGATCCCGAACACGAAGAAGCCGATCTCGAGATTTCGCGAGTTCCGCTCGCCGACGCCGTCGACATGGCGCTGCGCGGCGACATCGTCAATGCCACCGCGGTATCGGGCATTCTCGCGATCGCTACCGCACGCTCGACGGGAAAGCCGCTGCGCCCCGCCGACGCACCGTGGCCCGATCGTCCTCGCGCATTCGGAGAACGCAAGTCGCGAGCCTGAAGTGCTTGCCCGACAGGTGGACTCGTATCTCGACCATCTAGCGGTCGAGCGAGGATCTGCGCGCAACACTCTGCTTTCGTATCGCCGCGACCTGAATCGGTACGCGGAGTACCTGGACGGGCGCGGCATCGACGACGTCGCGGGCGTGACGGAGAACGACGTCACCGAATTCGTGACACATCTGCGCCTGGGTGACAAAGATGCCGGCGTCGTACCGTTGGCCGCCAGTTCGGCAGCGAGGACCCTGATCGCGGTCCGCGGATTCCACAAGTTCTCCGCCGCCGAGGGCCTTGTCGGTGTCGATGTGGCTCGAACGGTCAAGCCGCCGACGCCCGGACGCAAGCTGCCCAAAGCTCTGCCGCTCGACGACGTGATCGCCCTACTCGACGCTTCGGGTGGCGGTGCGGCCGGTGACGGGCCCCGCGACCTGAGGGATCGCGCTCTGCTCGAGCTTCTGTACTCGACCGGAGCACGCATCACCGAGGCGATCGATCTGGACGTCGACGACATCGACACCGAAACCCGTTCCGTGCTGCTCAAGGGCAAGGGCGGCAAGCAGCGGATCGTCCCCGTCGGCAGGCCGGCGATCGCCGCCGTAGACGCGTATCTCGTCCGCGGGCGCCCCAGCCTGGCGACGCGCGGTGTTCCCGCCCTGTTTCTCAACGCGCGCGGGGGACGCCTCTCGCGTCAGAGTGCATGGCAGATTCTTCAGGACGCGGCCGCGTCGGCCGGGATCAAGGCGGACGTCTCACCCCATACGCTCAGGCACTCGTTTGCCACACACCTGCTCGACGGCGGCGCGGACGTACGTGTCGTGCAGGAACTTCTCGGTCACGCTTCGGTAACCACGACGCAGATCTACACACTGGTCACCGTCACAGCGCTGCGCGAAGTGTGGGCTCAGGCACACCCACGCGCCCGTTAGGCGTTGGTTGGCTCATGCGTGTCTGCGAGACCATTCGGTGATGTAAGCGGTAGCGTTCAAGGAGCGCGAGCGGCCTCCACCGCAGTTTCGGAGGTTTGCCGGCGCCGAGAGCAACCGCCGAAAGAGTAGGGGAGCATCGGACCGTGTCGACATCGCAGCCACCAGCGGCGGAGTCCGCGCCGCCGCATGTCAATGCCCAACTCTTCGAGCGCGTGAACGAATCAGCACCAGCTGTACCCTCCGAACCAGAGGCGATGTTCGAAATAGATACGACGCCAGTAGCCTCTCCACCTGCGGAAACCCCTGCTGTTTCCACGGAAGAACTCGGTCCGACGGGCCGGCCGGTCCGCGAGGTACCTCAACCGACACCGTTGGCGCACCACGGACCCGCGATGATCATCGCGATGTGCAACCAGAAGGGCGGCGTCGGCAAGACGACGTCGACCATCAACCTGGGCGCGTCGTTGGCCGAATACGGTCGCCGAGTGCTCTTGGTGGATCTCGATCCCCAAGGAGCGTTGTCTGCTGGTCTGGGCGTTCAGCATCACGACCTGGAACTGACCGTCCACAATCTCCTGGTCGAACCGCGTGTGTCCATCGACGACGTGTTGATGCGCACTCGGGTGGACGGTCTGGACCTGCTCCCCAGCAACATCGACCTTTCGGCCGCCGAGATTCAATTGGTCACCGAGGTCGGGCGTGAGCAGACTTTGGGGCGCGTGCTGCACCCGGTTCTCGATCGGTACGACTACGTGCTCATCGACTGCCAGCCGTCGCTTGGCCTGCTCACGGTGAATGCGCTGGCGTGCGCCGATTCGGTCATCATTCCGATGGAATGCGAGTACTTCAGCCTGCGCGGCCTGGCACTTCTCAACGACACCGTCGAAAAGGTGCACGACCGTCTCAATCCGAAGCTCGAGTTGGCCGGCATCGTCGTCACGATGTTCGACGCCCGGACCCTGCACGCTCGTGAGGTGATGGCGCGAGTGGTCGAGGTGTTCGGCGACGTCGTCTACGACACGGTGATCAACCGCACCGTTCGATTCCCCGAAACCAGCGTTGCCGGTGAGCCGATCACGACGTGGGCGCCGAAATCGGCTGGCGCCGAGGCATATCGAGCCTTGGCCCGCGAGGTCATTCACCGGTCTGGTCGTTAGTGGAACTGATTGCATCGCAAGAAGATCCGGTCGAAGTCGAGCCGGATTCGATCGATCCGAACGTGCCGACCGACGCTCAGACCGCAGCCAAGGCTGCCGGTTTTCGAGTCACTCTCCGGAACTTCGAAGGCCCGTTCGATCTGCTGTTGAACCTGATCAATCAACGGCAGCTCGACGTCACCGAAGTCGCCCTTCACACCGTCACGGACGATTTCATCGCGTACACCAAGGAACTCGGCAGTGCGATGGGCCTTGATCAGACGACGGAATTCCTGGTCGTCGCAGCTACGCTTCTGGATCTGAAAGCGGCCAGGTTGTTGCCCGCCGGGCAGGTCGAGGACGCGGAGGATCTGGCGCTTCTCGAAGCACGCGATCTTCTCTTCGCGAGACTGCTGCAGTACCGGGCGTACAAACAAGTTGCGGCGCTGTTCGGCGAGTTGGAGGAAGCAGCACTGCGGCGCTATCCGCGCTCGGTAGCCGTCGAGGATCAGTTCACCGAACTCCTGCCCGAGGTGTTGTTGGGAGTCGACCCTCAGCGTTTTGCGGAGATCGCGGCGACGGTGTTCACACCGCGTCCGGTGCCGACAGTGGGCCTCGATCACCTCCATGTGTCCAATATCTCGATACCCGAACAGGCCGAGCGAATTCTCGAGTTGCTGCGCGAGCGAGGCATCGGGGAGTGGACACCTTTCGGGGACCTTGTTGCCGAGTGCGAAATCACCGTCGAGATAGTGGCAAGGTTTCTCGCATTGCTCGAGCTGTATCGCCGGCAGGTCATCGTGTTCGAGCAACCCGAGGCCCTCGGACCGCTGATGGTGAGTTGGACCGGAGACGACCCGGCCGCGCCGGTCACAGAGGAGGACTACGGATGAACGCCGAACCGACGGAATCAGAGTCTTCGCAGCTAGACGAGATGATCGAGCCTACCGACCCCGCCTCGGAGTCCGAAGAGTCTGCACCCGATTTCGACCTCGACGACGATCAACTCGACGCAGTGCTGGAGTCGCTTCTGCTTGTCGTGGATTCGCCGGCCGAAGTGAACCAACTCGCATCTGTCACCGGAACCGCACCGGAGCGCGTCGAAGAACGCCTGACGTCGATGTCGGCCGCATTGACCGCTCGCGGCAGCGGAATGGACCTTCGCTACGCGGGCGACGGATGGCGTCTGTACACGCGACAAGAGTTTGCCCCGTACGTGGAAAAGCTGCTATTGGACGGCGCACGCACCAAATTGACCAGGGCGGCATTGGAAACTTTGGCCGTAGTCGCATACCGTCAACCGTTGACTCGTGCGCGGATCAGTGCGGTACGAGGCGTCAACGTGGACGGGGTGGTACGCACCCTCCTTGCCCGCGGACTGATCGCGGAAGCCGGGCCTGACCCGGACACCAACGCGACACGGTACTCCACGACCGAACTGTTCCTCGAACGGCTCGGGCTGGCCTCGCTCAGCGAGCTCCCGGAGTTGGCCCCGCTCTTGCCTGATGTCGATCTCATCGACGACATCAGCGAAAGCCTGGAATCCGATCCGCGATTTGCGAGAATGAACAAGGCAGACGTGCCCACTGAGGTAGTGGACACCGAAGTCGACGACTGACCGGAATACCGGCCGTCGTCAGCACCGAGAAAGACCCGACCACGCTCGGGAAACAGTAGAAAACTGACAGGAAAAAAGTGAACAATCCCGCTCGCCGTGATGGCACACCGGACCGTAACAACTCCCGCGACAACCGCGGCGCACGCAGCGATGTCCCCCGTGGTGGTCGCAGCGACGCCCCCCGCGGCGCACGTAGCGAAGCGCCCCGTGGTGGACGCAGCAACACTTCCCGCAGTACCTCCGGATACGACCGCAACGCCGGATCCGACCGTCCCCGCACGGACGACCGTCGCGGTGGATTCAATGATGACCGTCGCCCGCCGCGCAGCGATGACCGTCGCCCGCCGCGCAGCGACGACCGTCGCCCTCCGCGCAGTGACGACCGTCGCCCCGCACGTACGGACGACCGTCGTGGTGGCTACAACGACGACCGTCGCGGACCGCGCAGTGACGACCGCCGCGGACCCCGCAGCGATGACCGCAGGACACCCCACGTAGACGCCCGTCGGGCACCGCGCGGTGGCGCCGACCGTCGTAGTGACGATCAGCGCGGCGCACGCCCCGACGCTCCTCGTGGCGGCGCATGGTCGAACGCACCTCGTGGATCCAAGTTCGACGGACCTCCGCGCAAGCGCCCGGCAGCTCCCACACCGCCGGCGACCAACAAGCGTGGCAAGCCGAAGACCGAGAAGCCGCAGCGCGTCGTCTCTCAGAACCCGTTGGTCTCCAACGCCAAGCCGGCACGTCATCAGCATGCCGAGATCACCAAGCACGACGGCCCGCCGAAGGGCGACGGCGTCCGCTTGCAGAAGGTGCTGGCTCAGGCCGGCGTCGCATCACGCCGTGCAGCTGAAGAACTGATCGACCAGGGGCGCGTCGAGGTCGACGGCCGCATCGTGGTCGAGCAGGGTCTGCGTGTCGACCCCGAGAACGCAGTGGTTCGTGTCGACGGCGTCCGCGTCGTCGTGCAGAAGGACCTCGTCTACCTCGCGATGAACAAGCCGCGTGGCTGGCAGTGCACCATGTCCGACGATCTCGGTCGTCCGTGCGTCGGTGACATCGTCTCCGAGCGCGTTCAGTCCGGTCAGCGGCTCTTCCACGTCGGCCGTCTCGACGCAGACACCGAAGGCTTGCTCCTCTTCACCAACGACGGCGACTTGGCTCACCGCCTGATGCACCCGTCGTTCGAGGTTCCGAAGACGTACCTCGCCACGGTTCACGGCGTTGTCGAGCGCAGCACCGGCAAGCAGCTGCGTGACGGTGTCACTCTCGATGACGGTCCGGCCAAGGTGGACGCGTTCACCGTGCTCGAGATCAACGAGGGCAAGACGCTCGTCAAGCTCGTTCTGCACGAGGGTCGCAAGCACATCGTGCGTCGTCTCCTCGATGCCGTCGGTCACCCCGTTGTCCGTCTGGTTCGCACCAACGTCGGAGTTGTCGCGCTCGGCGATCAGCGTCCGGGAACGCAGCGCGTCCTCGGACGTAGCGAGGTCGGTGGACTGTACGAGGCGGTCGGCCTGTGACCGATTCGTCCATGCCGCTGGTAGTCGCAATGGACGGACCGTCCGGAACCGGCAAGTCCAGCGTCTCTCGCGCGTTGGCGCAGCGTTTGGGCGCTCGCTATCTCGACACCGGAGCAATCTACCGGATCGCGACCCTGCACGTGCTGCGTCAGGGAATCGATCTGGCGGATTCCGCCGCGATCACGGCCGCCGTTGCGGCGTTGCCGTGGTCAATCGGTACCGATCCCAGCAGCGAGCAGGTGCATCTCGACGGCGCGGACGTCAGCGAGGAGATCCGCGGCGACGCGGTCACCAAGGCTGTCTCCGCGGTGTCGGCCGTACCCGAGGTTCGCGACCTGCTGGTCGCCACTCAGCGTGAGTTGGCGGCCGGTGCGGAGCGGATCGTTGTGGAAGGTCGCGACATCGGAACCGTCGTACTCCCCGATGCAGACGTCAAGATCTTCTTGACCGCATCGGCGGAAACCCGTGCGGCACGGCGCAATACGCAGAACATCGGCCAAGGCCGTGAAGACAATTACGAAGCGGTGCTGGCTGATGTGCAGCGCCGTGACCATCTCGATTCGACTCGGGCAGTGTCGCCGTTGCGCCCTGCCGAGGACTCCATTCTGGTGGATACGAGCGAATTGGGAATTGAAGATGTGATCGCCAAGTTGCTGTTGGTGGTCAGCGACAGAACTGGAGCAGTGCAGTGAGCGACGATCTGGTAACCGAATATGCCGGTGACGGAACTTGGTCCGAGGAATCGGAGTGGGATTACGCCGATCTCGAAGCGGACGGCGAAGGCGAAGCGCACATTGCCGTCCCGACCTTGGCTGTTGTCGGTCGACCGAACGTCGGCAAGTCGACGCTCGTCAACCGCATCATCGGCCGTCGTGAAGCGGTAGTCGAGGACATCCCCGGCGTTACCCGTGACCGCGTCTCGTACGAGGCGAACTGGGCCGGACGGCGCTTCCTCGTCCAGGACACCGGCGGATGGGAACCCGACGCAAAGGGTCTTCAGCAGGCCGTTGCCCGCCAGGCCGAATTGGCCATGGGAACGGCTGACGCCATTCTCCTGGTCGTCGACGCCGTTGTCGGCGCTACGACGACGGACGAAGCTGTCGCTCGAGTGCTTCGCCGCTCGAAGACTCCGGTCATCCTCGTTGCCAACAAGGTGGACGACGGACGCACCGAGTCCGAGGTTGCAGCGCTGTGGTCCTTGGGCCTCGGTCAGCCGTACTCCGTGAGTGCGACGCACGGACGCGGTACCGGCGACCTGCTCGACGAGGTTCTCGAGAAGCTGCCGGAAACCCCGCGTGAAGGTATCCCCGGCGGCGGCCCGCGTCGTGTTGCTCTTGTCGGAAAGCCGAACGTCGGAAAGTCCAGCTTGCTCAACAAGCTGTCCGGTGACGAGCGGTCCGTCGTGCACAATGTTGCCGGCACCACCGTCGACCCCGTCGACTCCATCGTCGAACTCGGCGGGCGCCCTTGGCGTTTCGTCGACACGGCTGGTCTGCGCAAGCGCGTCAGCCATGCCAGCGGCGCGGAGTTCTATGCGTCGCTGCGTACGAAGAGTGCGATCGAGGCCGCTGAGGTCGCGATCCTGCTCATCGACGCACACGAGCCGATCACCGAGCAGGACCTGCGTGTTCTGAGCATGGTGGCCGACACGGGTCGTGCACTGGTGATCGCGTTCAACAAGTGGGACCTCGTGGACGAGGACCGTCGACTCATGCTGGACAAGGAAGTGGACCGCGATCTGGTCCGCGTTCCGTGGGCTCAGCGAGTCAACATCTCCGCCCACACCGGTCGCGCCGTGGCGAAGCTCGTGCCGGCTCTCGACACGGCTCTGGAGTCCTGGGACAAGCGCATCCCCACGGGTCGCCTGAACACCTGGCTCAAGGAAGTTGTGGCGGCTACGCCGCCTCCGATGCGTGGTGGTCGCCTGCCTCGCATCATGTTCGCGACTCAGGCAAGCACACGCCCGCCGACATTCGTTCTCTTCACCACGGGCTTCCTCGAGGCCGGCTACCGCCGCTTCATCGAGCGGCGTCTGCGTGAAGAGTTCAACTTCGACGGCAGCCCGATCCGCGTATCCGTACGAGTGCGCGAGAAGCGTGACCGTAAGGGCCGCTGATTCTGCGTCCAGATCGGTACCGAAAAGGCTCTGACCAGCCGATTGGTACTTCGGCCCGTCCCTGATGTAATCTTTCCAAGCGCCCGAAACAAGGGCGTGGGACGGGCTGTGGCGCAGCTTGGTAGCGCACTTGACTGGGGGTCAAGTGGTCGCAGGTTCAAATCCTGTCAGCCCGACCGAAGTTAGATCAAAAAGGCAGTTTCTCAGAAATGAGAAACTGCCTTTTTTGTATGTGCCTCACAGGTTCGGCAACGGATCTCGTGGGAAGTCCTGCGGTGACGTGAGCTCCGCGTCGGCAGCATTCACGACTGCAACATATTCTTCGTCGATCTCGTACGTAATGCCCGCCGCAGTGAAGTGCGGTGTGGATGCAGTATCGACCGGGCCGAGAACGGTCATTCTCGGAAACCGTGTAAGGACCGTCCGCGGCACTTTTCTGGACCGAAAGCTCGTGGAGAACACGGTGATCGCCTTTCGGCTCACCACGACAAACACACTCGGTTTCGCGCTCATCAGAACGTCTGCTGGAAATACGTACCGGATCTCGTCATCTGGATCCAAGTAAGACCGAAGGCGCTCGCGAACATCCGCAGAAACCGGCATGCGCGGAAGGCTAGCTCAGTTTCGCTGACTGAGGCGAATATTGTGGACGGCAACGGTTGCTCCGAAGAGCGCGATCAGAATGGCGGTAAAGATTGCTGCCAACCACCACGGCGCCGAACCTGCTGTATTCAGCCAGATGGCCAGTGCACCGAATATTGTAGTCGGAATGCCGACAGCACGAGACAGGTCGACGTTCCTCGGATTGACCGGCGGTGTTCTCCACCAATGAAGGCGATGTCCTCGATTCTCACGCAGCATTCGCAGGAAGGACCAGACAGTAAGCGGCAGACCAATCGCGAGGATGACCATCCCGCCAATGATCGCCAAAGTGGACCCGTCTCGGAAGTACGTCACGGCAGCGCCCACAACACCTGCAAAACCGATGGCCGTGAATACTTTCCACGCCGGGGTTATGGACTGGCCATGCGGTTGTGTTGCCATGCAAGCACCCTTCCACAAAACATGCTCGAAAACTTCAAGCCTGTTGCGGCCGTCGATTGTGCATCAGGGTGACAGTCAAACTCGGCAGGCCGTTAACTATTCCGAGTACAGCGACTGCGATACCCGCACTCAAAAGAGGTGCTGTCTCCCAATAGTTGCCAACGACGCGGAATGTCCCGATCAGGCTCAAAACCCAACCTGCGAGTTGCGCACGCCGAACATGGTGTGCCGCTCGCGATGAGGACGGTCCCACCGCGAGAGGTATTCTCCACCCGTAGTTTCCGTGAGCTGCGAGGCGAGCGCCGTAGACATGGGCAGCAGTAGCAAGAATCAGTGCGCCCAATGCGATCAACGTCGTTGGTCCCTTCTTCGATTACCGTCGACGTTATCGCTCCTTCGTGCATTTTGGGTTGCAACCGATTTCTGCGCCGGCGCACAATTTTCCCTACTGGCATGATCTCTTCGTATGACGGGGATTCGGATCGCGTGGGTTGTACTAGCGGTTGCCACCGGGATCCTAGGATCCGCGACGGCACAGTGGCCGCTGTACGAGATCACCGATTGCGAAATAGGTCTAGGCCCGCTCAGTTCTGCTGATTGCTACCGCTCGATTCATGACTATTTCGGGCGGGAGCTCTTCTTGGTGCTGGCGTTGCCGGTGGCTCTGTGCGTCATTCCAGCCGTGATTCCGCGACCATTAGTTTCCTGGATCGTCTCGGCGACAATGCTCTGCGCTGCAGTAGTGGGTTTCTTTACCGCTTTCAGCTCGGATATGCCTTCTCTGCTCTCGATGGTGGGGAGCCTCCCGGCGGCAGTGCTGGCATTGGTACTTGCTGCGGTGCATCAGGGGATCGCATTGCGCAACAAGGGCGCCATTGCTCGTGCGCGCGGTGAGGTTCGCGATATGCGGTCGAGTGAGTGATCAGTCGGGGCTGAAGAACAGTTCCATCGAGATCCAGAACCACGCCACCATTGCAGCGACCGGAAGGAACGCAAACACCAATGGCAACGCGAATTGCCGGCCGGTGCGACTGGGAATAGTCATAAGTCCGAGCAAGACGAACACGGCGGCAGGCGCCGCCCAACTTATCCAGTAGGTGAGCGGTGGTGGGTTGGGCCCGAACGACGTGAACGAACGGTTCGGATACAGCTGCGGCTGCGGGACGTCCGCGAAGTGTTGCCACAGGAGTACCAATGGCAGGTAGCCGAACAGCCCCAGTAGGAGGCCGACGACGAGTCCCGCGAAGATTCGTTCGCCCCTCATCTCGACGCACCCGTCCGAATCAATCGTCCCACTGCCTATGCGACTTCTGGTAAGTCACGAGGCTGAATCCGTAGAGCCCACGCCCGGGCCGCAACGAACGTCATGGCCAATACGAGAACCACCAGCAGCACGACCGCGATCCAGGTGGGAGCGGCGGTGGAAAAGCCCAGCCTCCACGCAGTACCGACACCTACAGTCGTCGCCGCCAACGCCCCGACCGGAAGCATCGCCGCCACCGCCTGCGTCGTGCGCGTAGTAAGTCGATCCCCGGCAGCGCGAAGAACTCCGAACACGGCGGCGACCGCCAGACCGTAGGCCAGGAAACCGCTGACGGCATAAACCAGGAGCGGGGACCATCCGATGTCAACCGACCTGGTGAATGCCATGCTGATCAAGACCAACAGGGGCGTCAACCCAAGCGTGACTCCCACAAGGCCTGCCACCACAGTTCGAAGCATTCGATTGTCCTGACCTCCGGAGATTCGCACACCCGCGAGGTGGAGTACGAGCCCGGTCAGCGCGCCCAGAACGGCGCCGATCACCGCAGCCTCGATGGGCCAGGCCCATTGCGATTCACCCGCGAAGCCCGAGATTGTCGTGCCACCCGAAAAGAGGGTGATCGTGGCCGACGCCTGTGACGATCCTTGTGTCAGCGCCGCCGTGACGATGGCAACGGTCGCACCGAACAAAGCAAACCCGAGTGCCTGTTTCCACATCAAGCCATCTTGACCCATCCCGCGGGAGAATTCGGCGCAACAGGTCTGCGTCATGCTTTACCTATCGGGGTGGGATCGGCGCGAAGTTCCGCATCTCGTCCCGTCCGGGCCGGATGACGCCTGCGGCGGACTCGGGAACCTCGTTCCATGCTCCGGGAAGGTCGCGCAGAGGCTCGGATACGACGATTCGGGTCTCCTCACTCAGATGGTGCAGGGCATCCACCTCAGGATGGAGCTTGCGCAACGTGGAGATCTCGGTGGAGAAGAACAATGACCTCGACCGGTTCTCGCTCGAATAGCGAAAGATCCAGGTGGAGACGCCATCCGACGTAGCAACGGTCATCTGGACCGGATCGTCGATACCCTGCGAGCGAGCCGTGTGCTCGACGAATCCGACGGCCCTCGCGACACCTTCGAACGGATCGTCGGTCAGGCCGAACGTCAGCGCGAGGAAGAACATGGTTTCCGAGTCCGTCGACCCTTCGAGATCCGGAAAGAGCGACGGATCAATGGCAGTCACCAATTCCCTTTTCATGTCGTGGAATCCGCGTAGTGAACCGTTGTGCATCCACAACCAATTGCCGTGCCGAAATGGGTGGCAGTTGCTGCGCTGCACCGCAGTTCCCGTCGAAGCGCGCACGTGGGCGAACATGAGCGGGGTGCGCAGTTGCGAGGTGACCTCGCGCAGGTTCGAGTCGTTCCACGCGGGTTCGATGCTCTTGAACACTGCTGGTTGGGACCCCTCCCCGTACCAACCGATTCCGAAGCCGTCGCCATTCGTCGTCGTTGCCCCGAGTTGAGAATGCAGGCTCTGGTCGATCAGCGAGTGCTGTGGTCGGAACAGCAAGTCATGGGCGAGTATCGGTTCTCCCGAATACGCCATCCACCTACACATGCTTTCAACTCAAACAGATTGAGTCGGCGTTGTCGGTGCATGCGCAGCGGCGTGCGTCGTCTGGGTGGGCTTCCATGTCGACACAGCCCAGATCACGACGATGTTCAGCGCGATGATGAGAGTCGACCACCAGGGGTAATACGGCAGCCACAAGAAGTTCGCGATGATCGAGATCGCACAGATCACGACTGCCGATACCCGTGCCCACGGCGTTCCGGTGAACAGTGCGAGACCGACGAGAGCGACGAGCGCGCCCAGCACGAGATGGATCCAACCCCACGTCGTCAGGTCGAATTGATAGACGTAGTCGATCCCGACTACGAACACTTCGTTCTCGGCGACGGCAGCGAGTCCTTGAAAGAACTGCACGATGCCGACCGTCACCAAGATGACGGCTGCCCCGATCGATGTTCCTACCGCGAAACCCTGCTTGACTGACGTTGTATCCGACATGGCGGTTTCCCTTGATTCGGAGGGGTGACCGGACACGTGCCCGGCACGTTGTACCGATCGTTGTTCCACCGGCCGACTGTCGTGAAACGGAAATGCCGGTCCGGTTCGGTGAGAAATCAGTGCGTTCTGCTCCGATGTGCGGGCGAAATGTAACTTCTGGCCCCTGTTGATGCGATGTACCCCTTGCCGGAACGCGTGTGCGGAGGAATTGCTCGTAACCGAAGTTCACAGAAAACAAGAAGAATTCGGCACGGAATTCGACCTATTTGTCCAGCTGTACTGGTATTTTGACTGAATTGACCGGAAGCTACGGTCCGCGGAAAAGAGTAGCGAGAGAATGACGATCTTCGGCAGGCGTTCCGCGGGCATCTCCGCGACGGCCTTCGTCTTGGCAGCTGTTGTATCGACGGCACTTCCCGCGGTGGGATCGGCAGCACCAGTCGCACTCACCCACGCGTGCACTCTCGAGATTAACGACAATTCGATGTCACTCGATCCGGCAGTGATAGACGGTTGGTACGACATCTCGACTGGTTCACCGGGAACGAAGATCAACTCGATCGAGGCGTGGCGGACAGTGCCGGGAGACATCCTCGAGTTTCGCGCATCGGTGACGATCAGAGCCCACGGAAGTCCCGTCCGAGGGACCCTTCGGATCGACGGCGCCGGCTTGACCGGAGATCAGGATTTGATCTCCAGAATGACGTTGACCCAAGATCTCGGTCGCTCGGGATCAACGGTCACCGATGCCGACGACGGCTCGGTCATTCCGGTTCGTGCCAAGCTCGCATTCGACGTCACAACGCCTGGGCAAGTGGCACAGAACCAGACAGTCAACCTCTCGGCAGTCAAGATTGTCTTGGCAGGCGATACCACCGATCCGGGAGGTGAATGCCCCGGCCCCGGCCCCGGTCCGGGCCCCGGCGGCGGCGGGAATGGAAGCGGTGGCGGGAGCGGTGGCGGTGACAACGGTTCCGGTGGGAACGGTGGGGAGTCCGGTGACGCACTTCCCAGTCGTGACGTCGGAAACCGAGTACCAATTTCCCAGATTCCGTCCGGCCCGACTTCTCGCCCGTGACAGCGGCACCTGGATTCACGGTCCGTCGAACATGGGCCGCTGCAGTAGTGGCGACAATGCTCTTGATCGGCGGGTGTTCTGACGACGGCGACTCGCCGACCCGCGTCCTCGCGACCGGCCAACAAGATTTGCCGCCAGAGATTCGCGCTGTGGTCGACGGTCCGGATGTCCCGACCACGCTTCGCATAGTCGACAGCACCGCTGACGTTCTGTCGATCAAGACGACGACAGACGGCTCGCTCATTCCGCCCGAGGATGTCAGTGAGATCGGATGGTGGGCAGATTCGGCATTCCCGGGTTCGGGCGCGGGCACCGTGGTGATCACCGGACACATCAACGACATCTATCAGGGTGACGGTTTCGGAAAGAAGTTCTCGACACTGGAAATCGGCTCGATCGTGACCGTGGCGGGCGCCGGGGGACAGACCTGGAACTACCGTATCGATGCGGTCGATCACTACGGCAAGGACGGCGAGCTGCCGGTCGAGAGATTGAACAGCCTCGACGGACCGGAAACCCTCGCGCTGATCACCTGCGGCGGCGAATTCGTCGGTCCACCCTTCGGTTACGAGGACAACGACGTCGCGTGGGGAAGTCCGGTGCCCGCATAGCCGAAAACCAGACGTCGGAACGGTTGATAAACTGAGCCCCGCGTTCGTGGCCATCCACGCACGTTTCGAAAGTCCGAAGAAGGAGATTGTGCTGTGGTTGACCTCGCCTATGTCATCGCTGGGTCCGAAGCGACTGGCGGTGCCGGCCTGCAGGTCGACCTGAAGACGTTCCAGGCATTGGACGTCTACGGCGTAGCGACCACCACATGCATCGTCTCGTTCGATCCCAAGAACAACTGGGGTCATCGCTTCGTGCCGATCGCTCCTGACGTGATCGCTGATCAGATCGAGGCTGCCACTGCGGCTCACGATCTGGACGTCGTCAAGATCGGCATGTTGGGCACTCCCGCCACGATCGAGGTTGTGGCAGAGGGTCTGCGTCGGCAGTCCTGGCGCCACGTCGTCCTCGACCCGGTCCTGATCTGCAAGGGCCAGGAGCCCGGCGCGGCTCTCGATACCGATACAGCACTTCGTGATTCGATCCTCCCGCTCGCCACCGTCGTCACACCCAACCTGTTCGAGGCACGCACCCTCGCCGGAATGGACAGTATCGAAAGCGTGGACGACCTCATCGAGGCCGCACGTCGTATCCACGACCTCGGACCCAAGTACGTGCTCGCAAAGGGTGGTGTCGAACTCGCCGGTGGCGACGCCGTCGACGTGTTGTTCGACGGGACCGACGTGACGGTTCTCTCCGCCCCCAAGGTCGGCGAAGAGCGCGTCTCGGGTGCCGGTTGCACGCTTGCCGCCGCGGTGACCGCCGAACTGGCAAAGGGCGCCGACGTGGGAGAAGCCGTCGCTCTGGCCAAGAAGTTCGTCACGGCGGGCATCGAAGGCCGCGTCTCGGCACACACGCCGTTCGACACCGTCTGGCAGGGCGCTTTCAAGGGATAGGCACACTCCGGCTCACATCGCCGCGTGCGGCCTGGCAGGATCGAGTGCGTGAGTACTGCGAACCTGAATCGAAGCGAAGTCGCCGAACGATCTCGAACCATCGACGTCACCGGGTACCGGGTGGAGTTGGATCTGCGATCGGCGGCGGACTCTGCCTCGAAGACCTTTTCGACCGTCACGACAATTGATCTGACGTCGTCGGCGGAGTCCACGTGGCTCGATTTCATCGGTGCTGCAGTCGATTCCGTAGAGGTCGACGGTGCGTCGATTCCGGTGGAGTACGACGGGTCCCGGATTGTGCTGCGCGGACTCGGCGGATCGAACGTCGTTCGGGTGGCAGCTCACGGCAACTACAGCCGTTCCGGTGAAGGGCTGCACCGATTTGTCGACGACGCTGACGATCAGACGTATCTGTACACGCAATACGAGCCCGCCGATGCCAGGCGTGTTTTCGCCTGCTTCGAGCAACCGGACCTCAAGGCGCCCTTCACATTCGAGGTGACAGCACCTGACGGCTGGGAAGTCCTGTCGAATCAGCCCGCGACACGGACGCTCTCCGTCGACGGTGCGCAACGCGTCACTTTCGCACCGACGCTGCCGATCTCGACTTACATCACCGCGATCGCGGCCGGGCCGTATCACCGCGTGGCCTCGTCGTGGAGTCGCGGCGAACTCACTGTCGAGTTGGGCGCTTTGTGCCGGGCGTCGTTGGCTCCACACCTCGATGCAGACAACGTTTTCGACATCACCCGTCAGGGGTTGGACTTCTACGCCGAGCACTTCGACTATCCGTATCCGTTCGGCAAGTACGACCAGATCTTCGTCCCCGAGTACAACCTCGGCGCCATGGAGAACCCGGGACTGGTGACCTTCACCGAGGCGTATGTGTTCCGCGGCACCGCAACCGACGAGCAGCATCAGCGTCGCGCCAACACGACCCTGCACGAAATGGCGCACATGTGGTTCGGCGATCTCGTGACCATGGTCTGGTGGGATGACTTGTGGCTCAAGGAATCCTTCGCCGACTTCATGGGATCGCTGGTCAGCGCCGAAGCCACTCGCTTCACCGATGCCTGGGTAGCATTTGCCATCAAGCGGAAGGCGTGGGCGTACCTCCAAGATCAGCTGCCGACCACGCATCCCATCGTCGCCGACATCGTCGATCTCGAAGCTGCGAAGCTGAACTTCGACGGAATCACCTACGCCAAGGGTGCCAGTGTCCTCAAGCAACTCGTGGCGTTCGTCGGCCGTGACGCGTTCTTCGAAGCGGCACGACGGTACTTCAAGGCCCACGCCTTCGGGAACACCACGCTTGTTGATCTGCTCGACGTGCTCGCGGAGACTTCCGGACGTGATGTGCGCGAATGGGCCCGAATCTGGTTGCAGACCACCGGAGTGTCCACGCTGTCGCTCGACGGAACAGACCTGGTTCAGACGGACCCGAGGCCGCATCGGCTCGCAGTCGGAATCTACGACTACAACGAGTCCGGAGATCTTGTTCGCACCGAACGCGTCGAACTCGACATCACCGAATCCCGCACGCCGGTCGACCTTCCGCCCGGAGCGCTCACACTGCTCAACGACGAAGACCTCACCTACGCGAAGGTGCGACTGGACGCGGAATCTCTGTCCACGGTCGAGGCATCCCTGGACCGCGTGAGCGATCCGCTTGCGCGCGGTGTGATCTGGTCGTCGCTGTGGAACTCGGTGCGCGATGCGCAGCTCTCGGTGTTCCGATACCTCGACATGGTGGAACGATTCGCTCCCGCAGAGACAGATCTTGCGATTCTCAGCGCGATCCTGACCGATGCCCAATACGCGGTTCTTCACTACGTTCCGAAAAGCTTGCGGCCCAATGTAAGTGCAGGCTGGTTGGAAACGACCTGGAAGGCGGTGTTCGAAGCCGAACCGGAGTCCGGAAGACAGCTGGCATGGGCACGGGCTCTGTCGGCCGCCGCAGCGGTCAACGATGCTCGCGCCGACGAGGTGCGGTCGATACTCGACGGCACCTGCCCGGGACCGGTCGGACTGGCTCTCGATCCTGATCTGCGGTGGGCATTGTGGATCGCCCTGTCCGCGACCGGCCATGCGAGTGTGAGCGACTTCGACGGTGAGCTGAGCAAGGACAGCACGTCAGCGGGTCGAACGGCGTACGTCCGCGCCGCGGCGTCGATTCCCGATGCCGAGACCAAGGCGGCTGCCTGGGCGTCGGCGACCACCGATGCCTCACTCTCGAACGACCGCCTGGATGCGACGATCGCCGGATTCCGTTCGGGCACGGACCCGTCGTTGATCGAGGGATATGCGGCAGAGTACTTCTCGTCCCTGGGGAAGTGGTGGCCCGAACGCAGCATCGAGATCGCCCGACGGTTGGTGAACGGACTCTTCCCGGCAGCTGAAGACACCTCTGCTGTCGATTCCTGGATCCAGGCCAATGCGGAGGCGCCCGCGTCGCTGCGAAGGCTTGTTCTCGAGCGTCGGGATCACCTGGCCCGAGACCTACGTGCCCAGGCGTCGAACGCAGTGATCTGACGCCATCAGCTCCGAAATGTCCTGTTCTTGGATATTGTCTAAACAGGGCTGCGACGGGAGACGACGTGCACACGATCACGGATCTGTCGCTGGTCACGGGCCCGGTTCCGCCCGTGGTGACGGTGCTCGGAATTCTGGCACTTCTGTGGCTGATCTTCTCGAGATCGAGGCGTCACGTGCTGATCTCGATTCCGGTCTGCATCGTCGCGGCAATCGCGATCACTCTCGTGCTGTACTGGCTGATCGAGAAGGTGTGGCACCCGTTCCCCGATCCGATTGCCCGTCCGGTCTACGTGTGGATCGGGTTGGGCATTCTCGGCGTGCTGCTGGGTGTTTCGCGGGTATTTGCGGCGACGCGGATCGACGGCCGCGTGCTCACCGTCGTCTCCGTGCTCCTGGTGGTCGTGTCGAGCGCGGCTCACGTGAATCTGCAGTTCCAGTCATATCCGACGTTGGGAACAGCGCTGGGACTCTCGGACGCGGAGAAGGTTTCACTCGCCGACCTGGACGACGGCAAGGACGGGGCGGTACCGGTTTCGCAATGGAAGGCTCCAGCGGACATGCCGTCGGCCGGCAAGGTCAGCACGGTCACGATTGCGGGGACGGTCTCCGGATTCAGCGCCCGCGACGCCGAGATCTACCTACCGCCCGCGTATTTCACCAACCCACGACCGGAGTTGCCGGTGTTGGTACTGCTTGCCGGCCAACCAGGCGCGCCCGAGGACTGGCTACAGGGCGGACGTCTCGTCCAGACCATGGACGCCTACGCCGCTGCGCATTCGGGCTTGGCTCCCGTTGTCGTCGTTGCTGACGGGACCGGGTCGGAACTGGCGAATCCGCTCTGCGTCGATTCCCAACTCGGGAACGTCGCAACGTACCTTTCGCGCGATGTTCCCGACTGGGTGCGCGGGAACCTCCAGGTGGATCCCGACCCGAGGAAGTGGGCGATCGGGGGACTTTCCTACGGCGGTACCTGCGCGTTCCAGATGGCAACGAACTTCCCCGCGGTATATCCGACGTTCCTGGATCTGTCCGGTCAGATCGAACCCACCCTCGGCGATCGGAAGCAGACGGTCGATGCAGCGTTCGGAGGCAATGAAGCCGCGTTCGTGGCAGTGAATCCGCAGGATCTGCTCCGGGAGAAGAAGTTCCCCGACAGCGCCGGAGTGTTCGTAGTCGGCAAACAGGACAACGACTACCGACCAGGTCTTCAAACGCTCTACGAAGCCGCAAAAGCCGCAGGGATGGACGTCCAGTACGCCGAGGTCGACGGAGGACACAGCTTCCAGGTGTGGTCGGCTGGATTGGCGAGTCAATTAGGTTGGCTGGGAACGCGACTCGGTCTGCCCGGATGAACGATCGTCTGGAAGTTCCGAAGACCCGATGATCAGCGGGTGAATTCTTCCGGTCGCCCCGGCTTCGGAGCCCAATCCCTGCGGATCTGCCACACTCGCGAGCCGAAGGTCGAGTGCGCCGGTCCATTCTCGGGTCAATTGCGCATCGAGTGCGTCGACGCGCTCGAGTAGCGGAGGGTGCTGGTCCGGCGGGCAGGCTTCGAGCAAGGTCGCGAATACCGCGCGTAGACGACGCTGGACCTGCGCGGAATTGGTACTGAAGTGCCGGATCTCGTCGGTGGCGACGGACACGTAATCGGTCCAGGTGCGTTGCTGCCCTCGGATCAGCGTGAGATCCGAGGTTGACGTGTCGAAGCGGACCCGCGGGGCGAGAAGTACCAGAAGGTCCTCGATGTGGTCGAGAGCCTGCACGGCTCGGCCCGGGTCGTTGATGGCGGGTGACAGTGCCTTGAGCGCGATGTCCACGATCGACTGAAGCGCTGCACCGGGGCTGACGACCGGGCTGTGCGTGTCACCGAAGATCAAGCACGACATCAAGGTGTCAGGACGTACCTTCAGCGACGGTCCGCGTACCTCGAAGAGGGGCGCGTTCTGGGCGACGAACTCGCCGATGCTGGGGACGACCTCGACCGAGACGTCCCAGCGGCTGGCCAACCGCTGCAGTCGTGCGAGATCGATCGCCAGCAGAATCCGGCCGTCGGGTGAGAGGTGGCGCAGGCGAATCACCAGTGCGTCGGCGCTCTCGGAGGTTTCGGACTCGCGCGGTTGGGGGAGGGGGAGCGGCTGACTGGGTTTCGGTGCGCCGGAAGGCAAGTCCTCGTACAGCGGATAGGCACGAATCGTCGCGCTGCGACCCTGGGCCGCTATCCAACGCAGCAACCGACTGGAATTGAGAATCGACCCGACCTTCGCCACCAACGCGATGAACAGGATCGCACTGGCCAATGCCAGAAGCAGTGCGATCGCCGTGGAGATGGTCGGTGAGGAATTCTCCGAATCGAGCGCCAGATCGAGCGCAATGATCAAGGAGAAGACGAACGTGGCCAGAAACATGCCGATCGACCACCGCATCACTCGCTGTTGCGCAAGCATCGGGACCACCCGCACCGAAATCTGCGAGGCGCCGAACTGCATTGCGAGGGTGATGGCGGTGAACACCAGACCGGTGAGAGTGATCATCCCGCCGGCGATGACGCTGAGCAGCGTTGCGGTGGCCCCGGCGTCCACGCCCTCGGAAATGGTACCGACGTCGCCGTCGCTCACCAGGTCTCCGTCGATCCCGACGAGGATGTTCGCGGTGACGACGGACAGCACGACGAGGATCACGGGGAGGCGCCAGACCGGGACTGTTCGTAATCGTCGGCGAGTTCGGCGCCAGCGAATTCTGTCCGAAAGCCGCCGTGATAGTCCGACTTTCGTCGTAGGCGTCGTGGTGTCGACGACGGGGAGCGGTGGTGGGGTCGGGGGAGTGGAACCGAAACTTCCCGACACCGTTTCCTGAACGTAGATCTTCGCGTGGATCATCGGCTCGCGATACCGCTGCTCACGGGCGACTGCCCGGCTCATCTTGGCGGGCTTGTCGCGGTAACGCGAACGCGCCCACGGCGCACCCGGGCGACTCAACCGAATTGCTCCGACCAACAGAAGCGGGGTGAAGAACAGTCCGATCAAGCCGGTCCAGAGTTTGCCCTTCATCAACGTGATCACGGCGAGTCCGAGTTGGATCACGATCGCGACGACAACGCCGATCAACGTCGCCAGGCTACGGTCCTGCTCATACGGGTCGAACTCTCCGGCGAACCCGATCGGGTGGACTCCGAGAAGGAAAAGGAACGAGATCGCGATGGCAACGAACACCGCGTCGATGGACGAGCGACCCTCCTCGGCCCAGTAGACGTCGCGCAGATGTAGCACGAGTGCGTACTCGTCGAGGACCAGCGCGCTGCCGATACCGAACACCGATGCAAGAACACAGTTGGCGATCGGGGTGTGATAGTCGGCCAGAGCGATGAAGGCAAAGCCGGACACGAGCATCATCATCAAACCGAAAACCATGTGGTGGATGTGCATTCCACCGGGCGTGACATTGCCTGGCCACCACGAGACCTCAGCTCGGATCATTCGAACGCTGAACCGAATGAACAGGAACGTCAGGACAAAGGCGAGCAGAAGGAAGAACAGTGGGAGTCTGCCGGTGTCGACGACCGTGTGCTCGAACCAGGACCGCACGGCGTCAGCTCTTGCTGGTGGCGAGCTTGATCAGCTGAGGAGCCGTCGCGTCCGGAAGGTAGGCACGCGTGAGCGCGATTCCGATTCGAGGCAGGTCGGCCTCGTCGCGGAAACACAGGAAAACGGGTTCGTATCTCGGCTTGAACTTCTTCTTGAACGCGTGAAGAGACCTGAAGCCGTAGAGCGGTTCCATCGCGGCTCCGAGCATGTCGAGCAGGCGGTCCATCGATGCGGCGTCGGCGCCGTCGTCGCTGCGGGCCAGCGGCGCGCCGGACAGTGAGACGAATTGGGCACCTTGTTCTTTGAATTCGAGGGCCGACGATGCGATGAGGAACTCGACCACCGGCCGGAAGCCGTCCGGGCGTCGACGCATGACGTCGAGCGTCCAACCCCGGACAACGCCGCCTTCGCCGTACACCGGCAACCACGAGGTGACGCCGTGAATACTTCCCGTCGGGTCGACGGCCAATCCGACCCGGACGTCGCGATCGAGCGCCTCTTCGACGCTGCCGAGGGTGAACCCCATCTCGGGTAGTCCCTTGTCGCCCACCCATTCCTCGGATATAGCGCGCACCTGAGCCAATACGGAGAACGGCTCGTCTGCCAGTGTTGTCATCCGGAAGGTGATGTCGTCCTTCTTGGCCTTGTTGAGTGCCGAACGGATGTCCTGCCAGGACTTTCCGGTGAACTGCAATTCCGGCAGGTCGACGATCGTGTCCTCGGCGACCTGAACGGTGCGCCACCCCCGCCGTGTGGCGGCATCGGCTGTTTCCTTTCCTACGGAGAACAAGCAGGGAGTGAGGCCGTTGGCTTCGGACATCGTCGTGAACTCGTCGACCGCCGCGGCAAGTCGCTCGGGGCTCGCTATCGGATCGGCCAGCACCACGACGACACCGACATGCCGTTGGAATGCAACGACGCTCTCTCCCGACTCACCGAAGTAGTAACTGTTGCCGTCCCACGTCGTCATCCACGACATGGTTCCGCCGCCGTGCTGTTTGAGCAGTTCCCGAGCAGTGGCGCGAGGATCGTTCCCGGACAGCGGTCCGCCTCGAATCTTGCGCCGCATCGGCACGTGAAAAGCGTGACGGCCCTTGATCAGCAAGATGAGTTCGAGAAGCCAGAGCAGCGCGGTACCGACCGTGACGGCTCCGGCGCTTTCGTAGTCGAAGAAGATGACCGAACCGAGGACGAGGGCGGTGGCCAAGACCGTCAGAGAGCCGAACACCACGGCAACCCACCAGGCCCAGCGGCGACCTCGTCGCAACTGATCCGCGATCAGTGCAACGATGATCACGTCGACCAATGCGGTCCAGCCCGAACCGGTTTCGGCTTCCGTCGGCCCGAAGGGTCCACTGCCGGGGAACAACCACACGGCGATCTCGACCACTCCGATCAGGAGCAGGCCGATGAATCCGAGCAGACGGATCTCGCGTCGCGTTCGGGGGATGAACCCGCGCTCTCCGTCGCCGAAGAACTTTTCGCCGACCGGAAGGAAGATCGCAACCGCGATGAGGTGCTGTACGTCGGCGAGGCGACCTTCGAAGAGAAAGGCGATCGCGATGTACGCGCACAGGATGGCGCGCACTCGCATTCGCCAGGGCGAGCGCAGAGTTGCGGTGGTCGCGGCGAGTGCGGCGATGATGGCGGTGGTGACACCGACGTCGCGGTGGGTGGCGAGGTTGCGAGCCCAATCCCAATCGGTGTGGCTGCCCGCCCAGAGGAGGAGCGATGCACCCAGTTCGCCCGCCAACTGACCGCTGATCGTGACGATGGCCGCGTTCTTGGTTCCCAGGCGCCACTCGCACCAGCCGACCGCGAAGGCAAAAACGACGATGATCGAAACATACTGACCCGGCGTCAAGCCGAAGAACCAACCCGTGACGAGGGTCCACCACTTACCTTCCTGCAAGGCAGGGACTCCGTAGGCGATGTCGTCGAACCACGAGTAGGTACGGACGTGATTCCACAAGGCGCCGGTCGCGATCCCGACGATGGTGATGGTGAGCACGACGATCGAGGTGAACGGCACGCGCCGCAGGATGCTCAGCGCGTCGGAGGCAAAGCGAGAGGCCCGGTTCGGCGCGCCCGGCGCGCTCTGGTCGGTCTGCGGGGTGGGGGTCTGGGACTGCTCAGCCATCGAGGTTCTCTTCTCGCCATACCGCACGGTGGATTCTGCCTGTTCAGCATGACAGGAATACAGACCGATAATCAGGCGAAGCGGTCAAAATGGACCAGACTGACTGGGGGTCTCAGTCTCGTGGCGCTACTGTCGAGCCATGGTGAACGGAGATTTACTGAATCGGGACCACCTGGTCGCCTCACTTGTCGCTTTCGAACCTCGGTCGGTCGAATTGGACGGAAGGCGCTCGGCGTCGGTGGTCATCGTCGTCATGCGGAGTGCGGACGGAACACCCGTGTTCCCGGTGACGAAGCGGCCGAGCAAGATGCGCGCTCACCCCGGTCAGTTCGCGTTGCCAGGCGGAAGCGTCGACCCGGGTGAGTCTTCCGAACAAGCAGCGGTTCGGGAGCTGTCCGAAGAGTTGGGCGTCGACGTCCCTGAGTCGAACATCATCGGCCGGCTCGACGACTACGTCACCCGTTCGGGATTTGTGATCCGACCGTTCGTCGTCTGGTCCGGTGAGGACATCGGGGGACTGGTACCCAATCCCGACGAGGTGGCCCAGGTGTATGCCGTGACGTCGGAGGAACTCGACGTGGACTCGCGATTCGTCACCATCGAGGAATCACCGAACCCGGTGATCCAATGGCCTTTCCGAACGAGCCTGATCCATGCGCCGACCGGAGCCGTCATCTATCAGTTCCGCGAAGTGCTGAACGGACGGAACACGCGCATCGACAACCTCGAGCAGCCGGTGTTCGCCTGGCGATAAGGTCGGCTCGACACGCTCGGGACAGTTCGGGCTACGGCGCCTCGGCGAATAGTCCGTCGTGCTGTGGAAAGCTGGCCGCACGGCAATCGAAAGACGCGAGGTGTGTGCAGTGAACTCTGGCGAACAAGAACTGGTCCCCACGGATCGGATTCTCACTGTTCCCAACGTGCTCAGTATCGTGCGTCTACTCGCTCTGCCGCTGTTCGCCTACCTGCTGCTCGTCACGCACTCGGACGGCTGGGCATTGGCGCTGCTGATGCTCAGCGGGTTCACCGACTGGCTCGACGGCAAGTTGGCCAGGGTGCTCGGGCAGACCTCGCGTCTGGGAGCGCTTCTCGACCCGTTGGTCGATCGCCTGTACGTCGTGACGACACTGGTCACCTTCGTTGCCCGCGATTTCATTCCCTGGTGGGTCGCGGCGATTTTGATCGGCCGTGATCTTCTACTCGCGTTGACGTTGCCGATCTACCGCCGGCGTGGACTGCCGCCGCCCGAGGTCATCTACCTCGGCAAGGCTGCGACCTTCCTGCTGATGTTCGCTCTGCCGTTGATTCTTGCCGGGCATGGAGACTGGGCCATCGGACCGTTCACCCATGCCTTCGGTTTCGCTTTCCTGATCTGGGGAACCGTCCTGTACGTGTGGACTGCTGCGATCTACGTGCTCAAAGCCGTTGACGTTGCGCGAACGCACGAGGTCGTGCCTCGATGAAGTCGACCGGGGAGGACGTCCGTCGTAACCCGGTACCGTCGCTGCTTCGGTCGCTCATGACCGAACATCTCGATCCGGGCTACGAAGCGACGGCATTCGAACGCCAACACGAGCACACGACGAACAGATCCTCGAAGACGGGGCCGTGGCTGGCCCTCGGTGCACTGTTGATCGGGTTCATCGTCACGGTCTCTGCAGTTCAGGCCACCAAGCAGGTGACCGGCACCGAGGAGGTTCGAAGCGAGTTGGTCGCCAAGGTCCGTGACGCGGAGGATCGAATCGATTCGCTGGCCGCGTCCCGCGATTCACTCGGCGGCGACGTCGACGACGCCCGTGGCTTGGCGCTCGAAGGCGATGCCAGAGGCAGCGCGGTCCTCGATCAATTGCGAGCGGTCGAATCCGGCGCAGGAGCCGAAGCTGTTCACGGGGAGGGGCTGGTGGTGACGTTGACGGACCCGGCCGGGCGCCCGAACCTCTCGGATGCGTCCCAGCGCAGCGTCGGCGGTAAGACAGTTGTCCTCGATCGCGATCTGCAGACCGTCGTCAACGCCCTGTGGGCTGGCGGAGCGGAGGCAATCGCCGTCGGCGGCGTGCGAATCGGGCCGACGGTGACCATCCGTCAGGCAGGCGGCGCGATGCTCGTCGACAACCAACCTGTCTTCTCGCCGTACCGCGTCGAGGCGATCGGCGACACGCGCGCGCTGCAGCGAGAGTTCGTCGTCAGCGACGCCTACGTGAGAATGTCGAGCGTCTCGCAACTGTACGGAGTCGGTTTCGCAGTGGCCGAGGACGACTCGTTGACACTGCCACCCGCGACGCCTCGTGCGGTCCGGGTGGCAACAGAACCCACAGAACCCAAGTGACAGAAGGAGTTCGATGAAGGCCGGTTCCGCCCTGTACGGACTCGCAGCACTGGTCGTCGGCATCGTCTTGGGCGTCGTTTTCAGCCCGCAGGTCCCCGACGTCATCCAGCCCTATCTTCCGATCGCTGTCGTTGCGGCACTCGACGCCGTCTTCGGCGGACTACGCGCGTATCTGGACGAGATATTCGACGCAAAGGTGTTCGTGGTCTCCTTCGTCTTCAACGTGCTCGTCGCGTCGTTGATCGTCTGGCTCGGCGATCAGTTGGGTGTGGGTACTCAACTCTCGACGGCAATCGTCGTCGTGCTGGGTATCCGGATCTTCGGCAACGCAGCTGCATTGCGACGACGACTGTTCGGAGCGTGAGCCATGTCCGACCACGCCACGACTGACCCCGAAGAACCACCAGTGACGACTACGGGTGAAGGTCGTCACGAGTTGCGTTCGCCGTCGAAACATCGCACGAACGTCGTGTTCGCGATCCTCGCCGCCGTGCTTCTGGGTGTGCTCGGCGTCGCGATTGCCACACAGGTACGCAGCACCGTGGCCGGAGATTCACTCGACGCCGCGCGCCCTGCCGACCTCCTGGTGGTTCTCGACAACTTGAATCGGCGTGAAGCCGCGCTGAGGCAGGAAGTCGCGAATCTTCAGGAATCGCTTGCCACTTTGGAAGCCGGCGGCAACACCGGAGCAGCGCTCGACGAGGCGCGGGCGCGGCTGACCTCGCTCTCCATTCAGGTGGGGACCGCTCCTGCTACCGGACCAGGTGTGACGATGACCCTGACGGATCCAGCAGGGGGCGTCGGCTCCGAAGTGATTCTCGATCTCATCCAGGAACTACGTGCTGCCGGTGCCGAAGCCATCTCGATCGCAGGTGCGAACGGCGAACCCATTCGTATCGGCGTGAACTCGTGGGTGAGTGGGCGCGGCGGCGAGATCGAATTGGACGGAACCCGGATCGAGCAGCCGTACACTGTGACCGCGATCGGGGATCCACCGACGTTGGCAGCAGCGTTGAACATTCCCGGAGGCGTTTTTGACAACGTCGCACGCAACGGCGGAACTTCCTCAGTCGACCAATCGCAGCAGGTCACGATCTCCGTCTTGCGACAATTGAATCCGCGCCAATACGCTCAACCCGGAAATTGATCTTTTGCGTCCGACTTTCGGACGGCCTGTGAAAGGAAGCCACTGTGAGTGAGCTCGATACACCTACCGATCTGCGCTACACCGCGGAGCACGAGTGGGTGAAGCGGACCGGCCCGACCTCAGTTCGAGTCGGTATCACCGACTTTGCTCAGTCGCAGCTCGGTGACGTCGTGTTCGTCCAGCTTCCCGCTGTCGACGAAGACGTGACCGCCGGTGAATCGCTCGGTGAGGTCGAGTCGACCAAGAGCGTCTCCGACATCTTTGCTCCGTTCACTGCGAAAGTTCTTGCAGCCAACGGTGAATTGGACGGACAGCCTGACCTCGTCAACACCGATCCGTACAACACGGGTTGGTTGGTCGAGCTCGAGGTCGTCGACGAGGCCACACTCGACGCCGCACTCGCGGCAACGCTGGACGCGGAGGCATACAAGGGACTCACGTCCGAGTAGAAAACCTGCGCGTGGACCGGCCAACTCGTGTTGTGTCGCGGCCTGTCTCGCTGCACGCGGCGGTCTGCGCAGGGTACGGTCGTTAGGTACGCATGTGCCGAGTCGGGGCGCAGGGCCGTATCGAACGTGACTGTGAAAGATGCTCGTGAAGAAAGTGCACTGCGTAGTCCAGTGATTCATGATCTGGATGATTGACCCAGGAGGAGAAACAGTGAGCGAGAACGGTAACGACGCGGGCTATGGGGAGTCGCCGGCGGAGACCACTTCGGTTTTCCGTGCGGACTTCCTCAATGAGCTCGACAACACCTCCTCTGCAGCACCGGCCGCCGAGCAGCCGGTTTCGGGCGTGGAAGGCCTTCCCGCCGGAGCCGCCCTTCTGGTGGTCAAGCGGGGACCGAATGCAGGATCCCGCTTTTTGCTCGATCAGCCGACGACGTCGGCAGGTCGGCACCCGGACAGCGACATCTTCCTCGACGACGTGACCGTCAGCCGTCGTCACGCCGAGTTCCGTCAGGAAGATGCGGATTTCCACGTCGTCGACGTCGGAAGCCTCAACGGCACCTACGTCAACCGTGAGCCTGTCGATTCGGCAGTTCTCGCGAACGGTGACGAGGTTCAGATCGGCAAGTTCCGTCTGGTGTTCCTCACCGGCCCTCGTGCCGGCGGTTCGCAGGTCGGCGAGTCGTCAGCAGGTGCGGGTAGCTAATGACGGCAGTGCGGCAGCAGAGCCAGCCCGGAATGTCGATTGGTTCCGTGCTGGATCGGTTGCGTCCAGATTTTCCCGACGTGACGATTTCGAAGATCCGTTTCCTCGAGTCCGAGGGTTTGATCAGCCCACAACGGACACCGTCGGGATACCGCAGATTCTCTGTCGAGGACTGCGAGCGTCTTCGCTTCGTGCTGACCGCTCAACGTGATCAGTACCTGCCGCTCAAAGTGATCAAAGAACAACTCGAAGCGATCGACAGCGGCGCAGCGACGGTGAGTGCAGAAGTTCCTGCGCCTCGTCGTGCTCGCGTCCTGTCGATCGCTACGGGCGATGTCTCACCCGAGGCTTTCCGGGTCGATCGCGAAGTTCGAGTCGGTCGTCAGGACCTTCTCGCTCGCGCCGACATCGACGATCGGTTTCTGACCGATCTGATCCGTACCGGTTTGGTCGTTCCCGGCGCAGCGGGCTTCTTCGACGAGGACGCCGTGACGCTGGCGCGCACCGCGAAGGCGATGTCCGAGTACGGCTTGGAGGTTCGTCATCTGCGGGCGTTCAAGTTGGCTGCTGATCGTGAAGCGGGACTCGTGACCCAGATCGCCGGACCGGTTGCCAAGGGTCGTGACGCCGGAGCACGTGATCGTGCCGAGGAAATGGTCCGGGAACTGGCTGCGCTGTCGCTGACTTTGCACACATGTCTGGTCAAGTCGGCGGTTCGGGGAAGTCTCGATCGCTGAGTTCCTCGATCAGCGGGGCACACTCGAATAGAATTTCAGTACGACCGCATCGGAGTCGGTCGGCTGGATCACGTCAGGTTGGAGGCAAGCTCGATGGGCGAAATGCGTGTGATCGGAGTTCGTGTCGAGCAGCCTCAGAATCAGCCGGTCCTGTTGCTGCGAGAGTCCGACGGCGATCGGTACCTGCCGATCTGGATCGGGCAAACCGAAGCTACCGCGATTGTTCTCGAACAACAGGGAGTCGAGCCGGCGCGGCCGCTGACTCACGACCTGATCAAGATCTTGATCGAATCATTCGGTCGGAGCCTCAAGGAAGTGCGGATCGTGGACCTGCAAGAGGGCACTTTCTACGCGGATCTCGTCTTCGACGAGCAGACCACCGTCTCGGCACGTCCGTCGGACTCGATTGCATTGGCCCTGCGCATCGGCGTTCCGATCTTCGCGTCGGAGGCTGTTCTCGCCGAGGCCGGTCTGGTCATTCCTGACGAGCGCGAAGACGAGGTCGAGAAGTTCAAGGAATTCCTTGACACCATCTCGCCGGACGACTTCAAAGCCACTGACGGTTAGTCCTGTTTGTCCGTAATCAGGCTTTAGTCTTCAACTCTCAAGTAGAGGTTGAGTCTCGGTCGGCGTGTTGCGTTGACCGAGCACCCTCGTGGTCTTACCGTTGCGTGCGGTGGAGATCTTCTCGCCTTGTCGATCGAGGCGTACTCTGGGTAAGTCCACTCATGGAATTACCTGCCTTGGATTCACATCTGAAAGTTCGGTCGGCACGGGATTCTCGTGACTGCTGATAGCACAGGTTGGTTACATGATGGCGAAGCGAGAGGGAGACGGCAGTGGAAGAACAGTCGAATGAGCGCGGAACGGGCATAGCCGATAGTGCCGAGCCGACTGCAGAAATGTCTTCCGAAGAGCTGCAGCCAGGCCTGTTCCCGGACGATTCCATCCCCGACGACCTCGTCGGATATCGAGTACCCAGTGCGTGCCAGATCGCCGGGATCACGTACCGCCAACTCGACTACTGGGCACGGACGTCGTTGGTTGTTCCGTCAATCCGTGGCGCTGCCGGATCCGGTAGCCAACGTCTGTACTCCTTCAAGGACATCCTCGTTCTGAAGATCGTGAAGCGTCTGCTCGACACCGGCATCTCACTGCAGAACATCCGCGTTGCCGTCGATCACCTCCGTAAGCGTGGCGTCCGCGATCTTGCCAACATCACCCTGTTCTCCGACGGCACCACCGTGTACGAATGCACGTCTCCCGAAGAGGTCGTCGACCTCCTCCAGGGTGGGCAGGGTGTATTCGGCATCGCAGTCAGTGGAGCGATGCGTGAACTCACCGGAACGATCGCCGACTTCCCAGCCGAGCGGGCTGACGGCGGCGAAAGCGATCCCAACCCGGAAGACGAGTTGGCTTCGCGACGCAAGAATCGCGCCAGCCGCAAAACCGGATAACGCACGTCACATCTCTTTGGAGGATGCCACGGTGCAGGTAGGCGTTTCGGTCAACTAGACTGGGCCTGCGTCGCCGGCGTACGGGAGAGCCTCGGATACCGATTCACCGAACTTGTCTTTGTTTCAGTCTTTGTCTCAAAGGTCAGTCGTGAGCGGGATCAGGGCGCCGAAGGAGCAATACCTCCCCGTCAATCTCTCAGGCACCAAGGACCGTACGGGCTCCGACGCCTCTGGAAAGCGGTGGGACAACCCACCCGCCGACGGGGAAAGGCTGTGGCTTCCGTCTATCGGCGGATCACTACCGAATCTCTCAGGCGCTCGGGAATCGAGCATGCGACAGAGGGGGAGGAACGCACCGCAGTTCGGTGTGTGTCCTGATCCTCCGATCTGTCTGGGAGTTGTCGTGATCGACGCTGCAAGCCGTATATTTGCCGACCGCCATGTCGGTCCGAACGCCGCGGAACTCGCGCGCATCCTCGAACTCGTCGGTGTCGATTCACTCGACGAACTGGCAACCAAGGCCGTTCCCTCCGTCATCCTCGACGCTGCCCCGAACGGCATCGCGGCCGGACTCGACGCTCTGCCGCTTCCGGTCGGAGAGCACGAGGCACTTGCCGAACTGACTGCACTTGCAGCCCAGAACACTGTCGCGACGTCGATGATCGGCCTCGGCTACTTCGACACGTTGACGCCGCCGGTGTTGTTGCGCAACATCATCGAGAACCCGGCCTGGTACACCGCGTACACCCCGTATCAGCCGGAGATCAGCCAGGGCCGCCTCGAAGCCCTCCTCAACTTCCAGACCATGGTCGCCGATCTCTCCGGCATGGAACTGGCCAACTCGTCGATGCTCGACGAGGCCACCGCCGCTGCCGAAGCCATGACGCTCCTGCGCCGCGCGAACCGCAGCAAGTCCCCACGCTTTGTCGTCGACGCGGACCTGTATCCGCAGACCCTCGCCGTCATCGAGACACGCGCCGAGCCGCTCGGCATCGAGATCGTCTCCGCAGATCTCACTGCCGGACTGCCCGAGGGTGATTTCTTCGGTGTCATCGCCCAGATCCCGGGCGCTTCGGGACGCGTCGTGGACTACACCTCGATCATCGCGGAAGCTCACGAGCGCGGCGCGCTAGTTGCCGTCGGCGCCGACCTTCTTGCGATGACGCTCATCACCTCGCCGGGTGAACTGGGTGCGGACGCGTGCTTCGGGACCACCCAGCGCTTCGGTGTTCCCATGGGGTACGGCGGACCGCACGCCGGTTACCTGGCCGTGCACTCCAAGCATGCGCGTCAGCTGCCCGGCCGTTTGGTCGGCGTCTCGATCGACGCCGACGGAGACAAGGCATACCGCCTCGCGCTGCAGACACGTGAGCAGCACATACGCCGCGAGAAGGCGACGTCCAACATCTGTACCGCGCAGGTGCTCCTCGCGATCCTCGCTGCGATGTACGCGAGTTACCACGGCGCCGAGGGGCTCAAGGCGATTGCGTTGCGCGTCGCTGCCCGCGCACACGCGTTGGCAAACGGCCTGCGCGAGGGCGGCGTGACCGTAGTCCACGATTCGTTCTTCGACACCGTGCTGGCTCAGGTTCCGGGCAAGGCAGCCGACGTCGTCGCTGCGGCCAAGGAATCCGGGATCAACCTGCGTCTGGTCGATGCCGATCATGTCGGTATCTCCTGCGACGAGGCCACCACCGCCGACCACGTCCTTGCCGTGCTCGACGCGTTCGGGATCGAGGATGCTGTTGTCGCCATCGAAGCCGAGGGCAATTCGGTTCCGGCTGCTCAGGAGCGCACCTCCGACTACCTGCAGCACGAAGCCTTCACCCGTTACCGTACGGAAACGGCAATGCTTCGCTACCTGCGCGCGCTCTCCGACAAGGACATCGCCCTCGATCGCAGCATGATCCCGCTGGGTTCGTGCACCATGAAGCTCAATGCGACCGCCGAGATGGAATCCATCACCTGGCCCGCGTTCAACGCGATCCATCCGTTCGCGCCCACGTCGGATGCACCCGGTCTGCTGAAGATCATCAAGGATCTCGAAGACTGGCTGGTCGCGGTCACCGGCTATGACAACGTCAGCCTGCAACCCAACGCCGGCAGCCAGGGGGAGTACGCGGGCCTGCTCGCGATCCGCAACTACCACCTCAGCCGGGGCGACGACCACCGCGACACCTGCCTCATCCCGTCGAGTGCTCACGGCACCAACGCGGCGTCTGCCGTCATGGCCGGGATGCGCGTCGAGGTAGTCGCCTGCCGTCCCAACGGTGACGTCGACGTCGACGATCTGCGCGCGAAGATCGCCGATCACGCCGAGCGTCTCGCCGCGATCATGATCACCTACCCTTCAACACACGGTGTCTACGAGCATGAGATCTCCGACATCTGCGCAGCGGTACACGACGCCGGTGGCCAGGTGTACGTCGACGGCGCCAACCTCAATGCGCTTGTCGGCCTTGCCCGTCCGGGCCGATTCGGCGGCGACGTCAGCCACCTGAATCTGCACAAGACCTTCTGCATCCCGCACGGCGGCGGCGGACCCGGCGTCGGCCCGATCGGTGTGCGCTCACACTTGACGCCGTTTTTGCCCGGACACCCGATGGCCCCCGAACTCGGTGGTAGAGGAACGATCTCGGCAGCGCCGTACGGCAGTGCGTCCATTCTGCCCATCACCTGGACCTACATCCGGATGATGGGTGCTCAGGGCCTGCGCCGGGCCAGCCTGACCGCCATCGCGTCGGCCAACTACATCGCGCGTCGACTCGACGAGTACTTCCCGGTTCTCTACACCGGCGAGAACGGCATGGTCGCGCACGAGTGCATCCTCGACCTCCGTGGGTTGACCAAGGACACTGGCGTCACCGTCGACGACGTGGCAAAGCGTCTGGCCGACTACGGTTTCCATGCACCGACCATGAGCTTCCCCGTGGTCGGCACACTGATGGTCGAGCCCACCGAGAGCGAGAACCTCGAAGAGATCGACGAGTTCTGCGAGGCGATGATCGCCATTCGCGGCGAAATCGATCGCGTCGGCGCCGGCGAGTGGACGGTGGAGGACAACCCGCTACGCGGTGCTCCCCACACTGCCGGAAGCATTGCAGCGCAGTGGGATCACCCGTACTCGCGTGAGATTGCCGTCTTCCCGCGTGGCAAGGCTCGCCCGAAGGTGTGGCCGTCCGTGCGTCGTATCGACGGTGCACATGGCGACCGCAACCTGGTCTGCTCGTGCCCGCCGATCGAAGCGTTCGCAGGCAACTAAGGCGTGTGCGCGCCGGAGATCATCACCTCTCGCGTACGAGTTCGAGAACGGTGATCTCCGGCGGTGCGCCGACGCGTACCGGCGGGCCCCAAGCCCCGGCGCCACGCGTCGTGTACAACACTGTGTTTCCGACCCTGTCCAAGCCTTGCACCGAAGGCTGCTGCAGCGGAACGAGATACCTCAGCGGCCACATCTGACCGCCGTGAGTGTGCCCGGACAGCTGCAGATCGATACCCATCTCGGACGCCTCGATCGCCTGACGCGGTTCGTGCGCGAGAAGCAAGGCGAAAGTATTCGGATCGCGACCTGCGAGCGCGGCAGTAAGGTTCGGCTCGTACGGGGCCGGCGACGTGTAGTCGTGGATGCCCACGATGTCGATGGTGTCGCCGTCATGCTGGATCGAGGCGCGGCTGTTGCGAAGTGTGGTGATCCCCAATGTTTCCCACACGTCGAGCCATTTGCCACCGTCGTCCGCGTAGAACTCGTGGTTTCCGCTGACTCCGAAGATTCCGTCCGGCGCCTGAAGATCGGCGAGCGGAGCAAGATCGGGAGCAACTTTTGCGACGGTGCCGTCCACGAGATCGCCGCCGATCGCGATCAGATCGACATTCTGCGAGTTCACGATTTCGACCACCTTGCGGGTGAAGTCGACCCCGCGGGCCGGTCCCACGTGCAGGTCGGTGATCAAGGCGATCCGGTATCCGTTGAAGCGCTCAGGTAGGCGAGCAAGCGGCACGCGGACGCGTGAAATCTTGGGGCCCGACGCCTCGTAGACGCCGTAGCCGGCGGTGCCGATCGCCGCGAGAGTGACTGCTGCTGTAGCCAACTGCAACGTACGACGCTTGGCCGGGTCGACTTCGGTCGTGGTATCCGTGCGGCGTGCACGTAGTCGACTGATCCCGGCAAACAGGCCGATCACGAGCAGTCCGGGAATCAGGTACAGCCACGAAGCCAGCCAGACCCATCCGAGAAATCCGATCGGTCGCGCCCAGGACGTCGGGAAGATTTCGCCGCTGCCGACCCCGATGAGCGTCGAGACCGCCAAGACGACAAGCGCAGTGTCGGCAAGACGAGCCCATCGCCTCGGGATGCCGGTGGCGCGAACGAGTCGGCGGTGCAGGAACCAGGTCAGAAGGGCGAGAAGGATTGCAAAAACCGCGACGCGCCCCATCAGGACAGCATCTTGGTCACTGTGGCCGCGAGAGCGGGGTCGGACGTCGAATCGACGCGAACCAAGGTTCCGCCGGTCCGATCCGAGACGTCTTGGAGTGTGGAGACGTCGTCGCCCGCACCGACGACGATCACGTCGACCTGTACCGGACGCGACGGATTGCCCGCAGCGGCGATCGCGCTGAGCAGTTCGGCTCGCGTCGTGGTGGATTCGTCAGGTGTACTCGAGGTGATCAGCAGCACCGAGTTGACTCGTCCCGCGTCGAAACCGTCAACCGCGGCTTTGTACGAACTGGCAAGCGCCGGGTACTTGGAGGTCTTTCCGCCGGCTCGAAGCCCGTTGAGGAAATCGGTGATGGTGGCACGCCGATTCGGCTCGGACAGTGAACCGCCCGGAACCAGGATGCGCTCGGACGGTTTTCCGTCGGTGCCCGTGCTGAACTCGCGAAGGCCGATGTCCGAAGCGTCAGGGCTGCGACCCAATTGCGTGTTCACTGCCGCGGCAACGTTCGCCAAGCGGGTAGTGCCACCGTCGTCGGTACCCATCGACGCTGACGTGTCCATCAGGATGGTGGCACTACGCGGAGAGACCGGATTGGCGACGATGTCACCGAGCGCAGCTGCGGTTTCGGCCGAAGCCGGTTTCAACGTGGACGAGATCTTGGCCGGAGACACCGCACCGAGATCGGGAAGATCTTGACCCTCGACCCGGAAACCGGCGCCGACGAACAACTGTGACTGATTCGGCTCACGCATGAAATCGGCAAACTGTGCCGCTGCGCGCGAGGCGGTTTCGTCGATCCCGCTGCCCGAGACGATGACCGCCGGATAATCCGCGACTGGCGTTGCGCCGGCGGGGGAGTACGTCGTCATCGCCGCGTTCGCGCTCTGCGCTATCGACTGTTCCGTGGCCGGAACGGCTTTCACCGAATCCGGTGTTCCGGCGCTCAGTGCTCCGAGGGCTTCGGCGGTGGACGTCGGGGGAGTCGGCAAGGATTGGAACTGCAACGCCCGCGCACTGAGCGCAGCGTTGACCTGCGCGGACTTCACCTGATCCGTCGTGACCGGACCGGCACCCGCATCGGCGACGTCGGCAGCGATCGCCTGTGCGGCCATCGAGGTTTCGGTACTTCCGACCGGCAGGGCGACTGTCAGATCCGAAGGCAATGACTTCCAACTCGATGCTGCGCCGACCAATGTTGCCGCGGTCTCGGGGCCGGCTGCCAGAACGATCGGGGAACTCGCGAGCGAGCGGGGATCACCGTTGATCACGGCCTTGCCCGCCAGCGGCGCGAGTTCGAGCGAGCTCGTCGGGATCCAAAGGGAGGGACGCGGTCCCAGTGCTGCGTCGTCCCAGGATGCCGCCGGACCGGCTTCGAGTGCCGTCGAGACCGACGCGGACGGCGCACCATGCACCACGACGGCGATGCAGTGATCGCGCACGACCGGAGAGGTCTGGGTGTACCGCTTGGCCAGTTCCTCGATCTGTGGGGCGATGGACGGATCCGCAGTGACGTCGAGTGTCTTGTTGCCTTCGACGCACGTACCTGCTGCCTGCTGGCCCTGATCGTCGATCCGGTTGCTGAGGGCCTTCCACCCGAAGAAGCCTGCAACGATCAAGACGATCAGCACGACGACGAGAATCGGCCCCTTGCTGATACCTCTGGCGCCTGACCCGCCGCGATGTTCGCCCACGTACCTTGCCCTACCTTGGTCACTCGAAGAATGTCTGCTGAACGGACTGTGTCCTCGGCCAGTCTAGTGACGAATCTTCGGGGCCTACGCGAACAGCCTCGACACCGGTAGCGGTGCCGAGGCTGTTCGGGTTCAGCTTCGAGTTCGAAGAAGGTGAAATCAGGCGTTGGCAGCCTTGTACTCGCGGCGGCGGCGATGCAGGATCGGCTCCGTGTATCCGCTGGGCTGCTTCGCGCCTTCGAGGATGAGTTCCTTGGCAGCCTGGAACGCGATGTTGGAATCGAAATCAGGTGCCATGTTGCGGTACTCGGCGTCGCCCTCGTTCTGACGGTCGACAACCGGCGCCATGCGCTCGAGTGCACTGACAACGTCGCTCTCGCTGACGATGCCGTGACGCAGCCAGTTGGCGAGCAGCTGGCTCGAGATGCGCAGGGTGGCGCGGTCCTCCATGAGCGCGACATCGTGGATGTCGGGAACCTTGGAGCAGCCGACACCCGCGTCGATCCAGCGGACGACGTAGCCGAGGATGGACTGGCAGTTGTTGTCGAGCTCTTCCTTCTTCTCCGCGTCCGTCCAGTCGGTGCTGGGAGCGAGCGGGATGGTCAGGATGTCGTCGACGCTCGCACGCGGCTTGCCCTTCAGGCTGTCCTGAACAGCGAACACGTCGACGCGGTGGTAGTGCGTCGCGTGCAGCGTTGCGCCGGTCGGCGAAGGAACCCACGCGGTGTTGGCGCCGGCCTTGGGGTGGCCGATCTTCTGCTCGAGCATGTCTGCCATCAGCTCGGTCATGGCCCACATGCCCTTGCCGATCTGCGCCTTGCCCTGCAGGCCGCAGGCCAGTCCGGTGTCGACGTTCCAGTCCTCGTAGGCACCGATCCACTTCTGCTTCTTCATCTCGGCCTTGCGCACCATCGCGCCGGCTTCCATGGAGGTGTGGATCTCGTCGCCGGTGCGGTCGAGGAAGCCGGTGTTGATGAACACGACGCGGTCGACGGCTTCCTTGATGCAGGCAGCGAGGTTGACTGTCGTGCGACGCTCCTCGTCCATGATGCCGACCTTGAGCGTGTTCTCGGGAAGCCCGAGGACCTGCTCGACGCGGCCGAACAGTTCGGTGGTGAAGGCAACTTCCTCGGGGCCGTGCTGCTTGGGCTTGACGATGTAGATCGAGCCGGTGCGGCTGTTGTCGAGCGGGCCGTTGGCGTCACTGATCGAGAGGCCGTGCACTGCACAGGTGCTGGTGATCAAAGCGTCGAGAATGCCCTCGGGGACCTCGTTGCCGTCGGCATCGAGGATCGCGGGGTTGGTCATGAGGTGACCGACGTTGCGGACGAACAGGAGCGAACGACCGTGCAGGCTGAGTTCGCTGCCGTCGACGGCGGTGTACTTACGGTCGCCGTTGAGCGTACGAGTGAAGGACTTGGCGCCCTTCTTGATCTCCTCGGACAGATCACCGCGATTGAGGCCCAACCAGTTCCGGTAACCGACAACCTTGTCGTCGGCGTCGACAGCGGCGACCGAGTCCTCGAAGTCCATGATGGTGGTGACGGCCGATTCGAGAACGACGTCCTTGACACCGGCGGCGTCGGTGCTGCCGATCGGGGAGGACGCGTCGATCTGGATCTCGGCGTGCAATCCGTTGTTGAGCAGCAGGATGCTCGTCGGTGCGTCCTTCTCGCCGAGGTAGCCGACGAACTTCTCCGGCTGGGCGAGGGTGGTGACCGTACCGTCTGCCAACGTGATCTTCAGTTCGCTGCCGTCGATCACGTACTTGGTCGAATCTGCATGCGACCCCGACGCGAGAGGTGCTGCCGCGTCGAGGAATTCACGCGCCCAGGCGATGACCTTGTCGCCGCGGACCTTGTTGTAGCCGGAACCCTTCTCGGCGCCGTTCTCCTCCGAGATGGCGTTGGTGCCGTACAGCGCGTCGTACAACGAACCCCAGCGGGCGTTGGACGCGTTGAGAGCGAAGCGCGCGTTGAGGATCGGCACGACCAACTGCGGGCCGGCCGTCGAGGTGATCTCAGTGTCGACGTTCGCGGTGGTGACCGAGAACTCGGCAGGCGTCGGCAAGAGGTAGCCGATCTCCTGCAGGAACGCCTTGTATGCGGCAGCGTCGATGGGAGCGCCGGCATGATCGCGATGCCACTGATCGATCTGAGCCTGCAGATCGTCACGCTTGGCAAGCAAATCGCGGTTTTTCGGTGCGAGCTCGGTGATGACCTTGTCGGCGCCGGCCCAGAACGTCTCGGCGTCTACACCGGTGCCGGGAAGAGCCTCCTCGACCACGAAGTCGTAGAGAACCTTGGCAACCTGAAGACTGCCGACCTGAACGCGCTCAGTCATGAATAGCCTCACTTTTCCGAAAGCGGAGCACCACATATGGATGCCATGAACCAACATCAATGTTACCTGGGAGTATTCCCACCGCTGTCCGCGCCCTGAGCTGCGATAATCGGGCGCAAAGAGCTGAAACGATCAAGTGAAATTCGTTCTGTCTAGAGTTTGCGCGCGGAAATCTCGAAACCGGCCTTGCGTAGACGCTCGACCAGGACGTCGCCGAGCGCTGTCGCTGGAGTCAGAACGCCGGTGGCCGGGGGGAGATCCTTGTGGTCCTTCGCCAATGACAACGCAGATTCGCCGAGCATTACCGCCGTCGCGCTGTATCCCGGGTCGCCCTTCGCCTTCACTCGTGAGGTGTATCGAGCGCCGGTCGTGGTCGTGGTGAACACATCGAGCGTGAAGTGCCCCTTCTTCTGGGTGCTCTCGCTCGGGCCCTCGCCGGGTGCAGGCAATACCTTGTCGAGAAGGAAACGCGTCGGAGGTAGAGCGAGTCCGGCGACCAGCGCGCCGAGGCCGACTGCGACACCGCCCGCGATTACCGGTGACACCACCGAGGAGCCGACGCTCATCACCTCGCTGTACTTGAACTTCTTGCCGTACGCCCACTCTCGGAGCGCATTGCTGCGACGGACGACTCGTGTGTTGTACGACGCCATCACGAACGGTGCCTTCCAACCCTTCAACGACGGATCGATCTTCTTGCCGTCGACCACGCTCACGTCGCTCTGTCGTCCGAGGTCGGGCTCCCGGTCACGATCGGGGCTCAATGAATACGGCGAAGCAGCGAGTTTCCGCAGGCGCGCATCGTCTTTCGACACGTCGATCTGGTTGCGAAGCGAATCGATCGTGCCGCCGCTCACTCCGCCGCGCAGCGCCGTGACCACCAGCGTTGTGTCGGTGAGCTCACCGGCGCCGTCGGCAGTGACCTTCTCGTGGAGGACGTGAACTCCGAGATCGGAAGGGATGGAATCGAATCCGCAGGAATGGACGATCTTTGCGCCGGTCGAGACCGCCAGCTCATGGTTGGCGTCGATGCTCTCGCGGTGGAACAGCACCTCACCGGTCAGGTCGACGTAATGAGTTCCGGCGGAGGCGCATTCGTGAACAAGGGTGTGACCGTACTTGGCGTACGGGCCGACCGTGGTGGCGACGACCCGAGTTCGCTGCGCGAGCGCCTTCAATGCGGTGGCGTCGTCGGCGTCGGCAATGATCAGGGGGAGATCGGCCGCGGCGGTACCCAGATCGGCGCGAGTGGCTGCCAACTTCTCGAGGGAGCGGCCACCGAGGCCGATCTTCGTGCCTTCGGGAGCATGTTTGACGAGGTAGTCGGCGAGTAGCTTTCCGACGAAGCCGCTCGCTCCGTAGACGATGATGTCGAGTTCTCGGGCGGGCGAGGTTCCAGTCATGGAGCCAGCCTACAAACGCGCACTCGAAAGTGATGTGACCGTGGTCACTCAGCAGGGAGGGGTTCCTTGACGACGAGGATCGGAGCCTCCACTTCGAGCAGGAGACGCTGCAGCGGGCGTTCGAGGAGGAACTTGCCGATGGGGGACATCCGGCGTGTTCCGACGATCAGGAGATCGACACCCGCGCCGTGGACCAGGTTCACGAGCGCGGTCACCGGATCGCCGTCGTGCTCGGTGGTGCGCAGATCCCACTTCGTCTCCGAGAATCCACCGGCGTCGAGCGCTGACTGAATCTCGCCGCGAAGAGCGGCCCGATCGTCCTCGGTGTCTCCGGTGTCGGCCGTGTCCCCGATGTTGACATCGTCCAGGACGTGCAGAACCAGCAGTTCCTCGCTTCGACCCACGGATTCCCGTGCGGCGGCCACGATTGCGGCGCGGCCTTCCGGGCTGTCCTTGTGTACGACGGCGATCGTCATGGTTCCTCCGAGTCGGTGAGCAGGTTCGCAGTCCATTATCGCCTGCAATGCTGTGCCCTACCTGAATTGAGCTACTCGACACGGGGGTTTGGCGGTGACGAGATCGCCACATCGGGGCGCCTAGGTGCTGCCTGTCACCACTGCGGGGTGCCGCCTATCACCACGGCGAGGGTTTGTAATCCTTGAGGAAGCAGCCGTGCAGGTCGATACCCAGTTCACCCTGAACGATGGGGTCGTAGACGCGGGCGGCACCGTCGACGAGGTCGAGTGGTGCGTGGAAACCTTCGTCGGCCAACCGCATCTTGGTGAAGTGCGGGCGTTCGTCGGTGATCCAGCCGGTGTCGACGGCGGTCATGAGGATGCCGTCGTCGAGCATTTCCTTGGAGCTGGTGCGGGTCAGCATGTTCAGTGCTGCCTTGGCCATGTTGGTGTGCGGGTGGCCAGGGCCCTTGTACGCGCGGCTGAACTGGCCTTCCATGGCGGAGACATTCACGACGTACTTGCGTCGCGCAGCTGCCGCGGCCATCGACGGGCGCAGGCGTGAAACGAGGATGAAGGGCGCTACCGAGTTGCAGAGCTGGACTTCGAGAAGCTCGATCGGATCGACTTCCTCGACGGTCTGGACCCAACTGTTGGTGTGCGCGAGGTCCGGCAGCAGCCCGCCGGCGTCGATGGCGATGCCTTGCTCGATGCGATCGGGTGAAGCCGACTTGGCGACGAGTGCGAGTGAACTGACCGCGTCGGCGGACAGATTTCCGGAGGTGATGCTTGCGACGTCCGACAGCGATCCGGCCAGAGCCGCGGGGTGGGCGTCGCTCGTCTTGCCGAAGGTCAGGACATCAGGCAGTTCACCGGCGGGAAGCGCACCGGACTCGGCATCAACCAGAGCGCCGTAGGCACCGGGGGAGCGTCGGACGGTCTGCGCGGCGTTGTTGATGAGGATGTCGAGCGGACCCTGTGCGGCAACGGAATCCGCGAGTGCAACAACCTGGGCGGGGTCGCGGAGGTCGATGCCGACGATGCGCAGACGGTGAATCCAGTCGTTGCTGTCTTCCATCGCCTTGAATCGGCGGATCGCGTCGTTGGGGAATCGCGTCGTGATGGTCAGATGTGCGCCGTCACGCAGCAGGCGCAGCGCGATGTACATACCGATCTTCGCGCGGCCGCCGGTCAGAAGTGCGCGTCGGCCGGTCAGATCAGTGCTCGCATCACGTTTGCTGCGGCTGGTGGCAGCGCACTCGGGGCACAGTTGGTGGTAGAAGGCGTCGACTGCGGTGTAGCGCTGCTTGCAGATGTAGCACGGTCGCGCCTTGATGAGCGTGCCGGCGGAAGCGCCGGCGGTGTTCGACTTGATCGGAATGCCTGCGGTCTCGTCGTCGATGCGATCGGGTGAACCTGTGGCAGTCGCGGCGACTACTTGGCGGTCCGCTTCGTTGACGGCTGCGCGCGAGGCGAGGCGGCGCTTCTTCTTGAGTCGCTTGAACAGATGGCCGACAGCGCGCTGCATGGTGATCGAATCGGGATGCTCGTCGTCGAGTTCGGCGGCTTCGGAAAGGACCTTCAGGCAGATTTCGAGTTCTGCGGGGTCGAGGCCGGTGAGTTCGGCTCGAGCAGATTCTGAATCGGCTGTTTCCAGCGAATCTGCCTGCAGTGCATCCGACTTCTTGGTGTCTGTATCCACTTCGAACTTCTGTTCCATCTCGATCGCCGCTCGCGCGGACTGTTCCCTGGTGCGGGAACTTCGCCAATTACGAGAAAAGCTCCGGTTCGATGAACCGGAGCTTTTCCTGTCTGTCTCAACACAGAGTGTCCGAGGGGGGACTTGAACCCCCACGTCCGTTAATAGGACACTAGCACCTCAAGCTAGCGCGTCTGCCATTCCGCCACTCGGACTCGGCCCCGATTTCTCGGTGCTGGGAAAGAGTATCCGATGCCATCGCCAGGTCCCAAATCGCCCCTCTGCTGTGCGCCTTTATTAACCGCCGGGGGTTAATAAAGGCGCACAGCAAAAAGACCCCAACCTGATCAGGCTGGGGTCTTTTTGCTGTATTCGAGTGTCCGAGGGGGGACTTGAACCCCCACGTCCGTTAATAGGACACTAGCACCT
>NZ_JASDCV010000030.1:52622-52819 GCF_030407755.1 Rhodococcus sp. APC 3903
CATTCCGCCACTCGGACTCGGCCCCGATTTCTCGGTGCTGGGAAAGAGTATCCGATTAGGTCAGCTGCCCCAAATCGCCAGGTTGCGGGGCATTCCGGTCGCCCGCGTCGTTTGATTCGATGGTAGGAAAGTGGAATGACCACAACCCCGAATAATCCGAATCCGAGCAGAGCCGAAGCAGAAGTAGTCGAACTGGT
>NZ_JASDCV010000031.1:0-52692 GCF_030407755.1 Rhodococcus sp. APC 3903
CACCAAACCGCGCAGCAGCATCATCGAACCACGCCGACAACGTCGAATCCACACCACGATCGATCTGGCCAGCACTGAAGCGGGACAGCAGGTTTCGTTCACCATCGACCAAGATGTCAACGTCACCCACCGCTACGGTGGGATCAGCAGTCACCGCACGGAAGGTCCGTACCAGCCGATCACCGAATTCCACAACGGTCGACTCGTCGAACAGATCCGTCGCATACGTCAACGAGGCGGACATTCCGGCAGGTGCGCCGGCCTCGTCGGTTCGTTCGGTCAGAGTCAACTGGAGGTCGAATTTCGCCAACGCAAGATCGGCACTTTCGATCGACACTTCGAGGTCGCCCAGTTCGAGCGTTGCCTGTTCGTGGTTTTGGAACGTCAACGCCACCTGGAACAGCGGATGACGAGCCTGCGAACGAACCGGATCGAGAACCTCCACCACACGCTCGAACGGAACATCCGCATGCGCGAACGCTTGTAGATCCACTTCACGCGCCGAAGCCAACAGATCCGCGAACGACATCGACGGATCAACCTCGGTACGCAACACCAAAGTGTTGACGAACATACCGATCAGATCGTCGAGCTGCGCCTCACCGCGACCCGCGATCGGTGTACCGATCGCGATGTCGGTCGTTGCGGACAAACGAGAAAGTACGACGGCGAGCGCTGCGTGAACAACCATGAACGGTGTCGAGTTACTGCTGTGCGCAATCGAATTGACAGCTTCGTGCAGGGTGGCGTCGATATCGAACTCGACCTCGGCTCCGCGCCCTGAAGCGACCTCGGGACGCGGACGATCACCAGGCAGATCCAACTGCTCCGGAAGATCAGCCAACGCACCCGACCAGAACGCAATCTGCTGCGCGATGACGGACTGCGGATCGTCCTCGGGCCCGAGAACCTCACGCTGCCACAACGCGTAATCCGCGTACTGCACCGGCAACGGCGTCCAAGCCGGCACCGACGCTCGTGTACGTGCTTCGTAGGCAACCATCACGTCGCGGGTCAACGGGCCCATCGAGAAACCGTCGGTCGAGATGTGATGCACCACGAACACCAGGACGTATTCGCTGTCGCCGACTTTGAAGAGCTTGGCGCGCAACGGGACTTCAGACGTCACGTCGAAGCCGACCGTCGCCAGCTCTGCGACGCCTGCAGCCAGGCGATCTTCCGTGATCGACACGGGGCTGAGATCGACAACAACGTCTCGAACGTCACGGATTTCCTGGTACCCGACGCCGTCGACGTCCGGATACAGCGTCCGCAGTGATTCGTGTCGGCCCACGACATCGAGCACGGCAGCGTTGAGAGCTGCCACGTCGAGGGCGCCCGAAATCCTGATCGCCGCCGGAACGTTGTTCACTGCCGACGCGGGTTCGAACCTGTTCAGGAACCACATGCGCTGCTGCGCCAACGAAAGTGGGATCCGAGCGGGCCGGGACTGCGGGACCAGTGGGGCCGTGGCACCCGAACCGGCGTGCAGCTCGAGCCGGAGGGCGAGTGACTGCACGGTCGACGCTTCGAAGAGCGCACGAACCGGAACGCTTGTGTCAAGCGCCTCCCCCAGCCGTGCGGCGACACGGGTCGCGATCAGCGAGTTGCCTCCGAGCTCGAAGAAGTCGTCGTCGCGGCCAACCTGTGCGACTCCGAGAACTTCGGAGAACACCTGCGCGACAGTCTCTTCGACGGTCGTGATCGGCGCCTGATACACCTTCGACTCGAACACGGGCGACGGCAGAGCTTTGATGTCCGTCTTGCCCGCGGTGGTCAACGGAATCGAATCGAGCACCAGGACCGAGTCGGGAACCATGTAGCCGGTGAGGAACGTCGACACCGACTCGATGACCTGTGTGGGATCCACCTCGGCGCCGGCCTGTGGCACCACGTATGCAACGAGGCGATCGCCGAAGTGATCGTCGGAGCGTACAAGAGCAACAGCTTGCGCAACGCCCGCGCATCGGGTCAGCGCGGCCTCGATCTCGCCGAGTTCGATACGGAACCCACGGATCTTGACCTGGAAGTCACTGCGGCCCATGTACTCCACTGCGCCACCGTCGATCCACCGGACCAGGTCACCCGTGCGGTACAACCGCTCTCCCGGCGCCCCGAACGGGTCTGCGACAAAACGACCCGCCGTCAATGCCGGCTGTCCCAGGTATCCACGAGCGACCTGAACACCCGACACGTACAACTCACCTGCGACACCAACCGGAACGGGCTGCAAGCGGCCGTCCAAGATCCGCGCGGCCATACCTCGAATCGGGCCGCCGATGTTCATACGATCAAACGCGGTCAGCGTATCGCTGATGTTCGAGGCGACTGTCGACTCCGTCGGACCGTACGCATTGAAGAATCCACGCACACCGCCATCCGGAAGCGGCACCGCCCACTTGGCAACGAGAGACCGCGAACTGGCTTCGCCACCGACGACAACCACCCGCAACGCGTCAAGCCCGCTCGGATCCACTGATGCCAGCGCAGCGGGCGTCACGAACGCATGCGTCACGCCCTCCGAGCACAAGATCTCGGCCAGTTCCGCGCCGCCGTACACCGTCGTCGGCGCAATCACCATCGTCGACGCGGAGCCGAATGCCATCAGCAACTCGAGGACAGACGCATCGAAACTCGGCGAGGCGAAATGCAGCGTCCGAGCATCCGCGGTCAGCGCATAGCGCTCGACCTGCTCGGCACAGAAATTCGCCACACCGGCGTTGGTGACCACAACGCCCTTGGGCAGACCTGTGGTGCCGGACGTGTAGATGACGTACGCAGGCTGCCGCTCGTCGATCGCACTACGTCGATCCGAATCACTCACCGGCGCGCAGGATTCTGCCGCGCACGCCGCCACTGTCTTCTCGTCGTCGAGAACAACCCACGTCAACGCCGACGGCAATCCTGCCTCGACGTCACTGAGCGCAAGACCCAGCACCGCACCGGAATCGGAGATCATGTGGGCGATACGGTCAACCGGATACGTCGGGTCGACGGGCACGAACGCAGCACCCGTTTTCGCCACTGCCCACAGAGCGAGAACCGAATCGGCCGAACGCGGAATCGCGATCGCGACCCGATCCTCCGGCCCGACGCCCTTCGCAATCAGAACACGAGCGAGTCGCGACGACCGCTCGTCGAGTTCGAGGTAGCTGATCGACTGACCGTCGAAGCGAATCGCATCCGCCGACGGATCCACAGCGGCCGCCGCTGTGAGAATCTCGACCAGGGTTCCCGAGACCGACTGACCTCCATGAACATCGGCCAGCACACCCCGCTCGGCCGCATCGAGAATATCGATGTCACCGACGACAATCGAAGGAACCGACACGACAGTCTCGAGGATACGAACCAGACGCCGAGCAAACCCCTCGACCGTCGAAACGTCGAACAGATCTGCAGCAAACGTGAATTCGGCCGAGAGCCCTTGCTGGATCCCGTCTTCGCCGATCGACTCGGTTACTGCGAGTTCGAGGTCGAACTTGGCAGTGGTCGTGTCGATTTCGGCGGCCTTGATCGCCAGTCCCGGCAGTTCCAATGCCGTTTGCGCGAGATTCTGCAAGGACAGCACAACCTGGAACAGCGGATGTCTGGCCTGCGACCGGGCGGGTGCCAAGACGTCCACCAACCGCTCGAAGGGCACGTCCGAGTGAGCGAACGCTCCGAGCGCAGAATCACTCGCCGCAGCCAGCAGATCCGTGAATGCCTGGGCCTGGTCGACCTCGGTGCGCAGAACAAGCGTGTTGACGAACATACCGACGAGATCGTCGAGCGCCTCGTCGCCGCGACCGGCAACGGGAGTGCCCACGGCGATGTCCGAGGTCCCGCTCAGTCGGGCCATCAGAACGGCAAGCGCCGAGTGCAACGCCATGAAGAGCGTCGCGTTGTTCTCCCGTGCCAGCGCGTCCAATCGACGGTGCACATCCCCGGAGATCTCGAACGCGAATCGCTCGCCGCGCATCGACGCCACATCAGGCCGAGACCGGTCCGACGGAAGCTCGATCACATCCGGTAGGTCTGCCAGAGTTTCGGTCCAGTACGAGATCTGCTGCGAGATCAGTGATTCCGAGTCGTCTTCCGACCCCAGAACCTCACGCTGCCACAACGAATAGTCGGCGTACTGCACAGTCAACGGCTGCCACGCCGGCGCGATCGCGTCCTTGCGTGCCGAGTAGGCAATCATGACATCGCGTGCCAGGGGCGCCATCGACCAACCGTCAGCGGCGATGTGATGAACCACGATCGCGAGGGTGTGCTCGGTGTCGCTGACCGTCAACAGGCGGACACGGATCGGCACGTCGACGGTGACGTCGATCGCTGAGGATCCGATTGCAGCGACTCGACTTTCGAGCTCGTCCGGATCCGAAACCGACTCCACGGTCAGTCCGCCGAACGCCTCCGAAAGCGACAGAATCGACTGCTTCGGTCCGGAAGCCCCGTCCGGATATACCGTTCGGAGCACTTCATGCCGGGCCAGTACGTCCTCGAGCGCAGTTTCCATCGCGGCAGTATCGAGTTGACCAGTCAGGTGCAGAGCAAAAGTGATGTTGTAAGCAGCTGAGTCGGTGTCGAAGCGGTTCAGGAACCACATGCGCTGCTGCGCCAGCGACAACGGAATTTCCGCGGGACGCACCTGTGCGACGAGCGCCTTCTGCCCGCCGCTACCTACGTGCGACTCGATGTGTGCGGCGAGCGCCTCGACGGTGGAAACGTCGAATAGCGTTCGCACCGGCACCGTAGTGTCGAGCGCCCGCCCCAATCGGGAGGTGACCTGAGTAGCCACCAGGGAGTTGCCACCGAGTTCAAAGAAGTCGTCGTCGAGGCCGACTCGTTCCACTCCGAGAACATCCGCAATCACCTGCGCGACAATCTCTTCCACCGGCGTAGTGGGTGCACGAAACTCGCGGACCTCGAAAACAGGCTCCGGCAAAGCCCGGCGATCCAATTTGCCCACCGGGGTCAACGGAACCTCGGCGAGTTCCATGATGACGGACGGAACCATGTAGCTCGGCAGAGACTCTGCCACGAACGAGGCGAGCACGTCCCGATCGAAACTCGACCCGTCAGCCAGTTCGACGTAGGAAACGAGGGTTGTGACACCCGTCGCGCCTTCGCTTCCGACCGTCACCGCGAAGCGCACAGACTCGTGCGAGGACAGAACTGCGTCGATCTCACCGAGTTCGATACGGAATCCGCGAACCTTGACCTGGAAGTCACTGCGGCCGACGTATTCGAGAACCCCCGCGTCACCGCGCGCGTCTCCGCCGGTCCAGCGCACGACATCGCCGGTCCGGTACATTCGCTCGCCATCCGGCGAATACGGGTTGGCAACAAACCGTTCCGCAGAAAGACCTCGCCGCTCGTGGTAGCCGCGAGCCAATGCAGCGCCCGCAAAGTAGAGCTCTCCCCTGGTACCGACTGGAACAGGATGCAGACGCTCGTCGAGTACCAGTGCCGACATGCCCTCGACGGGACGCCCGATGTCGATCGATCGGCCGATCGCGAGATCGCCGAACGACGAGATGATCGTGGTCTCGGTCGGACCGTACCCATTGAAGTAGGCGCGCCCTGGGGCCCATTTCGCCAGCAACTCGGGAGTGGTCACGTCACCGCCGACGGAGACGACTCGCAATTCAGGCAGCTCTGCCGGCTCCATGGTCCCGAGTACTGCGGGAGTGATGATCGCGTGTGTGACCTTCTCGGAATGAAGAAGATCCGACAACTCGTGTCCACCGATAATTGTCGACGGAACGATCACCAAAGTTGCACCCGCAGAGAAGGCGACCATCCATTCGAGTACCGACGGGTCGAAGCTCGGCGAACAGATATGGAGGAAGCGTGAGGACTGTTCTACCTCGTAGCGACGCTGTGCTGCGTCTCTGACCCCACGGAGACCACCGTGAGTGACGCTGACACCCTTCGGTTTTCCCGTGGAACCGGATGTGTAAATGACATATGCAACGTGAGAACTGTGAATCGGAGCGATTCGGTCCTCGTCCGTGACCGGCGCTGAAGATTGCGTCGACAGTTCTCCGTTCAGCGCCTGGCCGTCAAGGACCAACCATTCTGTGACCGCAGGAAGCTGATCTACGAACTGTCCCGACGTGAGTCCGATCGCGGCCGAAGAATCGGCCAGCATGTGCCGAACACGATCTTCCGGATAGCTCGGGTCGACTGGGACGTATGCCGCCCCTGACTTCGCCACCGCCCATACTGCACAGACCATCTCGTACGAGCGAGGAAAGGCGAGAGCAACAATGGTCTCGGGGCCGGCGCCACGTCCGATCAGAACCCGTGCGAGCTTCGACGACTGCTCATCGAGCTCGCGGTAGGTGATCGATCGACCCTCGAAGCGCACAGCAACCGAATCCGCCTCAGCCGTGCCGGACAGGAAGATGTCGACGAGACTCTGCCGGGGCATCGTGTAATCCGCGGCTACGACCGTCAGATCGGTGCGCTCGGAGCGTGAGAGCAGGTCGATATCGCCGACGATCGTTTCAGGTCGGGTAGCCACGGCATCGAGGATGCGCACGAATCGAGTAGCGAAAGTGTTCACCGTGGCCGGATCGAACAGGTCCGTGGCATAGGTGAAGGTGGCGCTCAAGACGTCCGAGTCTTCGCTGCTTTCAGGATTCTCGGACACCATGAGCTCGAGATCGAATTTGGCGACCGGTACTTCCAGTTCAGCTGCAACTGCTTTGACACCTGAGAATTCCAGTTCGCGTCGTCCACTGATCTCCGCAGTGAGCGCAACCTGGAACAGCGGGTGACGAGCCTGCGAACGCGCCGGACTCAGAACTTCGACCAACCGCTCGAACGGCACATCGGCATGCCCGTAGGCAGACAAGCCCGATTCCCTTACCCGAGCGAGCAACTCTTCGAATCGTTCGTTCGGATCGACCTCGGTGCGAAGCACCAGGGTGTTCACGAACATGCCGATCACGTCGTTGAGTGCTTGATCGCCTCGCCCGCCGATCGGGGCACCGATCGCGATGTCGGAGGTACCACTGAGCCGGCTCAACAGCGTTGCATATGCCGCCTGCAACACCATGAACAGCGAGACGCTCCTCGAGCGCGCCAACTCGTTCAACTTGCGCGTCGTGCGTTCGCTGATCTGAAAATGGTGCTTGGCACCGTGATTGGACGCGATGGCAGGACGAGGTCGGTCGGTCGGCAGATCCAACTGATCCGGCAAATCGGCAAGTGCCCGGCGCCAGAAGTTGATCTGGCGAGACGACTCCGAGCGCGGGTCTTCGTCGGATCCCAGTGCTTCGCGCTGCCACAGGGCGTAGTCGGCGTACTGAATCGGCAGCGGCGTCCACGCCGGCGCAGACTTCTCACTTCGCGCCGAGTATGCGACGAGAAGGTCACGTGCGAGCGGACGGAACGACAGTCCGTCTGCAGCGATGTGATGGAGAACCATCACCAGGACGTAATCCGTCGGAGACACCTCGAAGAGGGCAACCCGTACCGGGATTTCGAGCGTCACGTCGAAGCCGCGAGACGCCACGTCGAACAGGGCCGCGTCGAGATGCGAATTCCGAATCTTGACCGGATTCAACTCCACTGCAGCCCGATCGACCGGCAGTACAAGCTGTTGCGCGGTTCCGTCGACATCAGGGTAGATCGTCCGCAAGGACTCGTGTCGCTCGAGAAGATCCATCACCGCGGCATGCAGGGCGGACGGGTCCACCGAACCGGTGAGCCGGACCGTGAACGGAAGGTTGTACGCGGGCGTCGACGGATCGAGACGGTTGATGAACCACATGCGCTGCTGTGCAAGCGAGAGCGGGACAACCTGGGGACGAGGCTTGGCGATCAGCGGGGTGAGCTGCCTGGCGTTACCCGCCACAGACTCGGCGCGGGCCGCCAAGGTAGCGACCGTGGTGGACTCGAAAAGCTCTCGAACGCCGAGTTGCACTCCCAAGGCGGAACCCACGCGGGTCACCAACTGTGTTGCAACCAGCGAGTTTCCACCGAGTTCGAAGAAGTCGTCGTCGATACCGACGCGCTCGACACCGAGAACGTCGGCAAAGACGTCAGCGACAACCCGCTCGATTTCGGTGCGGGGCTCGCGGTACTGCTTCGCACTCGCGAACACCGGCTCGGGCAACCCGGCACGATCCAATTTGCCACTCGTGTTGAGCGGCAACGCATCGAGCACCATCAACGCGGCCGGAACCATGTACGAAGGGAGGCTTCGACCGGCGAACTCACTGAGCACCGCAGCATCGATGTTTCGGCCCGGGCCCGGCACGACGTAGCCGACCAATTGATCACCGGTCGGGGTGACGGTCACCAAGACAACAGCCTGGGAAACGTCGGGGTGTGCCAGAAGGACGGTCTCGATTTCGCCGAGCTCGATGCGCTGCCCACGGAACTTCACTTGGAAGTCGGTACGCCCGATGTAGTCGAGGTTTCCGTCCTCACTGCGACGGACGAGGTCGCCGGTCCGGTACATACGCTCACCGGCCGTGCCGTACGGATTGGCTACGAACCGATCCGAGCTCAGGTCCGGTCGACCAACGTATCCGCGCGCGAGTTGAACGCCGGCGAGATAGAGCTCACCCGGCTGCCCGATGGGGGTCGGGCGAAGTTGTCCGTCCAGTACGTGCGCCTGAGTGTTCCACTGCGGCATACCGATCGGCACGGAAGTAGTATCCGTGGCCACGGCCTCGTAGTACGTGACCGATACCGCGGCTTCGGTCGGACCGTACAGGTTGTGCAGTCCGGCTCCACAGAGTTCGCGGAAGGCGGAAGACGTCTCGGGCGGGAGCGCCTCGCCGATGACGAACACGTGGCGCAACGAATCACAAGATCCGGCAGGTGCATTCGCAGTGAACAGCGTGAGCATGGATGGCACGAAGTCGGTGATCGTGACGCCGAGCTCCGCGATCTTGTTCGCCACGTAGATCGGGTCTCGATGACCGTCCGGAGTCGCGACGACGAGCGTGGCGCCGACCTGCAACGGCATGAAGAATCCCCACAGCGACACGTCGAATGTCGTAGCGGTCTTCTGCAGGTAGATGTCCGACGCCGAAAGCCCGTACTCGGCGTTCATCCACTGAAGCTGATTGTTGATCGCTGCGTGAGTGACCGCGACACCCTTGGGTCGCCCGGTCGAGCCGGAGGTGTAGATCACGTACGCGGTGTTCGAGAAATGCAAGGGAGACAGGCGATCTGCGTTGGCGATCGGCCTGCTGTCGAGCTGCCCATAGTCCAGTGTGTCGATCTCGATGACCCGTGTGCCCGAGGGCAGATCCACGTCGTCCCGCGCAGTGGTCACAACACACGTGGGCTGCGCCGACTCGAGAATGTAGGCCGTGCGTTCCGCTGGGTGGTCGGGATCCACCGGCACCCAGGCTCCGCCGGCCTTGGCAATCGCGTACAGACCGACCATCAAGTCCAAAGACCTGCGGATCGACAGTCCTACAAGCGATTCGGGCCCAACACCCATGGCGATGAGTTGACGAGCCAAACCATTTGCGCGAGAGTCAAATTCGGCGTATGTGAGGCTGGCGCCTTCGAAAACGACAGCGGTGGCATCGGGAGTTCTCTCGACCTGACGCTCGAATGCTTCGGTGATGGTCTGCGAGGCGACGTGGAAGCCGGTGCGGTTCCACAAGGCAACCTTGTTTCGCTCCTCGTCGGTGGCGACAGGAAGATCCCAGACCTTGCGGCTCGTTTCGGCCGAGACGAACTTCTCGAGAAACTCCACGAACCGCGAGTGATTTCGCTGGGCGTCCGCGGGCGCATACAGATTGGGATTCGACTCGAAGTCGATGTGTGTGCGGGTATCGCCGACGCTCTGGTACAGGTTGACACCGAGGTCTTCGATCAAACCCGTGGACAGGATGTGAAGCTCGCCGACGAGGGGCCCGAACGCCAACTCGGTGGAAAACATCATGATGTTGATCCACGGGCCGAAGAATCCGCCCCGGCCCGGCCCGTCACCGCCGCGAACCATGTCCTCGTGTCGGTATCGCTGGTGGCGCAGCGCGCCGGACATTTCGTTCCTGACGTCGTCCAGAAGCTCCTGGACGGTGGTGTCCGCAGTGACGGTCAGGCGCAGCGGCACGACGTTGGAGACCATGCCTCCGGATCGACGCAGCACGGCTGTCGTTCGACCGGAAACGGGCAGACTCAGCGACACGTCCTCTCGTCCGGTCATCTGAGCGAGGTACGCCGCAAACGCCGCGACGACAGTGCCGGCAACAGTGGTCTTCTCTATGCGCTCGAGGAACCGCCCGAGCAGCGCCTCGACGTGGTTGGACAGCGCTGCGCTGTCGATCCGACTGACTGGAGCCGGCGCGGCACTTCGACCCGCGAGGCTCGAGATCTCGTCGAGATTCTCGATCTTGTCTGCCCAGTACTTGCGATCGGTTTCGAAACGACTCGACTGGCGGTACTTGTTGTCTACCTCGTAGACGTTCCGGAGATCGGAGGCCTCACTCGGCTCCGGATCCCGGCCCTCCACGCGCGCCGAGTACAGCTCCGCCACACGAGTGACGAACGTCGACGCACCGAAACCGTCGAGAATTGTGTGGTGGACCCGCGTGTACCAGTAGTAGCGGTTCTCGCCGAGGCGCAGGATCGTGGCAGAGATCAGTCGGTCCGTAAGCATGTCGATCGGCCGACTGCGATCTGCTCGCATCCACCGCATGGCGGCGTCGTGCGAGTCGTCTTCACTACGAAGATCGACGTAACCGACTGAATCATCGAGTGTGGGGTCGATGATCTGGTACGGCTGGGCATCGATCTCGAAGATCCGCACGAAGGCCGACCCGATTTCGCGACCGGCGTCTGCACAGGCCTGGCGAAGGGCGTCAAGCTCCAGAGCACCACGGAGTTCGACGTACTGGGCGATGTTGACCGGTACTGCGGGATCAAGGTGCTGCGCGAACCACATACCGAGCTGGGCCGCCGAAAGTGGGAATGCGTCTGATCGCTGAACGTCTTCCGGCGAGCTGCCGACCTCCGGCTTGCCGCTCCCCAGTTCTCCGTTACCCAGCGAATTCACGCCCACAGCCTCTCTTCCACACCATTGCGCACCCGTGCGAGCCGAACGTCCGATTCGCAGCAGCTACCGACCTCATCCAACCTCGACGAGCCAGAACCACCCATTGTCTCCGATACATAGGTGACAAGAGAAATCCATACCCCGGTGTATCGACGGTTTTGCTGCAATTCGTTACAAATCGCCCAGCTCATCTACCCCCCGATCGCATTGCCGAAACGCACGGTTCAGACACTGTGCGCGACATCTCCACCCCTGGAACAATCAATTTGCTGCCGACGATCTGCACCCCCATCCACATCAGTCACCTCGGACAATTTACAGGCCCCTCAGCTACTTGGTGCCCGAGCTCGAACCAGATTCGACAGTCGCTGATCGAGACTATCGGTACACGCCGACAGACCGACGAAAGAACGCGCCGACCAGCGGTCGGCGCGTTCTTTCGATTGAAGGTACGAAGCTTCAGGAAAAACCCACACCAGTCACACTCTTCAGGTGTTCACTGGTGACACCTGGAGCCAGCTCCACAAGCTCCAGCCCGTCCGCGGTGACGTCCAGCACCGCGAGGTCGGTGATGATCCGGTTGACGACGCCCTGCCCGGTAAGCGGCAGGGTGCATGCCTCGACGATCTTGGGGTTTCCGTCGCGATCGGTGTGCTCCATCACGACGATGACGCGGCGGGCACCGTGGACCAGGTCCATCGCCCCGCCCATGCCCTTGACCATCTTGCCGGGGACCATCCAGTTGGCGAGGTCACCCGTCTTCGACACCTGCATCCCGCCGAGCACCGCGGTGTCGATGTGGCCGCCGCGGATCATCCCGAACGAGAGGGCCGAGTCGAAGAACGCGGCACCAGGATTGACAGTGACGGTTTCTTTACCTGCATTGATGAGGTCGGCATCGACCTGATCATCAGTCGGATACGGTCCGGTACCGAGGATGCCGTTCTCGCTGTGCAGGACCACCTTGACACCCTCGGGCAAGTAACTGGGGATCAGCGTCGGCAGGCCGATACCGAGGTTGACGTACTCACCCGGCCGCATCTCGGCAGCAGCGCGAGCGGCCATCTCGTGGCGGGTCCAACCGATACGAGTTTCCTCTGCGCTGCTCACTTGGTACCCCCTGAGACGGTCCGCTTCTCGATCCGCTTCTCCTGTGGGCCTGTGTGCACGACCCGCGCGACGAACACACCAGGTAGGTGCACGTGTGCGGGGTCGATGTCGCCCGGCTCGACGAGGTTCTCCACCTGCGCGATGGTGATCCGGCCGGCCATGGCAGCAAGCGGGTTGAAGTTCATCGCCGTCTTGTTGAAGACGAGATTTCCTTCGGTGTCGCCGTAGTCCGCGTGCACGAGCGCGAAGTCAGCGGTGATCGCCTCTTCCAATACATACGTGCGGCCACCGAACACTGCCGTCGCCTTCGGTGGCGACGCCACGGCGATCGAACCGTCCGGGTTGTATCGCCACGGCAAGCCGCCCTCGGCGATCGGTGTGCCGACGCCGGCCGGAGTGTAGAACGCCGGGATGCCGGTACCGCCAGCTCGCAGCCGCTCGGCCAGCGTCCCCTGCGGCGTCAACTCCACTTCGAGCTCACCGGCGAGATACTGGCGGGCGAACTCCTTGTTCTCCCCCACGTACGACGCCGTCACCCTGGCGATCCGGTGCGCGCCGAGCAGAATGCCGAGACCGTAGTCGTCGACACCGCAGTTGTTGGAGAACACCTCGAGATCGGTGGCGCCGCCGTCGGCGATCGCCGCGATCAGTGCGTCGGGAATACCGCACAGCCCGAAGCCGCCCACTGCGAGCCTGGATCCGCTCGCGATGTCGGCAACTGCCTCAGCTGCCGTATTCACGACTTTGCTCATCCGTTAGTTCTCCTTCTGCTGAAAGATTCCGGCTCGGTGAAGAAGCTTCTCGGCGTGACGAAGAACGGGAGCGTCGACCATCTTGCCCTCGAACGCGAACACACCACGTTCAGTAGACACCGCGGCAAGCACTCGTGTGGCCCAGTCGATCTCTTTTTCCGAAGGTGCGAAGGCACCACGGATGACCTCGACCTGACTCGGGTGGATCGCAACCTTCACGTCGAAGCCGACTGCGACAGCATCAGCGGACTCGACGCCCAGGCCGACGAGGTCCTTGATGTCGAGATAAACGGAATCGACAGCCAACCGGCCGTAGCTCTTCGCAGCCAGGAGAGACGTCGATCGGACGTGCTTGGCAACGTCGCGGTACGAACCGTTCGGGTGCCTGCTCGAGTTACCGCCGAGACCGGCCACAAGGTCCTCGGCTCCCCACATGACACCGATGGCGTTCGCAGCAAGCGCGATGTCGGCCACGGCGAGGGCTCCTCGCGGGGACTCGACGAGTGCAACCACGTCCGCCGGTGCGAGCGAGAGGACGTCCTCGGCCGATTCGCACTTGGACAGCATGAGACGCGAATAGTGTGTGCCGTCCAGCGCGATCAGATCGAGTTCGTGATCAGGCGTACCGACCGGATTGACGCGCACAATCGTCCGGTCCGGATCGAGAGGAGTGTCGATCAGGGCTGCACGTGCGGCTTCTTTGTCGGCCGGAGCCACCCCGTCTTCGAGATCGAGGATCACGACGTCGGCAACGGCGGCCGCCTTCGCGTAGCGCTCGGGACGATCCGCCGGGCAGAACAACCAGGCCGGCCCCGGTGGCGTCCACGTCATGAGGACACCTCTGCCGGACGCAGTTGCACCAACGTCTTGCGCGTGGCCAGTGCGACGACATCGCCGTGCTGGTTACGCCCGGTGTGCACGAGCGTCACGATGCCTTCACCTGGACGACTCTTCGACTCGCGCTTGTCCGCGATGAGCGTCTCGGCATACAAGGTGTCGCCGTGAAAGAGCGGCTTCGGGAAGCTGATCTCGGAGAAACCGAGGTTCGCCACGATGGTGCCCTGCGTCAACTGCGCGACCGAGAGGCCGACGATGGTCGACAGGGTGAACATCGAATTGACCAACCGCACACCGAATTGAGTGTCCTCGCTGTACGCGGCATCGAGATGCAACGCCTGCGTGTTCATCGTCAAAGTCGTGAACAGGACGTTGTCAGCCTCGGTCACGGTCCGGCCTGGGCGATGCTCGTAGATCGCGCCGACCTCGAACTCCTCGAACCAGAGCCCGCGCTGAGTGATCTTCTTGGGGTTCGTCACAACCCTGCCTCACGGGCGATGAGCATCAACTGCACCTCGGTGGTTCCCTCACCGATTTCGAGGATCTTGCTGTCACGGTAGTGGCGCGCGACGGCGTACTCGTTCATGAAGCCGTATCCGCCGTGGATCTGGGTGGCGTCGCGGGCATTGTCCATGGCAGCTTCGGAGGAGATGAGCTTGGCGATGGACGCCTGCTTCTTGAACGGCTTGCCCGACAACATGAGTGCGGCCGCGTCGTAGTACGCGGTACGTGCGACGTGGGCACGAGCCTCCATACGCGCGATCTTGAACGCGATGGCCTGGTTGTGTCCGATGGGGCGACCGAACGCCTCGCGTTCCTTGGCGTACTTGATCGACTCGTCGACACAGCCCTGGGCGGCACCGACGCTCAACGCGGAAATCGCGATGCGGCCTTCGTCGAGGATGCGCAGGAAGTTTGCGTAGCCGCGGCCGCGCTCACCGAGCAGATTCTCTTCGGGGACACGAACATCGGCGAACGTGAGCGGATGGGTGTCGGATGCGTTCCAACCGACTTTGTTGTACGCCGGTTCGGCCGTGAAGCCGGGCGTCGTGGTCGGCACGAGGATCGTCGAGATCTCCTTCTTGCCGCCGTCCTTGACACCCGTGACCGCGGTGACCGTCACGAGCTTGGTGATGTCGGTGCCCGAGTTGGTGATGAACTGCTTGTTGCCGTTGATGATCCACTCACCGCTGTCGAACTTCGCGGTGGTCTTGGTTCCGCCGGCGTCGCTACCCGCACCGGGTTCGGTCAGGCCGAAGGCAGCCAACGACTTGCCGCTGGTGAGCTGCGGAAGCCACTCCTGCTTCTGTGCCTCGTTACCGAAACGGTAGATCGGCATGGCACCAAGGGACACACCAGCTTCGAGAGTGATCGCGACGCTCTGGTCGACCTTGCCCAGCTCTTCGAGCGCCAGGCAGAGTGCGAAGTAGTCGCCGCCCATTCCGCCGTACTCCTCGGGAAACGGCAGGCCGAACAGTCCCATGTCGGCCATCCCGGCCACTACCTCGTACGGGAAGGTGTGGTTGGCGTCGTGCTCGGCAGCAACCGGTGCCACTACGGTCTTCGCGAAGTCCGCAACCGTCTTGGCGAGCTGCTGGTATTCGTCCGGAAGCGCTCCGGTGGCAAGGTAATCGGACATCAGGCGTCTTCCTTCTGCGTCGTGTTCTCGGTCTTTACTTCTGCAGTCTCTTCGTCCGTGACAGGTACCACGCGGGCCAGAACCTGATCCACCATCACCTGATCGCCCTGACGGACAAGCACTTCCACGATCCCGTCGATCGGGGATGTCAAGGAGTGCTCCATCTTCATGGCCTCGACCACGACGAGTGGTTGTCCCGCGCTCACTGCCGCGCCGTTCTCGACGTTGACTGCGATGACGGCACCGGGCATGGGGCTGGCGATTTCGGCGTCACCGGCGTGCTTGTCCTCACCGCGAACGCTGACTTCGGCAACCTCGCGCACGTGCCAGGTTCCGCCGCCCGCCAGCCACAGACCACCATCGGTCTCGGCGACGACAAACCTGCGTCGGCGTCCGTCGATGACTACCGCCAGTTCGGATCCCGTCAGGGTCGCGCTGAATGCGCGCGGCTGTGAACCTTCGACCTCGACCTTTGCATCGGCGGGAACGCCGACGATCGCAAAGTGCGACGTTCGGGTGCCGGCGGCGAGCCTGATGCTGGTCGGAGCGGGAGTTCCGACGCGCCATCCACTCGGGACGTCCCAGGGATCAACGGATTCCGAAGTTGTCCATCGCGAGAGCCAGCGATACGCCGCGGCAGCAATGAGAACCTCGTCGGAGGCATCGGCCGCGACAAAGTCTTCGACGCGACGATCGAGCAGACCGGTGTCGAGGTTGCCCGCGATCACATCCGGATCAGCGAGGAGGAATCGTGCGAACTCGATGTTGGTCACGACTCCGAGCACTGCGGTGTCACCGAGTGCGCGATCGAGCTTGCGCAGTGCGCCCGCGCGGTCGGGAGCATGGGCGATGACCTTGCTGAGCATCGGGTCGTAGTCACTGCCGACGACCGTGCCCGCGAGCAGTCCGGAATCGACGCGCACGCCGGAACCTGACGGCTCGACCAGATCGACGACGCGACCGCCGGTCGGCAGGAACCCACGGCCCGGATCCTCCGCGTACACACGAGCTTCGATAGCGTGACCGGTCAGTGTGATGTCGCTCTGGGAGAAGGCCAACTTCTCCCCTGCTGCCACACGAACCTGCCATTCGACCAGATCCAGTCCGGTCACCATTTCGGTGACGGGGTGCTCGACCTGCAGGCGGGTGTTCATCTCCATGAAGAAGAACTCGTCCGGCTTGTCGGCGGAGACGATGAACTCGACAGTGCCGGCGCCGGTGTAATCGACGCTTCGAGCGGTGTTGCACGCTGCCGCGCCGATCCGGTCACGGGTCACCTGATCGAGCAGCGGCGACGGAGCCTCTTCGATGACCTTCTGGTGACGCCGCTGCAGGCTGCATTCGCGCTCACCGAGGTGAACGACGTTGCCGTGCTGGTCGGCGAGAACCTGGACCTCGATGTGCCGGGGCCGCAGGACGAATCGCTCGAGGAACAGGGTGTCGTCGCCGAACGACGACGCGGCCTCACGGCGGGCACTGCGAAGAGCCTCGGCCAGATTGGCCGGATCCTCGACCAGACGCATTCCCTTGCCACCGCCGCCTGCCGAAGGCTTGACCAACACCGGGTAGCCGATGTCCTCGGCCGCTGCGATCAGTTCTTCGTCGGTCAGATTCGGGCGAGCGATACCCGGGACCACCGGCACGTCGAACGCGGCAACCGCGTTCTTCGCGGTGATCTTGTCGCCCATCACCTCGATAGCCCGCTCGGAGGGGCCGAGGAAGGCGATTCCGGCGGCCGCACAGGCAGCCGAGAACGCCGAGTTCTCCGACAGGAAGCCGTAACCGGGGTGAATACCCTGAGCACCGGTGGACTTGGCAGCATCGATCACCTTGTCGATGACGAGGTAGCTTTCACGCGCCGCGGCCGGTCCGATGTTGACGGCAGTGTCGGCCTCGCGGACGTGGCGAGCATTCGCATCGGCGTCGCTGTAGACGGCGACGCTGCGAATTCCCAACTCACGCAACGTGCGGATCACGCGAACCGCGATCTCACCGCGGTTGGCCACGAGAACAGTATCGATAGTGCGCAACTCAGTCATTTCGCTCACATCCGGAAGACGCCGTAGGAGACCGGCTCGATCGGTGCGTTTGCGCACACCGAAAGGGCCAGGCCGAGAACAGTTCTGGTATCTGCGGGATCGATGACACCGTCATCCCACAGCCGCGCAGTGGAGTAGTACGGATTGCCCTGAGCCTCGTACTGCTCACGGATCGGCGCCTTGAAGGACTCTTCGTCCTCGGCCGACCACGGATTGCCCGCGCTGTCGAGCTGCTCGCTACGAACCGTCGAGAGCACCGAAGCTGCCTGCTCGCCGCCCATGACCGAGATGCGCGCGTTCGGCCACATCCACAGGAAGCGAGGCGAATACGCCCGTCCACACATGGAGTAGTTGCCGGCGCCGTACGAGCCGCCGATGACAACTGTCAGCTTGGGGACCCGTGCACACGCAACTGCCGTGACCATCTTGGCGCCGTGCTTGGCGATGCCGCCGGCCTCGTAGTCGCGTCCCACCATGAAGCCTGCGATGTTCTGCAGGAACAGCAGCGGCACACTGCGCTTGTCGCACAGTTCGATGAAATGTGCTCCCTTCATGGCGGATTCGCCGAAGAGCACGCCGTTGTTGGCGATGATGCCGACCGGGTGGCCCTCGATGTGCGCGAAACCGGTGACGAGCGTCTTGCCGTACTCAGCCTTGAACTCCTGGAACGCGCCACCGTCGACGAGCTTGGTGATCACCTCGTGCACGTCGTACGGAGTACGGGGATCGGTCGGGACGACGTCGTACAGCTCGCTCTGATCGGCGACGGGCGGAACCGTGGAGATGACGTCCCACGGGCGCTCGGAGCGGGGGCCGAGCGTGGCAATGATGTTGCGCACGATCCGAAGTGCGTCGCGGTCATCCTCGGCCAGGTGATCGGTGACGCCGGAAACCTTGGAGTGCAGGTCGCCGCCGCCGAGCTCTTCGGCCGTCACGATCTCACCGGTGGCAGCCTTCACGAGCGGCGGTCCGCCGAGGAAGATGGTGCCCTGGTTGCGGACGATCACTGCTTCGTCGCTCATCGCGGGCACGTAGGCGCCGCCCGCGGTGCACGAACCGAGAACCGCGGCGATCTGGGGAATCCCCTTGGCGCTCATGGTCGCCTGGTTGAAGAAGATCCGGCCAAAGTGCTCGCGGTCCGGGAAGACCTCGTCCTGGCGCGGCAGGAAGGCGCCACCAGAATCGACGAGGTAGATGCAGGGAAGGTTGTTCTGCAGCGCAACTTCCTGCGCGCGCAGGTGCTTCTTCACCGTCATCGGGTAGTACGTGCCGCCCTTGACCGTTGCGTCGTTGGCAACGATGACGCACTCGCGACCCGACACACGGCCGATACCGGTGATGACGCCGGCGCCCGGGCACTCGTCGTCGTACAGGCCGTTGGCCGCCAGTGGGGACAGCTCGAGGAACGGGCTGCCCTGGTCGAGCAGCGAGTCGACGCGATCTCGCGGCAGCAGTTTCCCTCTGCTCACGTGGCGCTCGCGAGAGCGCTCGTTGCCACCCAGCGCTGCTTGCGCCAGTTTCTTCTTCAGTTCGTCCACCAGAACGGTGTGATCGGACCGGTAGCCCGATCCTTGCGTGATTCCACTGGGAGTCATCCCGCCGCCTTCGCCATGAGTTAATGCTCGATAACTGAAACTAGATTAACTATGATTAACTGAGTTGTCCAGAACACAAGCGAAGAAAGATCGAGAGAATGACCTCTGAGCAGGTAGCAGCTCCGACGCGACGCGATCAGATGAAGGCCGACCGTCGTCGTCAGCTCTTGGATGCCGCCGCACGGTTGATCGCCGAACGCGGATTCGTGAGTGTGCGACTCGAAGACCTCGGCGCGGCCGTCGGTATCAGCGGCCCGGCCGTGTACCGGCATTTCCCCAACAAGGATGCCGTCCTCGTGGAACTTCTCGTCGGCATCAGCACGCGCCTGCACGAAGGCGGTTCTGCGGCAGCGGAGGCAGCGGACTCACCGAGCGCCGCTCTCGACGCACTAGTGGAGTTCCACCTCGACTTCGCGCTCGGCGAGCCGGACCTGATCCGCATCCAGGACCGCGACCTCGAAAGCCTGCCGGCCGACGCCCGTCGACAGGTGCGCCAAACGCAGCGCAAGTACGTCGAGGTGTGGGTCGGAGTCCTCGAGCAACTCGATCCCCAGCTCGACCAGGCGGATGCCCGCATCAAAGCGCATGCCACTTTCGGACTGATCAACTCGACCCCTCACAGCGCCAACCCAGCTTCGCCGGCACGCGCACGTCGCGTCCTGCGGGATATGACGCTCGCCGCACTGCGCACCCACTGAAACCGGACACGGCACAATCGGTGGCAGACTGGTTACACCAGCTAACAGATGAGGGTGCCGAACGTGGAAGACAGCAGTGGGGTCAGCAGAGCCGATTTCGCCGAACTGCGGACCGAGTTCTCCCGCTTCATGATGTTGTACCAATTCGGAATCTCCGAACTGATGACCAAGGTGAACATTCTCAAGGACGAGTTCACTCACATCAATCAGTACAGCCCCATCGAACACGTGACGTCACGGGTCAAGTCGCCGGACAGCATCCTGCGTAAGGCTCAACGCCTGAACATCCCGCTCACGATCGACGACATCTCGAAGAACATCTTCGACATCGCCGGCGTGCGCATCACCTGCAGCTTCATTTCCGACACGTACCGGATCGCCGAGATGCTCACCAGCCAGACGGACCTTCGGGTGATCGAGCGAGAGGACTACATCGCCGATCCGAAACCCAACGGCTACAAGAGCTTGCACCTGATCGTCGAGGTCCCGGTTTTCATGAGCGACCGCGTCAGGCACGTACCGATCGAACTCCAGATCCGCACCATCGCGATGGATTTCTGGGCGAGCCTCGAGCACAAGATCTATTACAAGTACAACCGCGAGGTTCCCGTCGAACTCCTCGACGAACTCACCGAGGCTGCTGCCGCGGCACATCGCCTCGACGTCAAGATGGAACGCCTCAACGACGAGTTCGCGAAAATCAAAGCGCTGCCGCATCCCGACGACGAAATTCTCGAGCAGGATCTGCCGGCGCAGTTCCTCGAGGCGCTGCATCTTCAGCGACGAGCGCTCTGAATTTACGGCGACCCTCCCCCTGAGCGAACGCGCCTTTCGGCGCATCTGAGGCGACGAGAGTGCCGTTCGCTCACAACTGGGGTCGGACAACTAGGGCAAACCAAAAGTGCGCCCTCCCGAACTTCGGGAGGGCGCACTTCGCGAATCGCGTTGGCTTGCTATTTCTTGCCAGTGACGGCGCTGTAGCCGATCGAGAGCACGGCCGCCGCGGCGATGCTGATGATCCAGCGGATCCAGTCGATTCCACCCGTGTCGCCCTTGTCCGAGATCGCTCCCCAGACCCAGTACCCGATAAGCGCTCCGGCGACACCGAGGACGACGGTGATGATCATGCCGTACTGCTGCTTACCTGGCAGTACGAGACGAGCCAGGATTCCGATGACTGCGCCGAAAATGATGGTTCCGATAATTTGCCCCATGACAGCCCCTCTCACACGTCGTGCATGCACGCGGACGGAAGATCACCGCTCAGGGAAACAATAACCACAGTCACACACAACTGTCGCTTGTTGACCGAATTGTTGTCCGAGATGCAACCTCGACGCGTTACATCCACGACATTCGCGAGTTATTTTTTCGCAATCAAGCAGACCTACCGTTCCCATCCATGCCAACTTCCGTAAAACTGCCGAACAGCGAGCTCGCGCGACTCGCCAACAAGCCGCCCTGGTACCGATCACTGTTCGTGCAATTGATCGCCGCTATCGTCATCGGCGTTCTCATCGGCTGGTTGTGGCCGGAATTCGGCGCGAATCTCAAGCCCCTCGCCGACGGCTTCATCAAGCTGATCAAAATGCTGATCGCGCCGATCATCTTCTGCACCGTCGTAATCGGGATCGCCCACGTCGGGGATCTGAAAGCGGTGGGGCGTATCGGCGTCAAAGCACTCATCTACTTCGAGGTCGTGACCGCCTTCGCGCTGCTGTTCGGACTACTCATCGGCAACCTGATGAAACCAGGAGCGGGATTCAACATCGATCCGGAGACGCTGGCGAACGGTGCGGACGCCGTGGCCGCCAAGACCGGAAGTGGCGAACTACCACACACCGTCGAATTCCTGCTCAATATCATTCCGGTGTCGATAGTTTCGGCCTTCGCCGAGAACGCACTCCTCCAAGTCCTCTTCTTCGCCGTACTGTTCGGGCTCGCCTTGGCCAAGGCAGGCGAGAGTGGACCACCGATCGTGTTCGAACTAGTCGATCGTCTGAGTCATCTGTTCTTCACGATCATCGGCTGGATCATGAGACTGGCGCCGTTGGGCGCTTTGGGCGCGATGGCGTACATCGTCGGCCAGTACGGGATCGCTTCGCTCGGAAGTTACGGAAAGCTGATCGCCGCATGCTATCTCGCCGCCGTCCTGTTCATCCTCATCCTGGCCGCGATAGTCAGGTACTTCGCGGGCGTGAACCTGTGGAAGTTCGTCAAGTACATCAAGGACGAACTCTTCCTCGCGTTGGGAACGGCGTCGACCGAAGTAGTTCTGCCCCGAATCATGGTCAAGCTCACCAACGCCGGATGCTCGCGCACTACAACAGGATTGGTGGTGCCTACCGGCTACTCGTTCAATCTCGACGGCGCCACGCTGTACCTGTCGATCTGCATGCTGTTTCTGGCTCAGGCACTCGGCGTGGACCTGACACTCGGTGAACAGATCACTGCCGTCCTGGTACTGATGCTCACGTCCAAGGGAATGGCCGGCGTGCCGGGATCGTCATTCCTGGCACTGTCCGCCACCGTGGCCGCGATCGGTCACGGCGCAATTCCAGTTGCCGCAGTCGCCCTCCTGCTGGGCGCCGATCGAATCATGGACTCGATGCGAGTCTCGGTGAACCTGCTTGGGAACTGTGTCGCTACCTTCGTGGTCGCAAATTGGGAGGGGCAGCTCGACAAGGAGCGCATGCGCCGAGTGCTCGACGGAGAAGACGTTCCACCGCTCGAGGAAGTCGATCCGATCACCGGGAAAACTGTTCCGGCACCCGAAACCGAAGGCATCCTGACCCGTTAGGTAAGTGCCGGCTACTGGTTGCACGTCGGGAATCGGTGCTGACGAGTCGCGGGGACGTACTTTGCTGGAAAATCCAGACCGGCAAGTACAAAAGCAAATATTTGCAGATGGCGACAACCCGGCCGACGAGGGACCGTTGAATCTACAAATACGACGCTTGCGCTGCACTGACTCGACATCACTGAAAAGCGACTCGCGATATCTCGATATTGCTACGCGGTTGCCTCGGCGGTGATTAAAAAATCAGCGAACTGCCAGCATTATGTTTGCCGGAATTACAAGGACTAAAGTCCGGTGTTCAACCGACGAAGAGACTTGAGTGGGTAAAAATCAATCAGCTCTGAAAGCACTCTCGTGCATACAGTTACGCCTTCCCACCTGGTCTTATGTAGATTATTTCACGCGATGAGCTATTGCGGGTTTGACCATATGCCCATAGGTTCAAATTGTCCGAATGGTCACCTATTGCTATCGTAACCTTTGCGAAGGACTGGACCCGATTGCCCAGCAAAGGAATACAGTGACCGCATCCATGCAGGATATTGAACACTTGTCCACTAATCGACTCTCGGTGGTTGTTCCGGTATTCAACGAAGAAGACGCGGTTTCCGACTGCATCGAGCGTCTTCTGACCCAGCCGGAAATCGATGAGATTCTAATTGTCGACAACAACTCGACAGACGGCACTGCATCGATCATCCAGGAGTTCGCCCGGAAGTACGACAAAGTCAGATACGTCTTCGAGGCCCGCCAAGGCGTCGTACACGCACGGAACGCGGGCTTCGACGCCTCGACCGGCAACATCATCGGTCGGATCGACGCAGATACTCGGGTCCAACCAGGCTGGGCTAGTGCCGTCAAAGCATTTTTCCAGCGCAGCACCGCTCATTCAGCGGTCGCCGGACTCACCTATCTCTTCGAATCGCCGTTTGCTCGAATCCACCGATACGCACTGGACAGGCAGGTGAAGCAGGGGAAGTTCGATTGCGAACGTCAAGTACTCGCTGTCGCCGGAGCGAACATGGCGATCAGAAAGAGCGCATGGCTGTCCGTCCGCGAGCAAGTCAGTGACCGGCCGGACATTCACGAAGATATCGACCTTTCACTGTGCCTTCGGGAGGGTGGAATGACGATCGGGCAGATCGCGGACATGCGAGCGGAAACGTCCGGCCGACGCGGCGAAACCCCTCCGTTGGAGTACTTGAAATACAACCAGGCTTCCGAGTCGGTTCTGCACCTTCACAACATCATGAATTGGCGCCTCAAACTAACTATCTGGGGCGACTCGATGCTCCACGCACTGGCGTGGCCCGTCTACCGCCTCTACAACTTCGAGCAGGAGCGCTTGGAATTCAGATGCTTGTTTTCCAGATCGCAAGGTCGAATCATGCCGGTTCACCAGTAGCCCATCGAGTTTCGCTGATCACCGAAGATTCGCAGGCCCCGAATTTCACGACAGTTTCAACGCCGTGATGCGGTCTTCACTGGAACGCAACAGCACCTTGTCCCCCGCCCACAGCTCCCGCGGCATCGCCCAGGGGGTGAACTCGTCGTCCCCGTCCTGATCCACCCGAACCTCCCAACTACGTTGGCCCGTACGGACATCCGTTCCGTAGACGTTTCCCTCGTCGATAACGACATCGCCGTGCCAGACAACCTCCCCGGCGCGCTCGGCGTTCGATCGCCACAGGACCTCACCGGTGAAGAGGTCCACGAACTGGACCTCGGGTTCGGAACCGGAACGGGTCACGGCAACCACGTTGCCGATCACCGCCAACGACTGTGCGGTGTCGAAGAGTTCACTGTTGGACCACAATTTCTCGCCGGAAGTCCGGTCGAAACCGCTGTGTCCCAGAATGATCGGAGTCGATCTTCCCGCGGGATCATCTCGGCTGTATCGCCCGCCGTAGTACGAGGACTCCGAGGGCAGTTCGTCCGTCCTGGCGAACTCGCGCCCGTTCTGATCGAGCGCGTACTCACTTGTCGGACGGCCATTGCCTTCGCAACCGCCATCCGACACCAATGTCACGCCGTCCGACGATGTATGCGCGGTCGAACAGGTGGAGTAACCGTGTACCCACCGCTGTTCGCCCGTCTTCAGATCGAATCCCAGAGACTCGTCGAGAGCGATCACACCCAGATCGCCGTGCACCGACATCACCGGATCGACGTATCCGGCTTCCCACGATCCACCGACGTCGAACGCTTTGGACCAGTTCGCTTCCGGATCGTCGACGGTTCCGCTGTGCACGCGAACGTCGTTGCTCTCGATATCACCCTCGAGCGCGAGGACCGTGTCACCCGAGACAACCGCGATGATCGGTGCCCACGGCGTCTTGATGTCTCGACGCTCTCCTGTCTCGATATCGAAAAGCGAGTACGAACCACCGGATACGTACGGCCCGGAGAAACACAGCACCGAACTGCCGAGCAAAGTCTCGGAGCAACCACCGATGTCGACCGCCGACGTACGCCAACGGACCGCGCCGTCCTCAGCGTCCAATCCGACCAATTCCGCGTCGTCCAACGAATACGCCTGGCGGTCCGGCATGCCGACCATCGTGACCACGAGTGATCCGGCGTCGATGAATCCGCCCACGTCCATGTTGAATTCGGTTCCAACAAGTGGGCTCCGAAATATCGCGAACTCGCGCCCGAGAATCTCGGAGGCCTCGACGCTCCATGGCGGCGACGAGATCGCTGTCGGTCCGGAACTCGTCGACGTGACCACCGTGGCGATGGCGGCGGTGACCGTGACTACGGCTACGGCGGCTGCGATCCGAAGGCGGGCCTTGGGCGAATACCTGGCGGTCATCGAATCTCCAGCCCGTCGATCGTCGCGAGAAACTCCAACTGCTCGAACGTCATCGGCACGTTCGGTGCCTCTGCCGAAGAGCTCACCGTTACTTGCGTCCCACCGGGGTGGGTAACTACTACAGACCTGTGGACATTCTCCCAGCGACTCTCATCACGTTCGATCACGGACCCGTCCTCGGCGGTCACCATCGAGAGCGGGTGTCCGTCGTAAGAAGGGTCGTACTTGTTCGGAGGCGTAGGAAGCGGCTGCCCACTGGTAATCGAGATACTCAGACGCGACTCGTTGCCGCCCGACCGTGCAACGACATACTGGCACGCAGTGGTGGTGTCGTTTTCGGCCAGAACCAGATCACCCAGCTGGCTGCCGAGGTCAGGCGCTTCTGACGGTGCTGCGCGCCAACCCGATCGGAGCGCTTCACCGAGCGCGTCGACGATTCCTCGATCCAGTTCCCGCCCTGATGACTCGTCCGTCCAACCGCCGCAATCAATCTGAAGCGGAGCAGTGCCTGGTGGAACTGGCGTGGTGATTCGCAGCTGTGGCATTTCGACAAGGGTTACAAGTTCGTCGAGCGTCAGTGGCACCACGCCGGAACTCTCGGCGTCCGGACCTCCGTCGTTGTTCGTGTCGTTGAGATACGCCTGAATACGGGTCCCGTCGACTCCGTACAACATTGCCGACCGATTAAGGGTGCGTACACCATTGGTTTCGCTCCACGTATCCTGCAGATCCACCACAGACTGGTCGGCCAGCACCCGACGTTCGACGAGCGACCCCGCAACACACGATGGGATCGGATCAGAACTCGAGTGCAGCATCAGGCTGAGCGCGCCGATCTTCCCGTCCCGAATCAGCGTCCCGGACGCAGTGGTGGACGCCAACTCCTCGAGCGAGAATCCCTCGGGCAGCCCATCTGTGTTCGAAGGTGCAGAGATTGGCCCGAACTGCAGCGAATTACCCGGGCTGGCGAACTTCAGCTCGACATCTTTCGGGAGCGCCTGCTTGACCGCTTCCGACATCGCGGCGGCCTTGGCACTCGAGAACCACGGAAAGCGTGGATCGTCGTACGTGTCAGATCCGTCCAGAATATAGGAGAAGAACGAATCCTCTTCTGGCGCTTCGACGCTTTCACAACCCGGAATCGTTGTCGGGTACACCGCGCTCGGCGTGACGTACGAGAATTCAGGCACGTCCTCCGCCGGAATCTCGTCCGGTGTAGACGTCATGGTGATCGAAGATGACGCAGCTACAGAGATGTCATCGGACGGCGAGCTGCTCCACCGATCCACCAGCCCGGCAACCACTGTCCCACCGGCGATCAGGGAGACGACCGTCAGCGCAAAGGTCCACTTCTCGGCCCGCTTCGAATCGGTTTGCTCCTTCGACACGTACCCTCGCAGTCACCGTCACGGCTCGCTCCCGATGCGCGTCGCCTCTGGAAGTCCTGTCGCGATCACAGCGATTTCTGTTACCAACCGGATGGTTTCCTATCGCACGAGCGCCGTATGAACACAGAAGGACGGGGTGCCAGTTGCTGTGCAACCGGCACCCCGTCCTGACGACCTGAGTGCTTACACCCTCACAGGCACCTGATTCGGGTCTGGATCGGAATCCGGATCCTGCTCGATCGGAATCCGTCGAATCGCTTCACCCTCGATGTCGACGTTCGGCAGGATCTTGTCGAGCCACGCCGGCAACTTCCACGCCGAATCACCGAGGATCGACATGACCGCAGGGATCACGATCATGCGGATGATGAAGGCGTCGAAGAAGACTGCCGCCGCGAGACCGAAGCCCATCATCTTGCTTGTCGTCTCCGAGGACAGCATGAATGCGCCGAACACGGAGATCATGATGATGGCCGCCGACGCGACCACGCGAGCACCATGGGTGTAGCCGGAGATGATGGCGTCCTTGGCCGACAATCCGTGCACGTATTCCTCGCGCATTCGCGTCACGAGGAACACTTGATAGTCCATCGCCAACCCGAAGACCACACCGATCATGAAGATCGGCAGGAACGAGATGATGGGTTGTGTGTGCTCGATCAGCCCGAAGTCGCCCAACTGGAAAATGGCCACCGTGGCGCCGAAGGTCGCACAGACGGAAAACAGGAATCCGAGAGTTGCGGTCAGCGGCACCAAGATCGAGCGGAAGACGACCATCATGATGATGAACGCCAGCCCCACAACCACGATGAGATACGGGATGAGCGCGGAACTGAGCTTCGACGACATGTCTGCAACGATCGCGGTTTGACCCGCTACACCGAGTTCTGCGCCTTCCGACTTCACCGTCGATCCGTAGTCCCGGATCTGATTCATCAGCTCGTGGGTTTCGGGGCCGCTCGGAGACATCTGCGGGGTGACCGCGATGAGCGCAGAGTTTGCGCCCGCCATCGGGTTTGCCGCGTCCGGTCCGTTTCCGACCCACATCAACTGATCCGGCGTTGCGACGTTGTCGAGGCCCTTGATGTGCGCGACAGTGCCTTCGGCAATCGCAGTGATGTCGGTACCGTCGGGCGCGTCGAGCACGACGAACAATTCGCCGTTGACGCCTTCACCGAATCCTCGTTGCAGGAGGGCCAGTGCCGGTCGCTCTTCGTCTTGAGTGAACGAGAGTCCGAGTTCGAGCTTCGTCATCGGAATAGCCGCGATCACCAGGAGGACCAGAGCAGCACCCGCGATCGGCCACGGGTACTTGGTGACTATCTTGGCCCAGCGATGTCCGTTGGATTCCATCGTCTCGGGCTCGTCACCGTGGCGAAGCCCGGGAATACGAGGCGAGAACGCGAACCGACCGAAGATGCCCAGAACTGCCGGGATCAACGTGATTGCGCCGAGCACGGCGATGATGACGGCAACCGCCGCCGAGATTCCCATCTGCGTGATCATCGGGACCCCGACCACCGCCAGGGCTGCCAGCGCGACCACCACTGTCAGGCCCGCGAATACGACCGACGAACCTGCTGTACCTACTGCGCGTCCGGCAGCAGCTTCCCTGGTTCCGCCCAGATTGAGCTCACTGCGGTAGCGCGAGACGATGAACAACGCATAGTCGATCGAGACTGCGATGCCGATCATTGTGACGATTCCCGTGACACCTTCGTTGATGTCGAAGAAGCCCGAGCCGAGTGTGACCGTCAGAGTGGCCAGCGCAATTCCAAGAATTGCAGTGAACAACGGGATGAACGCCGCGATGAGTGCGCCGAACGCCACGATCATCACGATGAACGCCACCGCGAAGCCGAGCATCTCCGACAGACCGCCCGCGGCCTGCACCTGCATCATCGAACCGGTGCCTTCGACTTGCAGGCCACCGGTGCGGAATTTTGCCATCAAATCGAGGAACGCCGTCTTGTTCGCCTGCGTCTGATCCTCGATGCGAATCGACTGATTGAGCTGGATCAGCCCGACCTTGCCGTTGTCGCCGAGAACGGCGGACGCCACCGCCGGATTGGCCTCCGCGAGAGTGACCGGATTGACGATCTTCTCGGGATCGACGATGTCCGGCAACGTCTTCGCCTGTGCGATCAACTGGTCGATCTGATCGCTGTGCGCGGCAAGCCCGTCGTCTGCCGCGATGAGAATACTGGTCGACGCCTGAGTTTGCTGCTCCGCTGCCGCTGCAAAGTTCTCGTTCATCAACTCGGTCGCACGCTGTGAATCGGTGCCCGGAAGGTTGAATTCTTTGGAGAACGTCGGATTTGTGGCGCTGATAGCGCCCCCCACCACCGCGATCACGATAATCCACGCGGCCACCACAAGATACTTGTGGCGGAAAGCGAACTTCCCCAACCTGTAAAGATACGTAGCCAACGTAGGCCTCTCTCGCCGTGGACTGGTCTGTCCGAAGAACACGGAGTCTTTCGGTGCCAAGGTCATACGGTACGGACCGACCGGCTCGTTGGCACCTGGTATATCTGCGAAAACGGCATATCCGGCGCGCTCTCCGTCTCCTTTTCAGACCGCTCGGTACCGTGGACACGACACGGGCAGGCGCCTCACCAGAGCAGACGTCGCGTAGTACGAAAGGCAATCCCATGAATCACGGCCAGGCCGTCGATCGCGATCTCCTCCTTGCAGGCCAACAGCGACTCGACGCGCGGGGGCCACGATTGACGGGATCACCTTCACACCACGCGGTGGTGGAGGAAGTCGCGAACGAACTGACCGAACTGGGCCTCGAAGTCCGGCGTGATTCACACACTTTCGAACGCTGGGATCTACCGGCAACGTCTGACGGACTTCGCATCGAATTGCCCACGGGGCCGATCAAGGTTTCGTCCGCATTCCCCTACTCGGGATTGACCGGCCCTCAGGGAATCTCCGCTCCCCTGGTCTACGTCAGCGCGCGACGCCCCAAGTGGTCCTTGGCCAAGGGCGCGATCGCGGTGATCGAGGTCCCGCACGTCGATCTTCCCCGCAAGCTACTGGTCAGCGAGTGGGGTCCGATCGCCACCGACGAGACTCTTCGAAATCCGGTTCTCTCCGCAACCCTTCTTGGCCCGAAACTCGACAAGGCCCGCAAGGCCGGAGTGCTCGGCGTGATCGCGGTATGGCGTGACATCGCTCCGGACAACGCGCTGGGACAATATCTTCCGTTCACGCAGCCGTACCACGACATCCCCGCCGTCTGGGTGGCCGGCGACGAAGGCAAGAAGGTTGTCGCTGCAGCTCGTTCCGGTCAGCGGGCGACTCTGGTTCTGGATGCAACTCTGCATCCGGACACCCGGACCGACACGGTGTGGGCGGTATCCCCGGGGACATCACCGGAAGAGACGATTCTGCTCATCACTCACAGCGACGGAACCAACGGCGTCGAGGAGAACGGGCATCTGGGAATGTTGGCCTTGGCGCGGCACGCCGTCGCGCAGCCGCATCGACGGTCGTACGTTTTTGTGCTGACGACTGGCCACCTGCGAATTCCAGCGGTGTCCAAGCACGGACAGGCAACCTCCACCTGGCTCGAAGCGCACCCCGAGATGTGGAAGGGCGAGGCCGGTCAGGCGCGCGCAGTAGCCGGGATCGCGATCGAACACCTCGGCGCGCTGGGTGATACCGAGGACACCTCGAGCGGCAGCTATGCGTTGGTGACCACTCCGGAACCGGAACTGCTCTACGCGACGAGCCGAGAAGTACACGACATCGTTGCACCGCTGTGGCGCGACATCGGGGCAGGCGATCGCCGAATCGTGGCGCCAGGACCGGTCATTCATTTCGGCGAGGGTGAACCACTGTTCGAGCGGAAGATCCCGGCAGTCGCCTTGGTGACGGCGCCGCAGTACCTACTAGCTCTGCGCGATGCCGACGCCGCCACGCACGTCGATCTCGACGCGATGGTCAAACAGGTCGAAAGCTTCCGCGATCTGCTCGACGCGTTCGATGCAACCGACACCGCGGCTTTCGGTCCGGTGGTCTCGCGCTCGGTATTCGCGAAGTTCTCGGCACTACTTCAGTTGATGCAGATTTTGTCGAAAGCCAAGAAATAGTGCTGTGCGCCTTTATTAACCGCGGGCGGTTAATAAAGGCGCACAGCAGTTGTCCTACTTGTCGTGAATGATCACGCCACGGATGTTCTTGCCATCACGCAGATCCTGGTAGCCCTGGTTGACGTCTTCGAGGCTGTAGGTGTTGGTGATCAGTTCGTCGAGCTTGAGCTGACCCGCATCGTAGAGACGAAGCAGTCGCACGATGTCGTACTGCGGGTTCATTGATCCGAACAACGTGCCCTTGATCGTCTTCTGATTCAGCGTCAGATCGGTTCCCGACACGTGCACGGTCAGCTTGGCCGGATCGGCGAGACCAGTGATCACCACGGTGCCGCCCTTGCCGATCACTGCTGTCGCTGCACTGACCACGTCCTCGTCGACGGTGCCGACAAGGATGAGCGCCGCGTCGGCGCCCTGTCCCCAGGTCAGCTCGTTGACCTTGGCAGCAGCGCTCTCGGCGTCTGCAAAGGCATGGGTTGCACCGAACTTCAGTGCGGTCTCACGCTTGAGAGCAACCGGGTCGACCACCACGACATACTTGCAGCCGGCCGAAACGGCGCCCTGGACGGCGTTGATGCCGAGACCACCGATGCCGTAGATCACAGCGGTGTCACCGGCGCGAAGGTTACCGGCATTTACTGCCGTTCCCCAACCCGAAGGTACGCCGCAGCCGACGACCACCGCTGTCTCCAAGGGAAGCCAATCGTCGATCTTGACCACCGAGTGCTGAGAAATGGTGGCGCGCTCGGAGAATGTTCCGAGCATGCACATTCCGCCGAAATCCATTCCGTTGCCGTGGAAACGGAAGGAACCGTCCGTCATCGAACCTTCGAGGATGGTGGCACCCATGTCACAAAGGTTCTGGCGACCGGTCGAGCAGTAGCGACAGGTGCCGCAGTTGGGGATGAAGCTACACACGACGTGGTCGCCCGGCTTGACCTTCGTGACGCCGGGTCCGACCTCTTCGATGATGCCCGAGCCTTCGTGTCCGCCGACAATCGGGTAACGCGGCGGGAGATCACCGTCGGTCAGATGCAGATCCGAATGGCACAGTCCGGCAGCGGTGTACTTGATCAGTACCTCACCCACCCCGGGGCCGTCGAGGTCGAGTTCCATGATCTCGAAAGGCTTTCCGGGCTCGAGCAGTACAGCAGCTTTGGTCTTCACTGGTGATCTCCTTGATTGTCGGACGAGAGAATGAGCGATGGGGGTCGGTCAGAGGGCGATGTTGACGGCCTTGGTCTGGGTGTAGAGATCGATAGCCGAAGCGCCGAGCTCGCGGCCCCAACCGGACTGCTTGTATCCGCCGAAAGGCATTGCGGTGTCGAAGCCGTTGTACTGGTTGATCCACACCGAGCCAGCCTTGAGACGCTTGGCCGTGCGGTGGGCCTTGGAAATGTCACGGGTCCAGATGCCGGCGGCAAGTCCGTAGATGGAATCGTTTGCGGCAGTGATGGGTCCGTCGTCTGCGTTGAACGGCAGCGCTGCCACGACGGGTCCGAAGATCTCCTCCTGAACGATGGAGAATTCGGGCTTGACGTCGACGAAGACAGTCGGCTCGACGAAGTAGCCCTGATCGCCCCAGCGGTTACCGCCGGTGAGTGCACGTGCGCCGTCGGCGATCCCCTCACGGAGGTAACCGGTGACCTTGTCGAACTGCTCCTGCGAGACCAGCGGTCCGAGCTGGGTGGTGGGATCGAGGCCGGGTCCGATCTTGACCTGGCTCGCTGCGTGCGCGACGGCCTCGGTGAACTTCTCGAAGATGGTGTCCTCGACGTACAGACGGGTACCCGCAACGCAGCACTGACCGTGGTTGAACAGCCAGGCGTTGAGTGAACCCTCCACCGCGGAATCGAAATCCGCGTCGGCGAATACGATGTTGGGGCTCTTGCCACCGAGCTCGAGCGTAACCTTCTTCAGGTTGCCCTTGGCGGCGTCGACGATCTTCTTACCCACCTCGGTGGAACCGGTGAACGCGACCTTGTCCACGTCGTCGTGGCCGGACAGTGCAGCACCTGCATCGCCGAAGCCGGGAACGATGTTGACGACGCCGGGCGGGAATCCGGCTTCTTCGAAGACCTCCGCGAGAAGCAGTGCGGTGAGCGGGGTCTGCTCAGCGGGCTTGAGGATCACCGTGTTGCCGGCGGCGAGCGCGGGGGCGAGCTTCCACGACGACATCAGCAGCGGGAAGTTCCACGGCACGATCAGTCCACAGACGCCGATTGCCTCACGCAGGGTGTAGGCGTGGAACTCGCCGCCCGGAGAGAAGGGCATCGACACGTTGACGGTGCTGCCTTCGATCTTGGTGGCCCAACCCGCGTAGTAGCGGAAAACGTCTGCAGCCCAAGCCACGTCGACGGCGGTGGCGATGGCAACGGACTTGCCGTTGTCGAGAGCTTCGAGCTGACCGAATTCCTCGGCACGAGCACTGAGAATGTCTCCGACGCGCCAGATCATCCGCTCGCGCTCGTTTGCCTTCATCCGAGACCAGGGGCCGTCCTCGAAAGCCGTTCGGGCGGCGCGTACCGCGCGGTCGATGTCTTCGGCCTGGCCGTGTGCCACGTCTGCGAGCTTCTGTCCGTCAGCCGGGTTGTACGTCGCGAAGGTCTGACCCGAAGCGGCGTCGACGAATTCGCCGCCGATGTAGAGCTTCTTCGGTCCGTTCAGGAAACCCTGTACCGCGGAACTGATGGTGTGTTCGGCTACTGCCGTCATCGGAAACTCCCCTGAAGTAGTGAGGTGCGAATGTGATGCACGCCATACTTCCGCGCTTCCGGGGGTGCTAACTGTCCGAACTTTGTACAACTCAATTCGGACAGCAAACTACACAGTGATGTCGAGCGCCCGCATCCGTGTGTAGAGAGTGCTTCGGCTGATTCCGAGTTGCGCCGACGCGTGAACCTTGTTGCCGCCGCAGTCTTTCAACGCTCCGATGATCGCCTGGCGCTCGGCCTTCTCCCGCCCTGCCAACCGCGACACCTTGGCCGTGGTGCGATAGTCCTCGGGCAGATCGACGACGTCGATGCGATTACTCGAGCGTTCACCTGAGGCCCGATTCAACACGACGCGCAATTCGGCCAGGTTGCCCGGCCAACTGGCCGCAGCGAGCGCTTCGGCAGCGCTGGCGGTCAACCTCAATTCGGGCGAGATCCCCTCCAACATCGCCTGAGCCAACTCGGCGACCTCGGCTTGTCGTTCTCGCAGCGGGTTGATGGCAATCCTGGAGGCACAACGCGAGATGAGTGACACGATGGCTGGCGGCAAATCCGCGACCGCGCCGCTGGTCAGTACGATCTTCGGCCCCTCGGCGCTGGCATCGATCAGGTCCGCGACCAGCGGCAACACCGAATCGGGAAGGAGCTGCACCTGTTCGATCACGACCACGCCCGAACGCTTACGGGCTGCTCGCACAAGATCGGTGATCCACTGCTCACGGCCGTCGAACGCGATCCGCGTGGCATCGTGCCAACTGGCGTCGACGCTCCCGACCACGTCCGATGCTGCCGAAGTTCGACCGGAACCTGCTTCACCCGAGATGGCAACCGCGGACGACGACGACCGCGCCCGCATCAGGTCGCGGCGCAGTCGCTCCCCCGGAGATGGTGCCCGCTCGTGGGTTCTGCGGATGGGTGCCCGTTCCCGCTGGAGTGGTTCGACCAGGAAGAGTGCGCCGCCGTCGGCCCCGGAAATCCGGTCGGCTTGAACTCGCGCCAGCGCACCGGACGCCAATTCGACTGTCACAAGCCTTGATTGATCAGGATTGAGATCGGCGATCAAGGACCGGAGTGATACGTGGTCGGCGGTGTCGAGCAGATCCAAGGCCGTTCGGTTGCTCAGCAGGATGTCGTCACCGATGGCCGCGACAGCAATGTGGCGCTGATGTGAAACTCGCTGGAATGCGTCGACCAGCCGCTGCTCCGACGCTTTGGAGCCTTCGAGCAGTCGTTTCTCGATATCCGCCGCAGCACGCGCAAGGAAGGGCGCGAACAGCGGGTTGGCCTGCGAGACAACGCCGGTCATGTCGAGAATACCCTCGACGCGACGTGTGACGGGATGCAGGATCGGCTGGCCGTAGCAGCTCAATCCCTTGAGGCTGTCGAGGAAATGCTCGTCCCCGTGGATCACCACGCTTCGACCTACCTCGAGCGGCGTACCGAGTGCATTGGTACCGGCGTGCTCTTCACCGAAGCGTGAACCGTTGACGACGCCCAACCGCTCGATTGTCCGCTCGACGCGGCTGTCGGAGTACACCGAAGCGACCACGCGGCATTCTCGATCAGCAAGCAACACACAGAAACCGGTGCCCGCGATCTGTTGCGACACCTCGTCGAGCACGGGCGCGGCGGCCCGGAGCAGACGAGATTCGCCGTCTTGCTCCTCGGTGTCCACGGCGATTGCCGACGACGGATCGAGGCCACTCAGTCGAGAACGCTTCCAGGAGAGCGCGATCTCGGGGCGTACCGGCTCACGCTCCCCTGGGTTCGCGGACATACGCTCAGGCCTGACCGATCAATTCGATCGCCTGTTCTCGCATCGCGATCTTGCGGACCTTGCCCGTGACTGTCATCGGAAACTCGTCCACGACATGGACGTACCGCGGAATCTTGTAGTGCGCGAGCTTGCCGGTACAGAAGGCACGGACCGAATCGGCGTCCAGATCGTCTGCACCTTCGCGCATCTGGATCCACACCATCAATTCCTCGCCGTACTTTGCGTCCGGCACACCGATGACCTGCGCGTCGAGAATGTCGGGATGGGTGTAGAGGAACTCCTCGATCTCACGCGGATAGACGTTCTCGCCACCGCGGATGACCATGTCCTTGATGCGTCCCGTGATAGCGACGTATCCGGCCTCGTCCATGACGCCGATGTCTCCGGTGTGCATCCACCGGGCAGCGTCGATCGCCTCGGCGGTCTTCTCCGGGTTCTCCCAGTAGCCGAGCATGACCGAGTAACCACGTGTGCACAGTTCGCCCGGCTCGCCGCGCGGCACCGTCAGTCCGGTTGCCGGATCTACGATCTTGATCTCGAGGTGCGGCCCCACCCGACCGACGGTTTCGGTGCGCTGCTCGATCGAATCGTCCGAGCGGGTCTGCAGCGACACCGGCGACGTCTCGGTCATGCCATAGCAGATGGACACCTCTGCCATACCCATACGATCGATGACCTGCTTCATCACTTCGACCGGGCAGGGCGAACCCGCCATGATGCCGGTGCGAAGGGACGACAGATCGAAGCTGTCGAAGTCCGGCAGCGCCAATTCTGCAATGAACATCGTCGGAACGCCGTAGAGGGACGTGCACTTTTCGGCCTGGACGGCTTCGAGCGAGGCGCGCGGATCGAATGCCGGGCCCGGAATGACCATGGCAGCACCGTGACTGGTGCACGCAAGGTTGCCCATCACCATGCCGAAGCAGTGATAGAACGGCACCGGGATGCACACCCGATCGACCTCGCTGTAGTGGCACAACTCGCCGACGAAGTAGCCGTTGTTGAGAATGTTGTGGTGGCTGAGCGTCGCGCCCTTCGGGAAACCGGTAGTGCCCGAGGTGTATTGGATGTTGATCGCGTCGTCGGCCGACAACGCGGCTTGGGCAGCTGCGAGCGGAGCCGGATCGCTTGCCTGGGCCGCCAACCCGTCGGCAAGCACCGCGTCCCACTCGGGTGAACCGAGCAGGAGCACTGAAGTCAGATCCGGGCACTGCGGCCGCACCGTCTCGATCATCGACGCGTAGTCCGAGGTCTTGAAGCTGGCCGCAGACACCAGCGTCGAGATTCCGGCTTGCTCGAGCACGTACTGCAACTCGTGCGAGCGGTAGGCCGGATTGATGTTGACCAGGATCGCGCCGATCTTTGCCGTCGCGTACTGCGTGAACGTCCATTCCGGACAGTTGGGAGCCCAGATCCCCACCCGATCGCCCTTCCCCACACCACGGGAAAGTAGTCCGGCAGCGAGCCCGTTCACCTGCTCGGCGAACTCCCGGTACGTCCATCGTCGACCGCTGGCGTGGTCGATCAACGCATCGCGGTCGCCGTGTGCGGCAACCGTGCGATCGAGGTTGTCTCCGATGGTGTCGCCCAGCATCGGACCGTCCCATACTCCGGACGTATAGCTGGGCAGCGGCGTACTCATGTGTTCTGTCCTCTCCGGTTACCTGTTCAGGCACCTATGAGAGGGGCCGCCGCAGCGGACCCTCTCATCTACGAATTTACTCGATTCGGTGTGATGCACGACATACTTCCCGGTGCGGGGTGCCTGTAACTGTTCGAAGTCCGGACACCCCACCCGCCTGCTGTGCGCCTTTATTAACCGCCGGCGGTTAATAAAGGCGCACAGTGTTTACAGGGCGTGGTCCTTGGTCTCGACGAGCGCCCAGGTGCAGACCAGACTCACCACGCCGAGGATTGCCAACATGATTCCGATGGCCATACTCCCGTAGGCCGAGGCCAGCGGTGCGGCGATCAGCGGCGGCACTGCGCCACCGAGCACTCCGGCGAGGTTGTAGCCGAGGCCGGCACCGGTGTAGCGGTAGCGGGTCTGGAACATTTCCGGAAGCAGCGCACCACAGGGGCCGTACGCGATTCCGAAGATCATCAGCGTGCCGAACATTCCGAGGATGAACGCGATCGGTGTTCCGGTGTCCAGGAGCGGGAACAGAATGAGCGCCCACACCACAGCCAGACCACAAGAGATCATGATGACCTTGCGACGCCCGATGCGGTCCGAGTACAAGGCGGAGACGATGATCGCCGCACCGAAGACGAAGGCGGACGCGATACCGACCGACAGGACGAACGGGCGGGAGAAGCCGAGGGTCTTGGTTCCGTAGCTCGTGAGGAACGCCGTGCCCATGTAGAAGAACGCGAACAGGCAAGCGAGGGCGCCGGCCGAGAGCAGGATCTCCTTGGTCTGGAACCGCCAGGCATCCAGGAACGGGAGGGTGCGAGGTGCTTCGTTCTTCTGCTCTGCAACGCGCTCTGCCTGCTCCGCCTTGAAGACCGGGGTCTCCTCGATAGCGAGTCGCATGTAGAGGCCGATGCCGACCAACACGATGGAGAACAAGAACGGGATACGCCAGCCGTAGTCGAGGAAGGCCTGATTGGTGTCGCCGAGAACAGCGCCGGTGATGAGGAATGTACTGCTCGAGAGCACGAAGGCGATTGCAGGGCCGAGCTGCGGGAACATCGCATACAGACCACGTTTGCCCGGTGGGGCGTATTCCGCGGTGAGCAGAGTTGCGCCTGCCCATTCACCACCGACCGCGAAGCCTTGGCCGAATCGCAAGAGCACCAGGATGATCGGAGCCGCAACACCGATGGTTGCCGCACCGGGCAGCAAGCCGATCAGGAGCGTCGAGATACCCATGAGCAGGAGCGTCGAGATCAGAGTCTTCTTGCGACCGATGCGATCACCGAAGTGTCCGAACAGCATTGCGCCGACGGGCCGGGCGATGAATGCGACTGCGAAGGTCGCAAACGATGCGACGGTTCCCGCGGTGGCACCGAGCGCGGGGAAGAATACCGTCGGAAAGACAAGTGCCGCAGCAGTTCCGTAGATGAAGAAATCGTAGAACTCGATGGTCGTGCCGATGCAGCTCGCGATCGCGACGCGCCGCACACTGGTGGTCTGCGGGGGTTGTGTCGCGCCTGCGGCACTCGCACCCCCGGCGCCGGCGGCGCTGTTGCCGCCTGTGGGAGAGACTGTGGTCACTCGATTCCTCCGTGGTCCCGTGGTGTCGCCCTGTGGGCATCACCGTCGATAGGAGGAAAGGTAGTGATGTGGCTCACCCCTGCACTACCCCCGAAAGGGGGTAGGAGTGATCTCGGTCACGACTTGTATGCAATGGTAACGAGTTTCACGGCTCTTCACATGCCGTGGGCCGTCCGATTCGTTCACACGAATCGGACGGCCCACGCTGAACTGCGTCAGGTCCAGCGCTACGAATCAAGCCTTTCCGGCAGCCCCGAAAAGCTCCTGACGGATCTCTCCCCACACCGTGGCGTAGGAGTCGATGATCGGTTCTGAAATCCACTTGGACTCCCCCGCTTGAACTTTCGCGAGAGCATCCGAGAAGAGATCCTGGTAGCGGGACAACCGCGGAACGAATGTCGACAAATCGTCGAACAGGTTTGCAGCCCGGCGGTCCAGCTCGGCAAGGGAATTCGCGTCTGCGTCGTCGATAAGTGCAACGAACTCCTCGTCCAGCGGAACGAAAGCCTCGTACACCTCGCCGATGGAGTCCTCGTCGATCGAGACCCGCTCAGCGTCCAACTGATCTTCGAGTTCCGCGAGGCCTTTCTCGGTCAGGCTGATGGCACCTTCTGCTTCGGCCGCTTTACCCTGCGCGACAAGTGCGTCGTACGCAGCTTGACCGGACGCTGCGCTGACGCCCAAATGCTCGGCCAGTACAACCGCTCCGACCCGCTCCTTGAGACGCACTGCTTGGAGCAGTGCCAACTCGTCCACATTGCCAGCGAAGGCCATCGATTTCTCCTACTCACGTGCCGCCTCTGCGGCTCCAGCATCACAGCGGACACCCGTGGGTTTCCGCAGCCCGACAAAGGGCTCGAAAGAATCAGATCACACGCCGATCGATCGTTGTGAAGTCACCGCAGCAAGCCGACTGTCACGCGACGGAATCGACCTGATCGGGGATCACGCTGCCGTCCGCACGAGTTACGGCGCCTTTGGCCCCGGCCGCGTCAGTGTAGGCATCGGTCGAGCAGTGATAGGGAGCATCCGCCTGTGCTTTCGGTTCGATGAACATGGGGTTGACCAGCCATTTTCCGTCACTGTTGTCGTAGGCATTGCACATCAGTTCGGGATTGTTGCGGTTGATCACCAGACGCGCACCGGTCGCATCTCCGAGGAACGTCACGTCGGTGACAGAATCACCGGCAGCAAACACCTGACGCCGATCGGCAGGCAACTGCTCGAACGCCGTAGGCCCTTGGACCCCGTAGACAACCTCGTTGACCTGACACCGCTTCCCGTCGATGTACGGAATGACCGAGTCGTCACCGTCCGCAACCCCACCACATCCCCGCAGGCGCCCCGTCAGAACGCCGCCTTCGACGATCGGCCGAACTCCCATCACGTGATCGGCATCCAATCCCAGCTGCTCCGACCAGACTCGAACGACCGGTTCGGCCGACGCGGAGATGATCCGCACGTCGAATCCATGAGCGCCGAGTGATTTCACCAAATCTTCGATTTGCGCGTAGTAACGCACCGAACCGTCGACTTCCGTGGTACCGACGGTCTGATCGGATCCTTCTGCGGCAGCGAGATTCTCAGCGCGCGCTGCGCGGGCGTACTCGGTGATCTCGCCCTCGGTGTGCCCTGCCATCAACTGCACCGCCCACGCGTACGCAGCCTTGGTCCGGCGGTGATCGTAGCCGTCGAATGCAACCTGTCCGTCGCGAGTTTTCTCCTCGAGTACCGCAACGATCTCGTCAGCGCAGTCCAAGTCGGTACTGGTTACCAAGGGTTGACCCGCGGCGGTCTCCGAGCCACACGCGGCGGAAAGTGCGGCAGCGCCGGCTGGAGTCATGAAGCGACTGGTGGTTGCCCAGTCCGCTCCCACGGGCTGTAACACCTTGTTGTTCTTGATCATCCAGAATGCAGTGGCGCTTCCGATGTCGTTCTTGACAACTGTGTTGTCCCAGTCGAAGAGCGCCAACGGAGCGCCGTTATCGACATCACCTGCAGCTCCACACGTTCCGAACTCCGTCATCATGGCATCCAACCTCACACGGTTGTCGCCGTACCACGCCAGACTGGGATCCAACACCGCGCAGGATGAACCACTCTGCGCCGCATCCTCTTTCGTGGCACTCTCGGCCGAACTACATGCAGTTGCACTCAACAGGACACTACCTACGGCCAACGCACACAGGGCGCGGGCATGCAGCGAACGGAACATCGATTCCCTCATTTTCGTCGTGATTCGGGTACGACGGCATACCCGAGTGTCGATCGACCCGGGTATGCCGTGCAGCTGTCAACTAGTCGAGCGTCAGCACTTCTCCCGACGCAACGGCGTCGGCGCGAGAGGTGTCCTTGAGGTCGACGCCGGAGCGGCCCAATTGGCGCGCTCCCGTCACCAACCCCAGGACGACACGAGCAGCCTGCTCGTATCCGAGGCCCTCGGGTGGGTGGACATTGGAAATGCAGTTTCGATCCGCGTCGGTACGACCGACGCGCGGAAGGTGAGTCAGATAGATCCCGACGCTGTCCGCAACGGAGAGCCCTGGACGTTCGCCGATCAGGACGATCGCCGTCTGCACTCCCATCGCGGCGGCGATGTGATCACCCAGTGCCACACGGGCATTCGTGGCGATCACCGGCGGCGCAATCGAGTACCGCTCCCCCAACACCGTGACCAACGCGGACAGTAGTTGCTCGCCGTGGTCCATCAGTGCTCGCGGGGAGAGTCCGTCGGCGAGGATGAACCCGATTTCCTTGTCGGAGCTCTTGATCGCGCTCAGGTCAGCAGGCTGGCGACCCAGGTCGGGTCTCCGGAGATACTCGCTGCGAGTGGAGACGCTGCTCGCGACTACCACCGGTGCCCCGATACCCAGCCCGTCGACCCGACTGGCGAGAGTCTCGGAATCGAGTGGCTCGTGCACTGCGTCGCGGGCTGCGGCGTGTGCTGCCTTGAATTCGAGAACCCGCTTGGTGGGCAACGAATCTCCGGCACGCCCCAGCCCGATACGCGATTGTGTGGTCTTGCGCAGTGGACCCCAGAAATCGAGGATCGGCGCCTGATCTTCGGTCATGAGTTCACCGTCAAAGCCCGCAGCGGCGACATTTCGGCGTCGATCGGAAGAACCCGACCGTTTGCGTCGGTCATCCCCAAGTTGTGGAGCCAGGTCTCGAACTCCGGGGCGGGCTGCAAACCGAGGACCTTACGCACGTACAACGCGTCGTGGAACGCCAGACTTTGATAGCCGAGCATCACGTCGTCGGCGCCGGGCACCGCGATCACGAACGCCGCGCCGGCGACGCCCAGCAAGGTGAGGAGGTTGTCCATGTCGTCTTGATCTGCTTCGGCGTGGTTGGTGTAGCAGACGTCCACTCCCATCGGCAGCCCGAGGAGTTTTCCGCAGAAGTGATCCTCCAAGCCCGCGCGAATGATCTGCTTGCCGTCGTAGAGGTACTCGGGACCGATGAAACCGACCACCGTGTTGACCAGCAGCGGCTCGAGATCTCGAGCCACGGCGTATGCCCTGGTCTCGAGTGTCTGCTGATCGACCGGGGCTCCGCCGGTGCCGTAGTGGGCACCTGAACTGAGGGCGGACCCCTGCCCTGTCTCGAGGTACATGACGTTGTTGCCGACCGTTCCGCGGTTCAAGGAGCGTCCGGCCTCGTTACCTTCGCGCAGTAGCGGAATGTTCACTCCGAAACCGGAATTGGCGCCTTCGGTACCGGCAATCGATTGGAAGACAAGATCGACCGGCACCCCCGATTCGATCAGTCCGATCGTGGTGGTCACGTGAGAGAGCACGCACGACTGAGTCGGGATCTCGAATCGCTGACGGATGTCGTCGAGCAGGTGGAGCAGGTCCGAGGTGGCCTGGGGTGAATCCGTCGCAGGGTTGATGCCGATGACGGCGTCGCCACATCCCATCAGGAGACCGTCCAATGTGGCCGCCGCAATGCCGCGTGGATCGTCCGTCGGGTGGTTTGGCTGGAGTCGGGTGCTCAGCCGTCCAGGCAGACCGATGGTGGTGCGGAACCCCGCGGTGACCGTGATGGCCTTGGCGACGGCGATCAGGTCCTGATTGCGCATGATCTTGCTGACCGCGGCTACCATCTCGGGGGTCAGACCGGGACTCACGGCAGACAAGCGTGCTGAAGCTTCCGGCGCCGACGCAGTCTCGAGCAGCCAGTCCCGTAATCCGCCAACAGTCAGGTGGGCCACCGGCGCAAATGCGAGGCGATCGTGGCTGTCGATGATGAGCCGGGTCACCTCGTCGTCCTCGTACGGAACCAACAGATCTTCGAGGAACACCGTCAACGGAAGATCAGCCAGAACCCATTGGGCAGCAGCACGTTCAGCATCGGAGCTTGCCGCGCAACCGGCTAGTTCGTCACCCGACCGCAGTGGTGTCGCTTTTGCCATCAGATCGACGAGACCGTCGAACGAGTAGTTGGTTCCGGATACCTGCTGGTGATACTTGGCCATCCCGCGACTCATCCCAATTCTTCTTCCGCCTGTGCAAGTACAGCAAACTCCTCGTCCGGCGAGTTGGCAACAAGGTGGTGACGACTGTAGAGACCGAAGTACGCCATCAGAACTCCGAAGGCAACCAACGTCAGCAATGCCGCAACGGGATCTACCAGGAAGGTGGCCACCACCGACACTGCCGCGATCACGAGCGCAAACGAGGTGGTGGCGATACCGCCGGGCGTGCGGTACGGGCGCGGCATGTTCGGCTCACGCTTACGAAGAACGATGTGACTCACCATCATCAGGACGTAGCTGACTGCCGCGCCGAACACCGCCATGTTGAGCAACATGGCACCTTCACCGGTGAGTGAGAGCGCGAAGCCGATGATTCCGGGAACGACGAGCGCGAGAGTGGGGGCCTTGCGCTTGTTGGTCACCGACAGGTTCTTCGGCAGGTAGCCGGCGCGGGAGAGCGCAAACGTCTGACGTGAGTAGGCGTACATGATCGAGAAGAAGCTCGCGACCAGACCGGCAAGTCCGATGTAGTTGACGGCCTTTGCCGCTCCGCTGTCCCCCAGCGCCTCGACGAGCGGATTTCCGGAGGTGGACAGGGCGTCGGCGCCGAGCGCACCGGTGGCGAGGAAGAGAACCGTTGCGCCTGTGACGATCAGGATCAACATGCTGATGATGATGCCGCGGGGGACGTTCTTCTCCGGTTCACGTGCTTCCTCGGCGGCCAGCGGTACACCTTCGACGGCAAGGAAGAACCAGATCGCGAAGGGCACGGCGGCCCAGATTCCGAGCAGACCGAATGGCAGGAACGACGACGATCCGACTGCGCTGGTGTCGACGGCGATATCGGTGAGGTTGGACGAATCGAAAAGGCCGACAGCCGAAACCGCGAACACGACCAGGCCGACGAGTGCAATGGCGGTGATGATGAACATCGCCTTGAGTGCCTCACCGGCGCCGGTGAGGTGAATGCCGATGAAGATCGCGTACACCGCGAGGTACACCCACCAGCCGTCGGTGATCCCGAACAGGTTCAGCGACTCGACGTACGCCCCGATGAAGGTCGCGATCGCTGCGGGCGCGATCGAGTACTCGATGAGAATCGCTGTGCCGGTGGCAAATCCACCCCAGGGACCCATGGCCCGTCTGGCAAACGTGTACCCCCCGCCCGCAGCCGGAAGCGCCGACGACATCTCGGCCATACCGAGCACCATCGCCAGGTACATCCCCGCGATGACGACGGCCGCGATGAGAAGGCCACCGAAACCACCTTCGGCCAGACCGTTGTTCCAGCCGGCGTAGTCACCGGAAATCACATAGCTGACACCCAAACCCGCAAGCAGCACCCACCCTGCTGTTCCCTTTCGGAGTGTTCGTTTCTCCAGATACGAATTGTCTTCCGCATGGAAGTCTGCGCCGTCGTGGTGTGCACCCGCGGCACCGGCGTTTTTGCCGGTTGCATGGTCGGAAAGAGACATGTCCATCCTCTGAATCAGTCAAGAATGAGACGACGCACGGTGGATGCGTCGCGTGAAATGAACGGTATGTGGGCGATGTACGGAGAAGGTCGCCTGGAGATGACCGTGCTGTTAACTGGCTGTCATGTGAGCGGCCCCGAGTCTGTTCAGATCTTCTTCAGGCGGCCGTTCTCACGATCGGGCGGCCGCGCCTGGCACCGGGCAGGCATCGACGGCCTCGGCGACGACCTGGGGAACTGTCGGGGGCGATGGACGCACGCCCGCTTCCCAATCAGCGCCTACGAGAATGCTCGACGCGCCGAGTGCTTCGTTTTCGTCCGGTGTGAATGCCCTTGCTCGACTGAGGAATCTGAATCCTTCAGGAGACTCCAGGCTGAATCCGCTGCCGCGGCCGGGCACGACGTCCAGCACCAACTGGGTGTGCTTCCAGGCTTCGAACTGTGATCCAGAAATCCAGACCTGTACAGCGTCGGTTCCGGTGGGAAGGTCTTCGGGAATCTCTCCGACCGCAAGTCGGAGATCGACGATTCCGAGTAGTACGTCACGGTCCCCGACGATGAATTCGCCTGAGGGATAACACATCGGGGCCGAGCCGTCGCAGCATCCGCCGGATTGATGCATCATCAGTTCGCCGTGAGTCCCGCTGAGGCGGCGTAGCAGGTCAGCCGCCCCAGCGGTGGTCACCAACCGGGGTGGAACGGCGCCGGTATCGGGTGTGTCCGTGGCGCTCATTCCAACCTCCGTGTGTTTGTGCAGGTTTCGCGTGTTGCAGTCTTGCGCACCGGCACCCGCAGCGAGGGGCTCACGGGTGCCGGTGGGTCGATCAGAAGAAGCCCTGAGCCTTCTGGGCGTAGCTGACCAGGAGGTTCTTGGTCTGCTGGTAGTGCGAGAGCATCATCAGGTGGTTCTCGCGGCCGATGCCGGACTGCTTGTATCCACCGAAAGCGGCGTGTGCCGGGTACTGGTGGTACGTGTTGGTCCAGACGCGACCGGCCTGGATGTCGCGGCCTGCGCGGTACGCGACTCCGCCGTCGCGGGACCAGACACCGGCGCCCAAACCGTAGAGCGTGTCGTTGGCGATTTCGATGGCCTCGTCGTAGTCCTTGAACGAGGTGACCGAGACGACGGGTCCGAAGATCTCTTCCTGGAAGATGCGCATCTTGTTATTGCCGGTGAACACCGTCGGCTGGACGTAGTAGCCGCCGGACAGGTCTCCGCCGAGTTCGGCCCGCTCACCACCGGTGATGACCTTGGCGCCTTCGGCCTTGCCGATCTCGATGTACGAGAGGATCTTCTCGAGCTGATCGTTGCTGGCCTGGGCACCGATCATGGTGTCGGTGTCGAGCGGATCCCCTTGGCGCACAGCCTTGGTGCGAATGGCGGCCATCGCGAGGAACTCGTCGAAGATGTCTTCCTGGATCAGCGAACGTGACGGGCAGGTGCAGACCTCGCCCTGGTTGAGGGCGAACATCGTGAAGCCCTCGAGTGCCTTGTCCTGGTAGTCGTCATTGGAGGCGAGGACGTCGGAGAAGAAGATGTTGGGGCTCTTGCCACCGAGTTCGAGGGTCACGGGGATGAGGTTCTGCGACGCGTACTGCATGATCAGGCGACCTGTGGTGGTTTCACCGGTGAACGCGATCTTCTTGATACGCGGGCTCGACGCGAGCGGCTTTCCGGCCTCGACGCCGAAGCCGTTGACGATGTTGAGCACACCGGCAGGCAGCAGGTCACCGATGATGCCGATGAGGTGCAGGATCGAGACGGGCGTCTGCTCGGCAGGCTTGAGCACGATGGCATTGCCGGCAGCAAGGGCGGGAGCGAGCTTCCACACGGCCATGAGGATCGGGAAGTTCCACGGAATGATCTGGCCGACTACGCCGAGCGGCTCGTGGAAGTGGTACGCCACGGTGTCGGAGTTGATCTCCGAAAGCGAACCTTCCTGTGCGCGAATAGCTCCCGCGAAGTAACGGAAGTGATCGATGGCGAGCGGAATGTCAGCGTTGAGGGTCTCGCGGATCGGCTTGCCGTTGTCCCACGACTCGGCGAGTGCGATGGATTCGAGGTTCTCCTCCATACGATCAGCGATCTTGTTCAAGATGATCGCGCGCTCGGCGACCGAGGTCTTGCCCCAGGCCGGAGCTGCTGCGTGCGCTGCGTCGAGAGCGAGCTCGATGTCTTCTGCGGTGGAACGAGCCACATCACAGAAATTCTGTCCGGTCACCGGTGTCGGGTTCTCGAAGTACTGACCCTTGACCGGAGCAACCCATTCGTTGCCGATCCAGTTGTCGTATCGAGACTGGAAGGACATGATCGCGTCGGCGGTACCTGGGCGGGCGTACACGGTCATTGCAAGCTCCTATGTAAACGTGATCTTCCTGGGCGCACCCACCAAATCGGTGACTGCAATCCCACCCCCCGGCGGGGTGTGATTCACAACACTAGGAGTTGCAACGTTGCAAGTACGTTGCGTGCGAGAAACGCAGATGATTCTCAGATGCCCAATTGGCGGTCGAGGAGATCAATTCTTGCCTGGACCTGCGAATACAGCGGAGATTGAGGATCCAACGTGGACAGGTAGGCCTCCCACACGACGGAGTCTTCGCGCCCGTGTACGGACGTGGTCCACCGGGCCAGCAGGTTGGCGTCACCTCCACGCAGCAGAGCCGCCTGAACCCTGGTGCGTAGTTCTTCCCGCACCTCTTCGATTCCCGGGGAGGCCGAGCCTGCCAGTACCGGGCCCGAATACAGTTTCATCGCCGTCGCTGCGTCTCCGCGATCCAACGCCGCCCGCACGTCACCGACGTCTGTCGTGAACTCCGTGATGATCCGATAAGGACGCGAAGCCAGCCGGTCGGCGCCGAAAACCTTACGAAGCCGCGACATTTCCGCGCGAATGGTCACTGCGTCGAGCTCCCCCTCGTCGAGCAGGACCGCAAGGTGGTCGGAGCTGAGACCCTCCGGATGTTCGGAGAGCAGAAGGAGAATCTCGGCGTGACGCTGCGAAATCGGGATGCGGTCACCGCCGCGAACCAGCGTCGGCCGGCCGGCACCGAATGTTTCGAGGCGCGGAGCCGTGGCGCTGAGCGGGATAGGCGAGTTCAAGAGGTGGAATCGCAATTCCGATTCGGCGGCCGCAACAGTTGCACGGATCAGCGACAGCACTTCGGGAACCGCGACCCTGGGACCACCGGTGATGTCGATGGCACCAAGGATTTGCCCAGTGGTGGGATCGTGGACGGGTGCGGCCGAACAACTCCAGTCGTGCACGGTTCGGTTGAAATGCTCGGATCCGAAAATCTGTACGGAGTGATCGAGAGCAAGCGCCGTTCCCGGCGCATTGGTGCCGACACGATCTTCGCTCCAGTCGGCGCCTTCGACGAAGTTCATGGACAACGCTTTGTCCTTGGCCGAGTTGTCACCCTCCACCCAGAGCAGTCGACCGTGTGCGTCACTGATCGCGATCAGCAATCCGGTCTCGGCAGCATCTTCCACCAGGAGTTTCCGAATCACCGGACGGATCAATGACATGGGATGCGCGGACCGATATTTTTCGAGTTCCAACCCCTCGAGCATCTCAGGATTGCCGACAACGTCAGGATTTACTCCCTTGTTGCGGCTCCGCATCCAGGACTCGAGCACGACCGAACGGACATGGGAGTCGTCGGTCAGCCCTTGGCCGGGCACGCCGCGGGCATCGATGAACGACTGATGGGCAGACGAAAGTCGCCGCGCGAGTAACGCGACGTCATCCCCTGGCCTGACCGCCACCCACGGGTTGCCGGACACAGCCTGTTCACGTGCCATATTTTGCGTTCCTCCGCTCCGTGGACCACTGTAACGCCGATCACAGCCCATAGGCGAGAACGACCATTCGGTATGACTGTCGACCTAGCCTGCCGCCACTCGCGGTCACTCGTCACCGAGCAGGATGGCGCTTGCTCGTTCCGCGACCATCACCGCGGTCGCGTGTGGGCCGCGGGTCGGGATCGTCGGCAGGATTGACGTGTCAACAATACTGAGTCCTGCCGCGCCGATCACACGGCACCGATCATCGACGACTGCGAACGGGTCCGATTCGGCGCCCATCACGCAGCTACCGGACATGTGCAAGGACGTACCGAGGCGAGATTCGATCCACTCGTCGGTGTACTCCACGACGGGGCGATCGATCAACCCGGTGTCGGCGATCGACTCGAGAAGGTTCTCGGCGATCTGCATTCCTTCCCGAATGGCTGCTCGATCGTGCGTCGACGCGACGTAGTTGTATCGAATACGCGGTGCCCCAGCGGGATCCCCCGATGCCAGTTCGATGCTCCCCCGACTGCGCGGCGCCATGAGGACCATCCCGACGCCGTGATCCATGCGAGGCACACCGGGAACCAAGTCTGTGAAAGATGCGGTGTACGGGCGGATTTCAACTTCGGTGAGATTGAGTGCAGTCTCCAGCACCGGTGTCTGCGAGCGAATCGTACGAGGCGTCGAAAAATGGTACGGCAGCAGCACTTCCGGATGGTCGACGAAGTTCTGGCCGACGCCAGGTCGATCGAGAATGACGGAAACTCCTTGCTCTGCAAGTTGTTCCGCCGGACCAACACCGGAATTCAAGAGAATGTGCGGCGTCGCCACCGCACCCGAACACACGATCACGTGGTCGGCACGAATGCGTCGGACGTTGCCGTCGTCGAGAACGTCGACGCCGATCGCACGGGTTCCCGAGAATACGATGCGAATGACGTTCACTCCGGATTCCACCCGCAAATTCGGGCGGTGCAACGCCGGCATCAGATACCCGATCGCAGTACTGATCCGACGATGATCCGCCACGTTCAGTGGCACTCGGCCGACGCCGAACGAGTCCGGCGCATTCTTGTCGACGTCGTCGGGAAAACCTGCTCCGAGCGCTGCCGCATGAAACTCACCGCTCAGTGGATGCAGTTGGTCCCACGCTCGACGCTCGACCGGGATCGGACCGGCGGTCCCGTGGAACTCGCCCTCGAAATCACGATCCGTCTCAGACTTCTTGAAGTACGGCAAGACGTCGTCGTATCGCCAAGCACTCGGCCAGTTCTCGAAATCTGCGCGGGTCGCGCGCGTGAAGTACGCACCGTTGACGGCCCCGGACCCACCGAGTGTCCGCCCGCGCGCAATCGTGGACGCCCGACGCGGTGTCAGTTCGACCGGATACGTCCACGTGTATTCGCTCGCAGGTCCGACCGGCAGCCGGTACGGATCACCCAGGACGTCCGGAAGTTCGAGCGCCGAACGATATCCGCTTCCCGATTCGAGGAGCATCACCGTGGCGGATGGATCTTCACTGAGCCTGGCTGCGACGACGCAGCCACACGTGCCACCACCGACAACCAGGAAGTCTGCGTAGTCGGCTTCTGTCACTTGGTGATTCGAGGTTTCAGCGCCGCCCAGTCGCGAGCGTCGAACGCGCCCCGCCAGAGTCCGGCTCCATACGCGATGTCATCTGCTCGTTTGAAGAAGACGTACCGAACCGGACCCAGCCCGCCTGGCTCACGGTGGCGATACCAGTCCACCAAACCTTCGGTGACTGCCGCAGCGACGGCCAGTCGCCGAATTCGACGGGAAGCGATCACCGCCAGAAGAGTCACCGGCCAGTAGTGACGACACATCGCCGAGGCGAGTTGCCAGAATCCTCCGACAAACCCCTGCGCAGTGAGGATCGCTGCGATCCGGGTGGGCTGACTCAGCCCGTTGAACATCTTTCGCAGGCGATACACCGTGAAGAGCAGAGCGCCCAGCGCACTCGCAAGACCGGAACGGGTCAGTGTTGCGGCGGCGATGCACGCGAAGAGCGTCGAGAACGACATCGCCATCGGCGGAACCGAACCCTCGTGTCTTGCAGCCAACGGCGCCGCGCCCGTGCCGTAGAACGCTCTCCTGGCGAACCACTTGTCGAACTGAACTCGATGATCGTGGGCGACATGCGCAACCGGTTCGTACCTCAGTCGCCAACCCGCAGCCTGTAGTCGCCAGCAGAAATCGACGTCCTCGGCCACTTCGAGACTCTCGTCGAAACCGTTGCATTCGAGTGCCACGTCGCGCCGGACGATAACGGCCGCGCTGGGGACATAGGCGACCGGACTTCCCGACTTCACCGCAGCTTCTTTGCGTCCGAGGTCGAGAGACGATCGCATGTTCTCGTACCGCGCCAGCGCCGTCCCGTACGGATCGAGGGCGACGATGCGGGGCGCAACAAGGGCAACCCCTGGATCGCTGAAGTGGCCCAACATCAACTCGAGCCAACCGGCACGCGGTATGACGTCTGAGTCGAGGAAAGCTACGAAACGTGTTTGGGCCGAACGCAATCCCGAGTTTCTCGCTGCCGAGGGTCCGCGGGCGCTCTCGTGCCGCACCACTGTGATGGTTCCGGTGCCCGGGCAGGCGCGACGGGGCTCCACCGGCACTTCCGAACCGTCGTCGACAACGATGACGGTCAGATCCTTGAGGACGGGCAGTAGGCGTTCGACGCCGGCCTGGTTGTCCTTGACCGGAATCACGACGGTGACATCTGCCGCAGACGGTGTCGACATCGGACGAGGATTCGCGACGCCTGAATCGAGAAGGTGACGAGCAACCGCAGCGCTCTGCTGGTCGACCACCTCGAGGAAGCCGTCACCGATCATCGCCGCAGCCGTCGGAGCCAGCTTGAGCATCCGTGTCGGAGAGCCGCCGATGAGCACCCGGCCGCCCGAGTACGTGCGCACCTTGGGGTCCAACCGAATGCCGAAGCCGTCGGGGAGTCTTGCTGGTCGCATCAGATGATCGTAAGGGACGTAGCCCGTCGTGCTGCAACTCGTCGCAGCCTCGAAAGCCGTCGCAGGTGGACCGTCCGCCCCCACTCGGTCGTGGTCGTCACCGAAGCCTCCCATCTGGACCAGGCTCCCACCGGGCCAGTCCATCCGTCACGCGTCCTACCAACTCACCGAAGATGTATGCGCCGTCTTCGGCGGTAGCCCCGACTGGATTGCCGAGAACGCCGTTTTGCGACACAGCGACCATACCGCCCGAACGCATTCCTGGCATCAGGTCCGCGATAGGAGACAAATTTCCTGTCTCAGCAAGGCTCATGTGCACCAAATCGGGCGAAAGGTGCAGCAATAGGCTCGTTTCAGTGTGCCCCGCGTGCGCATCGGCACCCGCAACAGCGCACGGCACCCAAGCGGCGTCACGTCCCTCGTATCGAAGAAGTGCCACAGCTTTGGCCAGCGCGGGACCGTTTCCGCCGTGGCCGTTGACGAACAGCACCCGCTTCGTCCACCTGAACGCCGACCTTCCGTATTCGACGACGAGGGTTTCCATAGCCTCGGCACCGATCGAAATCGTGCCGGCAAACCCTTCGTGTTCGCCGCTCGCCCCGTATTCGATGGCCGGGGCCACGACAACGTCGGGCAGAGCCTGTGCGACTGCTCTCGCGATCCGGGTGTCGGTATCGAGAGGCAGGTGCGGTCCGTGTTGTTCGAAAGAACCGACCGGGACCACGACGGTGAGCGCAGTGCCCTCGAGCGCCGGACTCGGGATGGCAGCAAGGTCACGCGGAGAACTCATCCCCCGATCGTATTGGTGCCGGCCCCTCCCACCGCAACACAGCATGCGGATACACCGGGGCATGGTTGTGCCCCGGTGTATGAGTTTTCAGTTGTCGCGGTTCACGCCGCGGTGGGCGGACTGTTCCCGCCGATCGGCTGCTGGTGCGGATCAACCGACATCGGTGGGTAGAACACCGTCTTCCGATCCGGTCCGATCTCGACACGCCACTCGGTGTGGTGCATCGTCCGGTGGTGATGACCGCACAACAAGATCAGGTTGTCGAGATCTGTTGGGCCACCATCGTTCCAGTGAACAATATGGTGAGCATCGCACCACGCCGACGGCGTCCCACACCCCGGAAACGCGCACCCGCCATCACGAACTGCCAACGCCCGCCGCTGCGGAACCGTCGCCGTTCTCGCTTCCTTACCGCAGTCGAGCGGAACACCGTTCTCATCCAACAAAATCCGGGTGACGGTGCAGTCGCACGCCAGCATCCGGGCAGTGTCGAGGCTGATCGGACCCACCCAATCCGTCCACGCAAACCCCAACTCCTCAGTGGACGGCAGGAGGTCTTTCAAGGCCTGCAGATCCGTCACGTCCTTCGCCGACGCGGTCACCGTGATGTGTGGTTTCACCCCGCCCTCGATCGGACCCAACCCCGCCCGCTCAT
>NZ_JASDCV010000032.1:0-52265 GCF_030407755.1 Rhodococcus sp. APC 3903
GAATCCGTCGCCTACGTCCTGGCCGGACTGCTCGGACTCGACACCACCGACTACAGCATCGGCTACATCGCCGGATGGGGAAACGGAGACCTCGAGGTCACCACCGACACCGCCCGCGCAGTCCTGACGACCGTTCACACCCTCGCCGAGGCACTCGAACCCGACGCCGACGAAACCGAGGACGCCGCCGCCGAGGACACCGCAGCCGCATAGACGGCAGCACCCACAAACGCAGTGCGACACCGGGCGGTAGGAGCCCGCCCGGTGTCGCACCCGAAAGTCTACGAAAGGGCAACGACATGAGCACAACGACCGACGAGCTGCGCACCGACACGATGTACAGCAACACCATCGACACCGCGTATCCCGCGATCACACCCTCAGGAATGGCAGCCGCCGAGATCCTCGAGACACTGACCGGCAAGATCACCTGCTGTTCCAGCCCGCAAAGTCCTCGCCGAGCGGGCCTCCCGCGATCGAATAGCTCGTGTCGTATACCGCACGCCACTCGTAGAGTTGCTGGTCGGCGGCGATAGTTGCGATGCCGCGCTCGTCCGGCACGAGATAGCCGACCAACTGCGTGTCCCCAGGTCGATCAGCGCGGGCAACCACCGCAGCCTGGCGTACGGCTGGGTGAGTGCTGAGTACCGCCTCAATCTCGCCCGGCTCGACTCTGTATCCGCGTATCTTGACTTGATCGTCAACACGCCCCGCAAACTCCAGCTGCCCGTCCGAACGCCACCGGGCTAGATCTCCGGTGCGGTACATACGCTCACCTGGAAGCGCAAACGGGCAAGCAATGAACCTGTGCGCAGTGAGGCCAGGCCGACGCAGATAGCCACGGGCCAGGCCTGCGCCGGCGAGGTACAGCTCGCCCGTGACGCCAATCGGTGCGGGCCGCAGGGTAGCGTCGAGCACATAGCAGCGAGCGTTGGGTAACGGCACCCCGATGGGTGGTTTGTGCGAGCCCGACAACGGCTCACTCATAGTGGCGATGACAGTGAATTCGGTGGGCCCGAAGGCATTTACCATCGTCCGTCCGGGCGACCACTGCTCTACCAGAGAGGCTGGGCAGATCTCGGCAGCAACCACCACCGTGAGTCCACTTGGGAGGCCATCGGCGGGGAGCGCCCCCAACACAGACGGCGGCAGGGTCAGGTGTGTGACACCACTTTCCCGGATCAATCGCGTGAGTGTGGGGCCCGGCACGACCTCGGCGGCAGTAGGTACCACCAGAGCTGCGCCGGACAGTAGCGCCATGCAGCATTCCCAGAACGCGACGTCGAAGCTGGGCGAGGCGAACTGCAACACCCGAGAACCCGGACCGACACCGAATTGGTCGATCTGGGCGTGTACCAGGGAGGCAATACCCGTGTGGGTGACGGTGACTCCTTTGGGGACGCCGGTGGAGCCTGAGGTGTAGATGACATAGGCAGAGGTATCGAGGCGGGTGCGCTTTCGACGGGTCAGAAGATCAGCGTCGAAGTCAGGTTGTGATGTCTCGTCTAGCTCCGATATCGACGTGACCGACATTGTTGCAACCGAGATGTCGAGTGCCTGATGCGTGTCGTCGGAGTTCACGAGCAGCAATGCCGGATGTGCATCGCGGATCATGAATTCGATCCGTTCTTGTGGATAGTCTGGGTCCACTGGCAGATATGCTGCACCCGCCTCCATTACCGCTACAACAGCGATGATCAGATCCACCGACCGTGGCAGCATCAGTGCCACGACCGATTCTGGTCCGATGCCATGACTACGGAGGATGCCAGCAAGCCGACATGCACGGGCGTGAAGTTCGGCGTAGTCGAGCGTCTGCGCACTGCTGATGATGGCGGGTGCGTTTGGCGTGGCACGGACACGGGCGGCGAACATCTCGGCGAACCCCACTTCGTCGACTGACACGTTCGTGTCGTTCCACGTGTGCAGCACGGCTTGACGTTCGTCTCGCTCCAGCACTTCGATTTCACTGATCCGGCACCCGGGGTCGGTCGCAATGGCCGCTAGCACCCGCTCGAGCCGACGTCCGAGAGTTGCTACGGTGGCCTGGTCGAACAGGTCGGCCGAGTATTCGACAGAGCCGTCAAGCCCGTTCGGGCTTCCATCCACATCGAAGGTTTCCCCGATGCTGAACGCAAGGTCGAACTTCGCGGTACCTGTGTAGAGTTGCTCCCCAGTAACGACCAATCCCGGTAACTCCAGCCGAGGCAGTGCGTTGTTCTGGAATGCCAACAGCACCTGGAACAGCGGATGCCGATCAACTGCTCGATCGGGCCGCAGGATCTCCACCAATCGCTCGAACGGAAGGTCCTGATTGGAGTAGGCCGCTAACGCGGTATTCCTGGACTGGGCGATCAGATCGCGTATCGACGGATCGCCGCCTGTTTTGACGCGGAGCACTACTGTGTTGACGAAAAATCCGACGAGATCGTGCAGGTCTTCTTCGGTTCGTCCCGCGATCGGCGTTCCGATGGGAATATCGGTCCCAGCGCCGAGCATTGTCAATAGCGTTGACACCGCGGTGTGCACGATCATGAACAGCGTAGCGTCGTTCGCCCCCGCAACGCTTAGCAGACTGCGGTGCAGATCGGCGTTGACTCGGAACGGCACGTTGCCGCCGCGGCCTGTAGTGATGGTAGGACGAGGACGGTCAGTAGGTAGGCGCAGTTCGTCTGGCAGATCGACCAAGGCGCGGCGCCAATATGCAATCTGCTCTCCTACCAGACTGTCCGGGTTGTCTTCCCCTTTGAGCAACTCCTGCTGCCACAATGTGTAGTCGGTGTACTGAACTGGTAGATCGGGGATCATCGGCGGTTGTCCTGTGCAGCGTGACACATACGCGGCCGCCAGGTCTCGGGCCAGCGGACCCATTGACCATCCATCGCCCGCGATGTGATGGATGACTAGGGCAAGTGCATGGTCATGTTCGGACAGTCCGAACAGTGCGGCGCGAATTGGGACTTCGGTGGACAGATCGAAGACGTGACTCGCGATTTCAGCGACGCGATCTTCGAGTTCGGAGTCGGTGATATCAACGATCGTCACTTCGAAGTCGATGTCGGCCGTCGAGAGGATCCGCTGGTACGGAACGTCGTCCTGTTCCGCGAATACGGTGCGTAGAGGTTCGTGCCGGTCGATGAGATAACGGACTGCGCCGGTCAATGCCACGCGGTCGAGGTCGCCGTGAATTCGCAGCACGACGGGCATATTGTAGACCGCGTTGGGCCCCTCAAGTCTATTGAGAAACCACATTCGCCGCTGTGCATGAGACAGAGGAATCATTGCAGCTCCCCACGGTTAGGCGAAATAGATTCACCGGCAAGTTGTGATGTTCGAATTTCGGTAGGAAGCGAGCTGAGCGGACTCTTACCTTCCGATCGGACACATGTCGATCGTCGCGGCGAGCGATTATCGGGCATGACGACACATCGACCACTACCGAGCGAAACCTTCATCTAACTTCCCAACCGATCATCGCGTGGCCGATCTCGCCCGAGGTTCGGGTGGGCCAATTGATCTCACTGTTGGACATGGTCGAATGCGCGGGGACGCCGCGCAAGATTCGGGACGACACTGGACAGAACGAGACGCGTAGTTCCCCGCCGATCGCAGCAAGCAGCGATTAGCGTAGGGGTGCAGCGAATAATTCAAAGCTGAGGATGGGGGCATATGGCCGTGGCGTTGGTCGGGTTGGCGTTACCAGCCCTCGGTTTATTGCTGATCGGACTTGCCCTAATCGAAGGTGGCTTGCTCTGGCTCGGGCGACGCGGTCTCGTGCCCTGGTTCCGTGAGCGCTCCGGGCGGTCTTTTTCAGCGACCGCATTCGACGAATACACCGCCGTGTTCGAGGGTTCCAAACGGATCGAACTCGATCACCGGGACGAGGTGCTGATGCTTCGCAACGACGAGACCAGCGGTGCCCCTCCGGCAGCATCGTCGTTCGAGGTGAACGGAATCACTTTTTCCGTCGAGCCCAACCGTAGTGGCGATGACGCGCTTCCGGGCGAGCAGTAACAGAGGAAGTGAGACAGTAGCTCATCGTTTTCGTACTGTTTCGGTTCTGACATCTCTGCGGAAATCAGTTTACTTTCCGCTTTTCGAGGATTTGGTTCCTCACTATGCGCTGAGGGATAAATGCGAACGAGAGGACGATCCAGGTGGACGATAACCTGGACATGAACGATTGCTTCCATGTCAATAATTATCAGAATGTCAGGGCGCAGCGCGTGCAATTTGCCCTCGACTACTGTGCTGGTACCCCGGTTCCAGAAGTTGAGTACACGCCGGAAGAGAACGATCTATGGCGTACCGTTTTCGGCAAGCTGTCTAGCCTGCACGAAGAGTTGGCGTGCGCGCAATACCGCGCGTCGGCCCGACGGATCGCGATGCCTGCCGATCGTGTTCCGCAACTGCACGAAGTCACCGCGCACTTGGCCCAAACGACGGGTTTTCAACTGGTCCCAGTCGCTGGCATCGTGCCTGCCCGGAGCTTCTTCCCTCCGTTTGCTGCCGGCATCTTCCAGACGACGCCGGCGGCACTCCGTTCGGCTTGGCCGAGTGGGGGCGCCCCGGGCGTAGGCCGGACACCACAACCGGTGTCCGCGGCTTGCACGTCGTCGGTCAAAGCACCCGGTACGGCAGCGGCGTCACTGGTGTGATGGTCAGCGGAATCGCATGTGCTGCGACGATCCTTGACCGTCCGCTACTGTCCGAAGTGCATGAGGGCATGGTTCTCGGCAACCCGAATGCATTGCCTACCCGCCAGGCGAACTGGGATCCGCTTGCCATATCACGTGGCCGGGCACGGGCCACTGCTCGCGGTCTTACTCACCGCAGCATCCCTCGGCTGGAACTCTGACATACCTACAAAAACGCAGTGTCGCGGCGGCGAAGAAGGTGCCTCCTAGTACAAACCAAGGGTTCCAGACCATCCAGGTCCAAGAAATCTGCGCCTCGGTGATGCCCTCACCTGCCTGGACAACTCCGGTGATCATCAGCAGCTCCAGGCCGACACCACGTAGAAGCGTGATCGCGGCGGCGAGCGTTCCAGCGGACACAAGCAATCGCGCCCCACGTACTGATCGAGGTAGGACCGACGAGGCTCCGTCGAGCAGCATTGCCACGCCAGCACCCGCCAGCAGCAAGAGTCCGACGCCGCACAGACCGCCGGCCACGAACCAGGACGGGCGATTAGCGGCCAGCTCTGGCCCGGCAGACACGTCTAAACCGACCTGACCGCCGAGTGCCCAGTAGAAGTGTGCGGCGGCGAACATCAGCGCCCAACCAGTTGCTAGACGACCCCACCGCACCCGAAGTAATTTTTCCGCCATGCACTCTCCCCGTTCGCATTCGCATAACGCCCAAGCGGGCGTTATGCGTTTCATAACTCGGATCACGCTACGCGCGCCCAACCGAGAAACACTGTCCTACTCTGTCCAGTCTTGTCCGTCATCTTGCGGGACACCGGCACCAAGCCGGTATATAGAGACAGTCGGTCCGAGAGTTCCTGAAGGAAGGCAGTCATGACACAGATCGCAGAAGCGCAGCCACGAGCGCGGTAGGGATGCAAGCGGAAATCGGGTGGCTCACCCTCGCGCACGAAGTGAACGCCCGCGAAGCCGTCGCCCTGCTCGCCGTCGCGACCCGCCGCGCCTACGACGCCGGACAGATCGCACCCTCACGCGTGAATCGTGTTTACGGCCGAGTCGAGCGCGCCGCCGCACCACACGGAATCCGATTCCGATGGTGAACACCCCGAAGGCAGAGACGATGGTGGATCCGCAGATGTTCACCGGATGCGTTCTCGCGGGAGGCTCGAACATCGTGGCCGAGGACGGAGAAATCTGCTCGCAGTGCCGCCGCATCTTCGGCGACATGATCAGGCCCGTATCCGAGCGAGAGTGCACCGAGACCACCGAACCCGCGCGGCCCGCCGCGACCGGACCGCAGTTGTTGACCCGGCGCAATCAACGGTGCTGGCTGTGCGAGCAGAGCCGCACCTGTACCCGCGTCGGTGGTCAGTGGGAGTGCCGCGACTGCACGCGGCCGGCGCAAAGGTGACGCCTGCCCGGCGGCCGGCCACCTTCGGTGTCCCCCGAAATGAACTCCGCTTCGCTGCGTCCTGATGAAGAGCATCTTTTTGTTCTCCTTCTGGCCTTCCGATTCTCGTCGGCGGTGACCTGCGCGCAACCCCTGGCGGCGGCGCCGGCCGATGGCTCCGAGAAATTTTCGTCACTCGCAAGCTCCCGCCGAAATTTTCTCGGCCCAGGGGTGGCACTCCGGCCCCCTCATGCCGACGCGATTCTCCTTTGCCAGAAGGCGAAAAAAATTGGCGGGGCACCCGGCCCGGTCACTTTCATCAGCGAGGGGAACGACATGCAGCGCATCCGTTTGAACACCGCCACCGAGGTACTTGCCTCCATCCCCACCATGCTCGGATTCATCCCGACCGCATCGGTCATCGTGATCATGCTCAAAGACGAAATCGTCGACGGCCGAACCACCAAGCAGATTGCCCTTGTCGCGCGGACCGACGCCGCCGCAGGCGAGGGCGCCGAATTCGATCCGGCCCCGTACCTCGAAGCTGCTGCACGCGCCGACACCACCGCCACGATTTGCGTTGCCGTCGCCGAAGACGCCGCCGCAGTCATCGCGCTCGATCAGATCGCGATCCTGCGCCAGGGATTCCGGGACGCCGGAATCCACGACATGCTCGCCTTGCACGTCACCGCGCTCGAAGCCGGAGCGTTGTGGACCGACCTCGACACGTACGCGACCGGACTCACCGAAGACCCGAACGCCTCCACGTTGAGCATTCACAACGCCGTCGAACAAGGTCGCACCACCGCAGCCTCACGCGAGGACATCGCCGCCCGCTACGCCGTTACCGTCGAAGCGGACACCGCACCCGCACACGCAGCGCTGCACGCGCAGGGACCGGACTTCGTTCGCCTCGCCGTCACCGAACTCGCGACACTCATCCGCACACGGGGCAACCCGGACGCCGAGCTGGCCGCCCGTGTCGGACTGTGCGCCACTATCAGCCCCACCACACGCGATGCCCTGATGTTCACCGCCAACGGAAACGAGCACGCCGCTGCCCACGCGTTCGCGACAATCGCCCGCCAGGTACGCGGCAACGCCCGCATCCAGATTCTCACCGTCGCGGCGTACTGCTCATACATCAGCGGCGACGGGCCCAGTACCGGCATCGCACTGGAGGCCGCCCAAGCCGCAGTAATCGACGGCAACGGCGAACACGACACCCCACTGCGCAACTTGCTCGACTTCGCACTCGAGCACGCAGTCTCACCCGCCGCAGTCACCACGCAACTCCACGCGATCAGCGCCGAGGCAGCGCGATCCTTCGGCGTCGACGTCGACAATCTCGACAGCTGAAAAACAACAACGGCCCCGACTTCGCGAAGAAGTCGGGGCCGCTCCCGTATGCAGTGGCGGTTGTTCGGGCATCGAGCCCGAACAACCGCTGCGCCAACTCCCCAGCGCGCCACCCATGCAATGCGGCGCACCGAAGATCAATCGAACAAATGATCCGTGGTCCCCGGCGCGGGAAACGCGAAATCGATCCGCTCGCGCGCAACAGACTCGCCAGTCAATCCCTCGACAACGGCCGCGAGATCCGCGTCGGTAATCACATTCACATGCTTCGTTGCCTGATATAGAGAAGCCTCCACCTCAGACCGCTCACGCGGAACGCCGTTCTCAGTCATCTACATGCCTTTCGGTCGTCAAAACAGTGTCGGAGTGTCCGTGCGCAGCAAAGCGGACTCCACCGCGTCCGCATCCCATCCATTCCGCAACGCATCTCGTATCGCACGCGATCGTGCCGCGCGGGCGGCGCGATCCGGGCCGTACCAATGCCAGCTCTGCCCCCGGCCGCCGCCGCGACCTTTCGCGCTCATCCCCGCAAGATTCTGCGATTGCGTGCCCGCAACTACATGCGGACGACCGGCGATGCTCGTCGTCGCCCTGACACAGATCGGGTTGTCGCACACCTCGTGGATCGCGAACTCGGAATCGGTCAACGGCCGACCAAGTTCGAGCATCAACGCGTACCGATGCGGACGCACAACTCGCTGCCGCCCATCGCGCATCAACCAAAATCTTCCGTACCCGTCATCAGAAATACTGCCGGTCCAAAAATGGCAATCTCGCTCGCCAGGTCCGCGCACGATGAACCGGTCGAAACGCTCCCGCTCCGGATCGCCGAGCGCCGGAAGCGTTAGGACGTCCGCCATCAGAACGAACCCCTAACGCTTGTGAGAGTTGCCGACGAGTCGGCCGCGGTTTCCCCCAACCGGGGACAGCGATATCCCTCATGTGGATGCCCGAGATTTCTGTTCCCGCTCCGCTCGATCTCAGGCAACACACAATCGGTCGCTGACACCCAACCGGGGAAAACCGCGAAGGCCGGCATTGATTTGCTGATCGCTTCTACGACGCCAGCGCGGCAGAATCAGTCGACGAGGGCGAAGCAGGCGCAGGTGAAGAATCGTCCTTCGCCGCGGCCTTGCCGGCGGGCGCCTTTTCCGACTTCTGTTTCGGCTTGGCCGACCGCAGCAACTTGTTGACTTCACTCGTCGTCAGGCCGGTCAGCTGCGCGATGCTCGCCACCGTTTCACCGCGGGACTTGAGATCCGCAATCGCAGTTGCACCGGAACGATCTGCGTCCGCAATCTTTGTCTCGGTTTCTTCACGGATGCGCTCGATACGTGCCCGCGCATCGTTGCTGATCTTCTCCCGCGACTCCTGCGCTTTGAAGAACCGGACGAGATCGTCCTCGACCTTCTTCAATCGCTCTTGTTCTTCCGCGAGACGGGCGGCATTCGCTGCGCGTGCCCGATCCCTCGCGCTGACCGTGGATGAATTTGAGGACACCATGCCGCAAACCATACCGCCGGCAGCGGCGATCGGCCATCAATTGTTCCGCCCACCTAACGGTTCCCGGCTCAAAAACTTCGGCCAGCCATCACAACTCAACTGAACCTTTTCACACATCGCCATGTCAAACCATCTATCCATCCAGCTCATCCACATTTTCAAACACTTCGCTTCCCTCAGCACCAGCAGTTCGTTCCTCACCAAATGCACTTCGTTTCACTCAGCCAGACCCACAAATTCAGACACACCTCTTGCTGAATTTCAGACTTTGGGGGTGTCTGCCCTCCACCAGGCCGCCTGCGGCGACTATGGTGGCCTTGTGATGACGCTCCACGTACTGCACGCGGGCGATGGCTACGAGTACCTGACGAAGCAGGTCGCCACCGCTGACCGCGAGCTGGAGCACGGGCAAGAACTCACCGACTACTACACCGCCCACGGCACCCCACCGGGCACCTGGTTCGGCGCAGGGCTGAACGACCTGGCGCGCATGGACGCCGACGTAGTGGTCGATCCCGCGGACCGGATCGGTACTGGGGAGAGCGTCTCCGAACCGCAGATGAAGGCACTGTTCGGCGAGGGAATGCACCCGAACGCCGACGCGATGATCGAGGACTTCATCGCAGCGGGCGCCAAGCCCGAAGCCGCCGTCAAAGCTGCCCGGCTCGGGCGTAAGTTTCCCAAGTTCACCAACGACATCCCGCTCCTGACCGAACATCGCGCCGCTCTCGAACAGTTCGCCGCCGACAACGGACGCCGACCGTCGAAAGCCGATTCAGCGGCGCTCATGGAGAGCGTCGGAACCCGGTTGTTCGAGCAGACGCACGGCCGCGCAGCCGAAGACAATCGCGAGCTGTGGTCATGGATCAGCGCCCAGAAATCCCGCGTCCGTCAACCCGTCGCAGGCTACGACCTGGTGTTCACCCCACCCAAGAGCGTGTCGACGATGTGGGCACTCGCCGACGACGACACTCGCCGCGCAATCGAACGCATCCACCACGAAACCGTCACCGACACCCTCGGCTGGATCGAGCAGGAAGCGTGCTTCACCCGCACCGGCGCCACCAGCCAGGAAGTGCACGACACCACCGGACTCGTCGCCACCCTCTACAACCACTACGACTCCCGCGCCGGGGATCCGAACCTGCACACCCACGCCGTCGTTTCCATCAAGGTCTGCACCGAAAACGACGGAAAATGGCGTGCCCTCGACGGGTCCACCCTGCACCGCTACGGCGTGCCGGCCTCGCAACGCTACAACGCGACCGTGATGGCGAAGCTGCACACCGAACTCGGATTCGACCTCACCGAACGCTCCACCGGACGCGGCCGCCAGGACATCGTAGAGCTGGCCGCAGTTCCGCAAGAGTTGTGCGAAATGTTCTCCTCACGCCGCACCCAGATCGAAGCTCGCCGCGATCAACTCGTCGCGGACTACCGCGCCTCACACGGCCGGATGCCCTCCCCCAAAGCGATGTACGCGCTCTACCAGCAAGCGAACCTCGACACCCGCGCCGGTAAGCAAGAACCGGAAACCCTGCGCGAAATGCAGCACAACTGGGTCACCAGATCCGCCCAGATCCTCGGCACGCCCGAACACGTCGACGGCCTCGCACAACACTGGCGCGACATCCAAGACGCCCACGCCACAGGAACTCTCAGCCAGACCACCATGCGCGGCGCTGACAGCGTCGACGTCGAAGCCGCCCGCGTGCTCGACCGGCTCGAGAACGTCCGCGCAAGCTGGGCAATCACCCACATTCACAGCGCCGTCGAAGCAAACTTCGCGGCCGTCACCTTCCCCGACGACAGCGCCCGCCGAGAGGCAATCGACGCCGTCACCGCCCACGTTCTGACCGAGTCCGTGCACATGCCGGCCGCCGATCTTCCGGCCGCACCCGAGGTACTGCGACGCCGCAACGGCGAGTTCATCCTGGAACGACACGGCGCCGCACTGCACACCTCCGAAGGTGTCATCGCCGCCGAGCAATCCATGCTCGCCGCCACCGGAACACCGACCGCCTACATAGCGACGCAAGCCGGACTCGACAAGGTCGTCGAGAAAATCGCCCGCACGAGCGATCACCCACTCAACGCCGGACAGCGCGAGCTTGCCGAGCATTTCGTCGGCGCCGGAACACTCCTCGCCGTCGGTATCGGCCCGGCCGGCACCGGCAAGACGACGTCGATGAAAGCGGTCACCGACACCTGGACCGCCGCCGGATACGAAGTCATCGCGCTCGCACCATCCGCCGTCGCGGCCGAAACCCTGGGCGAAGAAATCGGCACCACCGCCCACACCCTCGCGACCCTGACGTACCCGTGGCGCGGCCTCGAGAACTACGAACCGCGCAGACTCCCCGAGCACATCGAGATCCCCACCGGGGCGATGCTGCTCGTCGACGAAGCATCCCTGGCATCGACCAAAGACCTCGCCGCCATCACCGAAATCGCCGCAGCCAAGGGCGCCGTGGTCCGTCTACTCGGCGACCCGAACCAGCTCGACGCCGTCGAAACCGGCGGAGCGCTGCGACTGCTCGCCGAAGAAACCAACGCACCCGAACTCACCGTCGTCGTGCGCTTCGGCAAAGACACCGAACAAGCCGAGAACTCCCTCGCTCTGCGCCACGGCGAAGAGAGCAGCCTGGAGCTGTTCTACGCCCGCGGATGGGTCCACGACGGCACCGCCGCCGAAATGAAAGACGCCGCGGCAACCGCCTACCTCGCCGACATCGACGCCGGGAAAACCTCGATCGTCATGCTCTCCACCCGCGACGACGTCCGCGAAGTGAACCTCGCGATCCAAGCGCACTACCGCGCCGCCGGAACCGCCAAAGTCGAACACACCGTGACCCTGTCCGACGAACTCGACGCCGGAGTCGGTGACATCGTCCTGACCCGCAAGAACAACCGACGTCTTCGCACCAAGGGCGGCAAACGTCGCAACATGTTCGTCCGCAACGGCGACCTGTGGACCGTCACCGCCGTCAACGAGAACGGCTCACTGAACCTGCGCAGTAAAACCCACGAGGGCACGATCACCCTGCCCGCCCGGTACGTGAAGCGGAACACCGAACTCGGCTACGCCGCCACCGTGCACCGCAGCCAAGGCATCACCGTCGACACCTCCCACACCACCATCGGACACAGCACCAACCGGCCCGGCCTCTACGTCGCCACGACCCGCGGCCGCACCGAAAACCACCTGTACGTACCCGTCGAACCCGGCGTCACCCAAGACACCGAAGGGATGCACCTCTCCGAGATCCAGACTCCGAACTCCCGCGAAGTCCTCACCCACATCCTCGCCAATGACAACGGCCACAAAGCCGCCATCACCGAGATCCGCGACGCACTCGAACACGCCCGCAGCCCCGAACGACTCCGCGAGGCGTACCACGCCGCACACAGCCGACTACGAGATCGCTGGCTCGACGAAGTCCTCGACCGGGCGCTGCCCGCAGCACTACTCGCGACGATCGCCGCCGAAAACCCCGGCAGCCTCGCCGCGCTCCGCACCACTCTCGGACAGGCACACGACCGAGGAGACAGCGCCCGCCGCATCCTCAACGACGCACTCGCAACAGGCGAACTCCACACCGCCCGCGATGTCGCCCGAGTCCTGAACTCCCGCATCATCGAAGCCACCCAAGTCGCAGCAGAAGCAGCAGCCGAGCATGCAGACACCACGCTCCCCCCACTGCCCCCACGCACCACCAATACCGACAAAGAACTCGACGACTACGCCCGCATCCTCGCCGACCGCTACGCCGCCGCCCGCCCCGAACACGAGCGCATCGACGGCATCGGCGCGACCATCCGCCGCTACGACGAGACCCGGGCGCAACTCGACACCACCCGCATCCACCGCCCCGTGCGGGAAGCTTTCGAACCAGCCATGGCAGATCGAATCCTCGCCGAAGCCAGCGCGCAGCGACTCGGCCGCCACCTACGGAAAGCAGCACTCGCCGGCATCGCACCCGAGGCAGTTCTCTCCTGGCACGCGCAGCAACTCGCAGCACGCGGCGAAGACGTCACCGCAGCGAACCTCATCAAAGACATGGCACCAGCCATCACCAGCGCGGCCGAGAAGGCGAACACCCGCTGGGCAGCCGAACACGACGAGATCCTGCGCGAACACTTCCCCGCCGCGATCGCCGCCGCCGAACGCGCCGAAGACCCGAGGTGGAACGCAGCAGTAGGCCGCATCCGCGAACTCGTCACCCACGCAGGCTTCGACATCGACGACCTGTGCAGCACGATCGAAGCCGTCGCGCACTCCACCGCCCACGTCACCGGTATCACCGACGCACTCGACGCCATCGCGCCGCAGGCATCAGCGCCTGTCGACCCAGCTGCACCGCACTGGGTGGCCTCCCCCGACCTCGACGCCCACCTCGTCGACCCCACACTCGCCGAGCAGCTCGACGCCACCTACACCGACATCGCCGAAGAACACACCGCGAACACCCGCCGCATCAGCACCGATGAGCAGCGCAGCAACGACCCCGAACTGCGCTTCACCGAGCACCTCGAAGCCCGGCCCGAAGACCCAGAGATGGCAGCGAAGTGGGATCGCACCGCCGCCGAAATCCAGGCATACCGCGAGCGCTACGACATCACCGACACCACCTCAGTCGCCGGCGACCGCCCCGAGAACAAGGCGGACATCGCACCGTTCAACTGCGTCCACCGTGACATCGACGCCTTGCACGACCGCATGGACGAGCACCGCGAAGAGCAACACCGCGTCGAGCATGAACAAGCGACGATCGAGCACCACCACACCATCGCCCAACACGTCGAACAAGAGAACCAGCGCCGAGGGCCAAGGATCTAGACCCGCCCGAAGGGTCGGCAGGTCCCGCTCGAAGCACTTACCTGCGTTTGTAGGGCAAAACGGACCTTCGGGACCAAAGTCATTTTAGTGACACTAACTACATACCGACCTGTCTGGACTTAAAGTCACAGCGTTCGCTCAGTCAATTCACAGGAACCGGAGCACGCATGTCATTGCCGACAATTTCTCCGCCAGGAGCCAGAGCACAGCGGAAACGAAGAACCCGCAGCATCTGGGCGAAGGCCACCACATCCGCCGTGGCGATGACTCTGTTCGCCAGTCTCGGCGTAGCACTGGCGCCTCCAGCCGCGGCACATATCGACTGTCTGAACGACGACCCGAAATTCGGAAATTTCTGTGTCGGCGGCAAGATCCTCGAGGAATACATCGCCATCGGTGGCCCGAGCAAATGGGGTAACCCCACGGGCCCAGAAGCTGACGCGGCAGATAATGGTCGTTGGCAGGCGTTCGGTTCGAGTTCGATCTACTGGCACCAGCGCGTGAGTACCAACAAGGCGAACCAAATCGGTGGCGACATCCGCACCAAATGGGGCCAGCAAAACTACGAGCGAGGCCCCCTGGGCTACCCGACCTCCCGTGAGATCGCAGTCACCGGCGGAGCACTCAACCACTTCGAGCGCGGCAGCATCTACTGGACCCCGCAGTACGGTGCACACATCATTCAGGGCGAAATCTACGACACCTGGTCCAAATCAGGGTTCCAAACCAGCACCTGGGGTTTCCCGACCGGAGACGAATTCCCCGTCGGGAACGGTTTTCGTCAGCAGTTCCAAAACGGCATCATCGAATGGCAACCCGACGGATTCAACAACGAAAGCGTCGATGCTGACATATCAGAACTGGCCTGCGGTACCTGCGGCGACGACGGATGGTTGACAGATCCAGAACTCGGACCCAAGGACATGACACCAGCTCCGCTGGGTTTTGCGGCACGCTCCACAAATGAGGAATCAGCCCCGGAAGCCCGCGGAATCGAGCAGCCACCGATCGCCCCCAAGTGCGACGAGATCCGCGTCGAAGAAATTACCGAGCCCGTGTGGTGCATGCGCGTCACGGGCACCGCTCCACCAGAGGCGACGTCCCCCACGACTGATCCTGAAGTCCCCACAGAATCGGTGACACCGACGTCCGAGCCGGCAGCTCCCACCTCGGAGACAACCGCATCTGCCCCGGTCGTCGAGTCAACGACGGAATCGGAGGCCCCGACATCGGAGCCGGCGGCTCCCACCTCAGGATCGGCTACCCCGACCTCGGTTGCCGAATCGACGACGGAATCGCTGACACCGACATCGCAATCGGCGGCTCCCACCTCTGGATCGGCTACCCCGACCTCGGTTGCCGAATCGACGACGGAATCAGTGACATCGATGTCCGAGACGACGGAGCCCACCTCGGAAACAACCACTTCGACCTCGGTTGCCGAGTCGACGACGGAATCGGTGACCCCGACATCGGAGACAACGGAGCCCACCTCCGAGACGGTCACTTCGCCTCCCGCGGCCACGCCCGAACCGAGCACAGAAGCAACCCCAGAAGGGGCACCGGCCCAAAGTCGCGCAAGTACGGTCCCCGCGTGGTGCACCAATAACATCCCCCACACCTCGGATATATGGAAAGGCAGCGCCCAGTACTCGTGCATCTCGGAAAACGCTGATATCGATCTGATCGACAGTAAAGGAAAAATAATCGGTTCAGTCAATGCCACCGTTGACCGAAAGATTCCTTTGTGGTGGAACAAGACAACTTTCACAAGCGAATACACAATTACCTTGAACTCTGCCACCGGCGACGGAGTCACAGCATTGTTCACCGGAAATGCCCTGTGTACCAATATTCCGTCTTGCTCCAAGGTCAGCGGAAGTAACAGCTTCGCCTTGTCCTACTTCCCTGGAGCTACGCACACATCCACTGCTGTCTACAATCTCGACGTCTCGGCAGGTGGAATCACGAAATGGACTGACATCGTGTGGACGATAGGTATCAAGTCCTCAAAGGGGTCAGGGATGTTTGTACAGCTGGCGCCGAAAATCAGGTGCGACAGCGAACCGGGACTACGGAACAAATCCGGATGTGTATTCCGCGATACGAGACCTGTTTGGTCGGTTCGCAGCAATGCAGATTTCGCCGCGCACGTCCGTCGCGCTCAGCAAACGAATCTCCCCGGCGCCAAGGGAGGAACTCCGCTCACCCGCATCACTTCCGAGTCGGACATCGCTGCCAATCGTCGAGGATCCTGCGGGCACGTGACGGGTCCTCGCCCGACTGGCATGGACTGCGATGAGTACCCATTCGCATCCACAGACCAGGGCGGTCGCAACGGCGGTCAGGGGCGAACTTTCGCCAACTGTGCTGTTCCGCAACACAACGGAATCAACCAGATGACCCCAGGTGACATGTCGACCGTGGGGGGCTACAGCGTGTGCCTGATCGACTCCGGTCAAAACAGAAGCGCAGGCGCACAATTGTCGTGGTTCTACGCAAAGAATAGAATTCGAGCCTACGACCCGTTCTACGTATACGCCGGCAACCCCTAACCCGGCAGTGACTCCCCGGCCCGCCTGACATGAAAACGTCTCTTCAGGCGGGCCGGGCTGCGTCACCGCGAACGATTTCGGCCCAGTCTCCACCAAAATGATGCAATACCGCCGCAGAAGAGCGTCGAACCGACCGCGATCGCTGGGATGGTCAGCCAAATTGGATCGGCATCGATGATCAACGGCTGCGTGGTTTCTGCGACCCAAAATCTCCGAGGCGCGTTGACTGCAAGATTTGCATATGCAGCTAATCCGGTGAGAAGACCAAGAAATATGGAAAGAATCAAAAGATTCGATACTCGCGCGTCCGCGCCATGCTTTAAATAGTAGCCTTGAGATCGTAAAGACTGGGCAAGAAGATAGGCAGCCAACGCACCTAGAGCGGCGCCGATGATAAGTGCAGGAAAAGGAGAAGGGGACGATTCGACGCCTCCGAATCGAATTGTCCACACCCCAGGGGCGGCGTCAGGGTTGATGGTGTCACGCGGCCCGCGGACGTATACCCAGCACGCAGCGGCGAACAAGCCCGCGACCAGCCCATACCCGATTAAAACGGGAATCAAGCGATCGCTGGAAGAGGTGCTGCTTCGTGGTCCCATGCACGTATTGTTCCACTCTCCAGCATGGTCATATTTATGGTGGGAAACTGAACTAGGACAGGAATGAGGGGTTGTATGGCCATCACGGCGACAGTCGAGTTCGATGCACCGGTATTCGTTCTCGGACCGATACCGCGTGAACCCTACGTCCATACCTACGGCAAAATTCTGGGACTGAGCCCAGTCGTCGCCCGGTTGGCGCTGAGCTCGACCGCCGGCCCGGTCCGAATCACCGTGGATGTGGTGGACGAAGATCCAGGTCCTCCACAGGCCGACGAGTGGGAGACCATCGAAGAAGGCACGATCGAGAGCGTTGTCTCGGGGCTCCCCCCGTTGAGGCTCAGTCGCGAGAAGATTATGGAGTTCGGCTACCTCGACCGCCTACCCCTCGGCTTCTATCGAATCCGCGCATCGGTGCGCAACCGGGACTCCGACCGAACCAACCCTGAAGCATTCATTCAGATCTGGCCCGTGACAGAGTTCGAGCCAATTCACCTGTTCAAGTCAGGTGACAAGGTGGAAGTCCGCGATGTCTACAGCGACGCAGGACGGCTCCCAATTCCCTCACGCCCAGGAGGCGAGCAGCACGATGCTGCCACGGATATCCGTGCTCGCAGCGCCACCGAACCAACAGATGTGCGCCGACAGTGGGAACGAATTACCGCCTGGTTTTCCGCCAGCGGATCGCCGCACGCGCTGGATGCATTCGCCCCCGGAGCCACGCAATCGGAAATAGATCGAGCCGAGGCACAGACCGGAATCGCATGGCCAACCGAATTGAAAGACCTCTACTCGGTCCAGAACGGCTTCGCCCCCGGCGCCTGGATGCAGTTCCTCCCCCAACACGACATGCTCAATCTGGATGCCCTGTTGGCTCATCACCGCGGAGCCCCGGCAGTGTACGAGCTGCCCGATGTCCCCGAAAGTGTTCCCTCATTGTCGGATCGCGCTCAGCCGGCAGGAACCCCCAGCGGAAAGTTCCTCCCGGACTACATCACCTTCGCCGACCGTGACGGATACGAATTGTTCTGCGACACAAGGCAAGGGCCACTATCAGGCTGCGTGACCGAGTACGCCCGCGAGAACGCGGACGACGCTGGGCCGCAGTGGACTTCGATCAGTGCGATGCTCTCAGATCTCGCCGAATCCCTGGAAACGGGTCAGCCCTTCGCAGACGGCTGGATCCCGCAGCTGAGCGATGACGCCTTTGCGTGGCAGTGGACACCCCAATAGCGCTTGGCCCTTGTCGACGGCGCCGTCGTTCGTACACATGCTGCCCATCGGTGCCGTGGTCCGCGGCTGTAGGTATCGGATCGGATAGACATCATCACTGGAGGTGCTGAGATGTTTCTCCAGTCATGTTCGTGTTCCTACGTCTTCTGTGAACCTTTGCCGAGCCTGCGATGGCGCGAACGTGCCGACTACCTAACCGAATTTGTAACCACGCACAATAAATCCCGGCGCCCGCACGTCGTGCTGTCCGGGTATCTGGGGTTCGAGTATCGATCCGGTGTTGCCGTGCTCCTCTTTTTGTAGCAGCGGCTCGGTGCCCGCTGTAACCCAAACCTGTCGACCACTGGCGAGCGACAACGGCCCACCGATGAGACGCTCCGGCTCAAATTCGATCCCGGGCTCGGTCATCCAGAGATACACGACGGTGATCTCGTCCCAGCTGTCATTGACACCAACGTGTATCTCCTTCGAGTCGAGTTCTGCCGGCGCATACGACCCGCGAAACGGTGCAATGGCAAAGGCCATCCGCATGCCGTTCTCGAAGGGAACTGGTTCGAACTCCCACATGTTCCGGCCGATCGCGGGATCCATCACAGGTGACGGAGAGCGCGCATGCTCACTGGTCATCGCGATTCTCCATGCCGCGTCGCCGTGGAGGGATGCTTTCCAGATCGCCCCAACACCTACTGCGGCGATGTAGGTGTCCTCTTTGCTCACCCAAATTCGCCACGACCCCGAAGTCCAATACTGGTGAGGCCCGTTCTGGAGAGTGAATGCGAATCGCAGTCTGTTCTTTTTCGACACGAAACAATGATCGCGAGCGTGGCGAGTTGTCGAACATCAATTGCCCGAACAATGAGGACAATCACTCCCGTCACAGGTGTCGGCGGCTTCGCGGGCTCGCTTTCACACGCCCAGTTCCGTGTGCATCGCGTCTTCCAGTGCCGAACAATCAGCTTTGATCGTCGCCTCCAGATTCGACCGTGTCACAGACCTGAGAACGTTGTAGAAGTTGTCTCTTGCGAGGATGTCCTGTGCTATCCGGGATTCGCGGCCGTGGTCGGCGGCTGACTGTTCGGCATCAGAGACATGTTCAAGGAAGTCCTTGAGAGCCGCCCGGACACCGACCCCGCCGATCACTTGTATTTCCGCGATGATTCGGTTCAGTTCATGTGCGGCAGCTTCATCTCGAGTTGACGCTGAGTTCGAGGCCCGGTCTAAAGCGTTGCTCAGAATGCGAGACGTCGCCGCCAGAAACTGCCCGTACACCGCTATCCGCGCCGTCATCAGAAGCTCTTTGCGCGCATTCTCTGCTCTCTTGGACTCCCCGACCAGAATTCCGAGGAATGCCCCGACGGCACCTGCAAGGGCCGCCACAACAGCGGCGACCGCGATGAGTTCGCCTGCGTCCACGTGAACCTCCCAATGCGGATGGGGACCACGCTCGGCGACAGCTGACGCCCACTTCGTCCCTACTACTGACTGATATCGCTGCCCGCCGGGCAGAGTGTTTCGTCCGACACAACCGTTGTGCCGTTTCACTTTGTGAGTCATAATGTGAAACATGGATGTGAAGCGATTGCCAGTAACACTCGATAGTGACGACCAGGCCGAGCTAGCCGTGTTTTCCGATCCCGATCGTCTTGAATCGGGCATCTTGCGCGAGTGGGCGCAGCAGCATCACATCACCGTCCGTGACAATTCCGAGTCGGGAATTGTCCGTGCGCTGTTGCGCGCGGGGGCGGAATCACTCCGAGAGAAGGCGCTCGAGGCTGGATATGCCGAGCTTGCCAAGGATCAGGCAGAGGGGCTCGGAGAGCAGCGAACACGCCGTAATCGCTACGCCGAGCGTGTCGACCAGGCCTACGGCGAATGACGGCCGCGCTTCGCGGTCAGATCTACTGGTTCGACATGGGGCACGGCGAGAAGCCGTGGGTGGTGGTGTCCAACAACGTCCGCAACCGCAACCTGAACACGGTCCTCGCCGCACGCGTGACCACCACACCGAAGCCGGGTGTTCCGACGGCCGTCCCCCTCGGCGCCGCGGATCCTCTCGTTGGTTCGATCCTGGCGGATGACCTCATCCAGCTCTTCGACGACGAGATCGCCGCGAGCAGGCCTGCGGGATCGCTCTCCCCTGCGACCGTGGTCAAACTGAACAAAGCACTCGCGATCGCACTCGGACTCCCCTGACAAACTCACTGAACGGCTGTGGCCCTCGATCTTGTCGGTCGAGGGCCACAGCCGTGCGAGGGCGCATGGAGCTAGAGGTCAGTGAATCGCGATCTCGCAAGCGCCTGGAGTGCATAGCTGAAACCGAACAGAAGGATGACGAAAGAGCCGGCGGCTACCGCACCCTCGGTGGGAGCGTCGCGGAATGCCAGCAACGCCACAACGAACATGGCCAAGGCAACCCACCCTGCCCGCTGGAACATTCCACTCATACGCGCAAGAGACCGGATCAAAGGGAAATTCATCTGTCCGAGCGGGTCATGCTCTTGCATGTCAGTCCACCAATCCGAATCGAGTTGTGTTGCACAGCAGCATATGAAGAAATGGGTGTGTCCGCCACAGTGCGACGCGTAGGCCCCAGGCGGGACAACCCACGATCGCCGCAGCCGTGGCGGACACGAGAAGCATCAACAACCTACAACCCGGATGCACGAACGGTGGGCGAGACCGCTCGAAAGGATTGGGGCTGTTGATACTTCGGCTTGTGATCGGCTACTGGACGGGCCGATACGTTTCAGTTTCGTCGTCGAATTCCCAACGGACACCGTCGATGTCGACGGCTGTGAAATCGTCGGAGGGATCTTCGGCGACCGCGAGGCCACTGTCGATCATGTCGAGAACCTGATCCATCGTCAGCGCAGATGCAGCGTTGGTACCTGATTCGGCCTTACTGACGAAGTCGGGGCGTTCGGCAACCTCGTTGGCGATGAACTCTGCGAAGTCGCCGGCGATCTCGGCTGCGTCCGGCTCGAACCCGCACGCACCGCCTCGGCGGCATTCGCCGAACCCCATCTTCGACAAGCGGCTGACCAGCGGCCACAGCACTTGGTAATGCCATGCCGCCATGCCGCCGTGATAGGGGGTCTTCACCGCCTGGTACACCTCACGATGAGCGAACATCGCCGCCGTCAGCTCCTCGACCATCGGATCGTGTTTGAACCAGCAAGACTTGATCTCATTGCCCAGGTCGTAGCGACGACGCAGCCATTCCGTCCATTCGCGAAGTTCGACCCACAACTCCGCCGCCGAATCCTGGTCGAGGTGCCGCCAATCGGCGGGGCCGGGGTTGTACTCGGGAATGGTCATCGAGGGTCCTTTCGAACGAGGGAGCAGGGCGTCGACCCCGAGAGTTCAAGCACGGAAGCAGCGCACTGGGCGCAGGAGCCTCCGCGATGTCTGATGCGTTCGAACTTGCCGGTAGCTCGGAACACCCCGTCGTTGTAGGTCACCTTCGGGTCGCGGACGGTCCCTTCTTCGGGGGAGACGATTTCGACCATCGTCCTGTTGATTCCGTCTTTGGTTACGAGGATCCACCAGGCCTGGTCCCCGGCGTTCCAGTGGTCATCACTCAACCACGGTGTCTCCGAAATGTTCTGGTCTGCAAGTGATGTCTCGTCTTCGGTCACAAAACACCGCCCTCTTCGGATGACCCGCAGGATTGGTTGGTCATCGGGTGCCATTCGCGCAGAATTCGTCGAACGCCGCCTGATTCGCACGCACTCGCTTGGAGAGTTCGGGAACATCCCACACTGAGGGCAGACGTACCTTCATCGGCTTGACGTTGCGGAACATCATCAGCGCTTGATCTTCGGGCATCTCACGAATCTCGTTGAGCGCCATCACCGGAACGCTGCGCGGAGCCGAACGCGGATCGTGGCTGCTGTATTCGTCACGGCTACCCATCAATCGGGACAGTGCCGCCAACTCGCTTTCGTCACCGAGACCGGGCAGGTACAACCGCGCCGGCGAGGACGTCGAGAGCTGCTGCCCACCGATGCGGCCCCAGCGCTTCTCGTTCTGCAAGGCACTGTGTACGAGAGCCCAGATCTGGATTCCGCGGCCGCCGGAGTCGGTGATCAGATCCGGCATGTTCGGAATCGCTGCGACGTTGTTCATCTCGTCGAGGACCATCCGCAGTGGAGGGTCGATCTTGTCGTCCGGCTGGGTCAACCCGTGGGTTTTGGCCACGTGATACAGCTCAGCCGACAGGACCGTGGTGAACGCGGCAGCCGATGCGCTGTGCCCCTCCGAGACCAGGTAGACGGTGTTCTTGCCTTCGGTCATCAGCGCATGAAGATCGGCAGATTCGCTGCGCGAGACGTTCAGTGCAGCCATCAGCTTCGGGGACGCCAACGGCTCGAGCAATCGGGCGCAGGCGCTGACCACGTCGTCGGCGGAGTCGGACTTCGAGTCCAACGCCTGTTCGAGTTCGGCATGCCAGTCCGGCAGGTCCTTGAGCAGGACGTCGCGCACCAGTTTGACGTTGCGCGAGGACGCCCAGATCCGCAGGTCCATCAAGTTCTTGTTCTTGACGGCCGCGGTGTAGAGGTATCCGCGCATGAGCATCGCGGCTTTGCCGTTCCAGTAGCCGGCGTTGCTGGTGTCGTCCATCGGCATGGCCTGGACCAGCGCTTCTGCTCGGCGTTTGGCGACTTCGGGGTCCTCGCATCCGGCCAGTATCGACCAGCGCATCGGGTTGGGGATCGCGGTCAGTCGTTCGGGGTCGAAGACCTCGACGCGGCCCACTTTGCTGCGCTCCGCCCATGTGGAGCGCAGTAGGTCGCCGCGGGTCGAGGTGGCAACCACAGAGCCGGCCGCGTCGGTGACGCCCTTCCAGCACACGCGCCACGTCTTACCGGCGCCCGTCGGTCCGGTGCAGGTCAGCCCGTCACGGTACTGCAAGTACACGCCGTCACCGCCGTTGTAGAGCGTGGCGATTTTCGTGGTTTCTGCTTCCGCGACGATGCGACGCACCGGAACGTCCGCGAGGGACAGTCGGGTTGCTTTCGCTTTCTTCACGGCTGCTTTCTCACTGACGCCGGTGCGGGCAAGTTCGGCGCGGTCCGCGAAACCGGACTCTCGAACATGGCGCGCAGCGCGGCGGATTGTCATCTTCGACGAGATGAACATCCCCAGCCACAGGCACAGAGCCGCCAGGACGGCGATGGATCCCCACGTCAGGACCGGACCGCCCGGCCGCGAGCCTTCGGGCCATGCCAGCGCCGGATCGCTCGGATGCAGGAAGAGCCCTTTGAACACGTCGAGCACGCCGTACATCCCGGACGGCAATGCACCGCCGGTGCCGGTGAGGACGCCGGACAGATATCCGCCTCCGACCACGCTGAACATCACGGCGAATACGGTCGCTGCCAGCGGGATCACACCTGGCGTGATCATCGGTTTGGTAGGACGCTGCGTTGTACTCATCGCTTCTCTCCTTCGATCCGGTCGGTTGTCACAAGCTCGGGCCGCGATGGTGGAACTCGGGCGGTTGCCACATCTGATGTCCGGCGCTCAGGTGATCGGACTCTGCGCTCCAGTGCGTATGAAACTTTGTGGTGTCGAGGTCGGGCAGTTCGTGGTGCTCGTGGGTGTGGGGTGTCGCTGTCTCGGGTGTGCGCCAAACAGGCTCTGCCGGCGGTACGAGTGCGGTCGGCTCGGGGTTGGGGGAAGCCGTGTCGGGACCTCGGACCAGGTTGGGGGCCGGACGAGGGTAGTCCGGTGTGAGTTCACGGACTTCACGAGCAAGGGCGGCGGCGTCGATCGCCGTGTGCAGATCGACACGGCGCTGCATCGTCTGTGCCTCGGTGATCGCCTCGACCCGGCGCGTGTGCTCGTGCTCGGCCCAGTCGCCGATCTGCTGCGACGGCGGCGCTCCGATGGGCCATTCGGTTGGCTGCGCCGCCGACAATTGGACTCCGTGGGCGTATTGCATGACAGCGCGCGCTTGCGGCTCGGTGAGCGTCACCGCGCATTGACGTTGTGCCTCGTCTTGGATGCGTGCCTGTACCGCCGCGAAGCCGTCGACGTGGGCCGGATCGTCGACGAACGAAAACGGGCCTGCCTTCGGATCGGGGACCCCGATCCAGTCGGCATGTTCGAGATCGAGCCGGTTCGCGAGGTCGACCACCGGCGCCGGTGCCTCGCGCACGGTGGCTCCGATGTCCTCCAGAGCGATCGCGGCGAGAAGATCGGGCGCATCACGGGTTGCGCTTCTCTCCAGAGCCCAGATTTCGTAGTCGCCGCCGTCTGACCGAAGGATGCTGTGCGAGAACGTGTATGCGAGTGCTTGCTGGGCAGCCTCGGCATCGACGTCGCGGCCCAGATGGATCAGCGACAGATCCTGCACACGCAAGACCATGGCACCCGGATTACCGAAGTTCGGCGGCAGCGCGCCCGTTTCGAGGGTGCTCCAATCCTGCCTGTGGCTGGTCACCCAATATTCGCTCTGCGAGTCCACCTGCGGCATCCACTGCGCGGATCTCAGATCGAGTTCGTGCGCCAGCAACACCGCCGAATCAGGGACTGCGGCAATGAAGTTCACGAGCCTTTGGTCGAAGGACCGCGCCCAGCTTTTCCGAGCGCTGTCCGGCTCGACGATCCTTCGCCAGTCGTATGCGCCGTCCATCTCCCACTCGCGGTCGCTGGCGTTCATGCTGCTTCTCCCTTGATTACTTCGTCGGTGTCGGTGAGTGTGATTTCGATGTCTGAACGCACGTGCTGGAGCAGGATCGGGTCGGCGGTGCCGTATTTGACGAGGCAGTGGCCTTTGGCGAGGGACATGATGATTTCGGTCGAGCCGGGCGGCAGGTGGTACATGCGGGCGGTCTCTTCGGCGTCTTCGACTCGGTCCTGCCCGTAGAGGAAGACGATTCCGGCTTCCTTCATCAGCGCCCGGGCCGGTGAATCGGTCGGCAGGTCGGAGATGTGGTGGAACGCCGAGCACGTCGAGAGACCCAGACCGCGAGAGAGTTTCATGTTCTCGCGGAACACCTTTCCGGTCGATCCGTCCGCGACGTGCCATCCTTCCTCGACGATCAGCACGGTCTGCATGTGTTGTGCGGACCGTGATGCGAGAACATTGGCGAGCCAGGTGTTGATCACGGTCATGATCACCCGCAGTGCGGGACCCTTGTTCGGCAGTGCGGAGACGTCGAAGTGCACGAACGGATGCTCGAGTGCCTCGCGAACCTCCGGTGAGGTGGCGCCGTCGACGAGGCCCTTGAGGTCGCCCTCGCACAGCTTGCGCAGCGCCAGACCCGGTGTCAGGCCCCAACGCTTGGCGTCGTCCGCCCACAACGGACCGAACGTCGCTCCGGAACCAGGTGTCGGGTTGAGCAGCTCGTCGGCGAGCTCACGCAGGATCGGCTCGCGGCCTTCCGCAGCGGCACGTTTGTTGACTACCTCCAATGCCAAACGCAGTGCAGCGTCTTCGGTTTCGACCAGAGTACGGCCGATGGTGTCTTCGATGACGGCGCCGACAAGAGCTTCCTGCCCTGCCGGGGCGACTCCGTCGGTGCGTTCGACTCCGCTGGCGATCGCCGGATCGAGGAGGTTGAGGCGCACCCCGATTCCCTCTGCGCCGCCGGCATGGAAACGGATCGAACGGGCGCCGACCGCATCGGCAATGCCGGAGTACTCGCCGCCCTTGTTTCCTTGGCGCTTCTTGTCGATGACCACGACCTGCCTGTTCGGCAGGGCGAGTTGGCGCAGGCAGAACGCGGTCTTGATCAGCGAGGACTTCGCTTTGCCGATGTCGCCGATGACGGCGATGTTGATGTTCTCGATTTCCGTTCCGTACAGCTCGAACGGGTCGACGATTTCCATCGTCTGGCTGATCTTGTTGAGCCCCGTCATCAGGCCCTCGTGGCGGACCGAGCGGCGCATCGTGGCCAGGTTCAGCGCTTCGCCTTGGCGGGTGGAGGTCCAGGCACCTTCGGAGCGGATTTCGTACCAGCCCCACCGGTCCAGCAATTTGTTGCGCTTGGGAGGCTGGCGACGGACAGCGATCCGGTCGGACGCGACCACTGCGTCGACGACGGCGGTCTCTTCCGGACTCTCGATCTGGACTTTCTTCTTCCCGAGCGAGGGAGCAAAGGACCATCGGCTGGTTTTCTTGTGGCCGCGCCGGTATTCGGCGCGCTGCTGCGTGTTCGTCATGAGGTGTCCTTCGCTCGCTACTTGACGCGGGTCCACTTGGTGGCCGCGAGTCCGCGGCCGAGCGGCAGGGTCAGCAAGGAGGCGACGTCGTGGCGGTTGTCCTGCCATTCGATTTCGCCGATACCGCAGTCCGCGGCAGCCTGTTCGACGCGGGTGCATGCACGCAGGGCGTCGTCTTCACCGCGGCCGGTGACCGACACCGCGAGCGAGTAGATCATTCCGTGGTGCCCGCTGCCTGGTTTGAGGTCGGAGCGCCGATGCGCGGACTCCGAGGATGCGACCTCGGATGATCCGTCCGTGACCTTGCCCTTTCGGCCTTCACCGATCTGCCGTGCCCGGTCTGCGGTGACGTCCTTGACGGCGGCGGTACGGGCCTGGGCGGCTTCGACGAAGTCCATCCGCACCATCACCGTCCGGATCGTCGGCGCGGCCGAGATCTCGTCGTCACCCGGATCAGGTTCGACACCGGTGAGCAGCTCCGCGAGCCACAACGGACCGAGCTCGACCGGCTCGATGACCCGCGGCGGGATGGTGCCCACACGGGTGTTCCACTTGCCGGCGACCTCGACCGATTCCTCCCGGCTGACGTAGGACGGCCAGCAGTTGTCCCACCGGACACCCTTGTGGGCATCGAGCGGGAAACTCGGGTCCTGGCACGAGCGGATGACCGCGCAGGTGCGCTGTTCGCCGTAGACCTGCACGCGGCCCATGCCGGCGCGAGTCAGCGATGCCACTGCCCGTTCGGTTTCGTCGCGGATGACCTGCGCGACACCGGCGATGGTCTCGGCACCCTTGCGGCGGGCGAGCCGGGCACCTTCCATCAGCAGGTCGGTGGACTTCGGGAAGATCAGCACGGCGTACGAGTAGTGCCCTTCCGAGTACGGCTCCACCCGGTCGATGAGCTGCCCGTAGGACTGGATCGCTGGAAGGACTTGCATTGCCGGATCCCCGGCGGCGATCTTGGCTTCCATCCAGTTCTCGTGCGGGGTCATGTCCGCCGGCACCGACCGGTTCATCAGTTCGAGTCCGCGCACGAAGGAGGAACGTTTCGCGAACCCTGCCAGGGTGCGCCCGAACGCGGCCGAGGTCACCGCCCACGCCTGATCGCCGCGCAGTCCTTCGGCGAGACCCTGCATCGCGATCAGCACTGTGTACTGGTCGTTGTCGCCGGGAGTGCGGCTGTGCAACACGAACAGATCGTCCAGACCGGTGCCGCTGAGATCGAGCGGGGCGGTCTGTCCCAGCGGCGTCGGGAACGCCCACCCTGGATCCAGATCGGGGTTGCCGTAATCGGGGTCGGTAGGCGAGACCCAGACGTGCTCACCGCGTTTGCGGCGCTGCTTGTTGCGGATCGCTTTCATCTTGCGGCTCGCGTAGGACTCACGGTGGTTGATGTCCGTCGTCGATGCCAGCGCCGCGAGGATGAGCAGAACGTCGAAGCCGAGTACCCAGATGTTCTGTCCGACGAGGAACAACGCGGACACCGCGACGATCACTGCACCGGCCCACGCGGCGACCACCGGTTCGGGGAACGGAAGAAGGCCACGGCGTGCAACTTGGCGGCCGAGGATCGCTGTACGTTGCTCACTCATCAGTTGTCTCCATCCGCATGTTCGGGCGCACTTTGGGCGGCCGATCCGGCCTTGTTCATCGCTGCACCGGCAGCAGCGAGGGCGATCGGTGCTGCCACGACCGCAGCTCCGGCCGCCAATCCGACGGTGCTTCCGGCGGCGGCCATCAACTTCGACTCCGCTCCCCCGGACTTGCCTGCCGACTTCGCCGCAGTCGCTGCGCCTCCGCCCTGGTGGTTGCCGCCGCCGTGGCCACCGGATGCGGCAGCGTGAGTACTCGACGCCGAACTCTCGTGTTCGGGCGAAGATCCCCCCTGGTGTCCGGCGGCGCCGCGGACCGGGCTGCCTTCGACCTGGCGGCCGGGAGATCCGGCAGCGTCGGAGTTGTGTGACCCGGCCCCGCCGGGTCCGCCGCCTGCGCGTTGCTGGAACATCTGCGAGCCCGACCCGATGGTCTGCCCGACTTGAGATCCGCCGCCGCCGAAGTCCGCCGATTCGGCCGAGGTCGGCAGGATCGGCGAGTACTTGAGCATGGAGAACGGCGCCAGGCCGATGATCACGAAGCAGACTGCGATCAACGAGAGCTGTCCGAGAGATTCGAGCTTGCCGTCGTCGGCGACCGATCCCTTCGCGGCAATGTTGATGACCGCGAACACCACGGCGAGGATCACGAACATCAGCGGCTTCGAGAGCACTACTCCGATGAACATCATCACCGGTCGTAGGGCTTTCTTGCGCCAGGTGGGGTGGACCCACATACCGAACGCGATACCGCACACGACCGCCAGGATCGGCAATGCCGCTGCGTGCATCAAGAATCCGAAGAACATCGCCATCGCGCCGAGGAACATCAACCCGAATCCGACGATCGCGGCGATGGAGCCACCGACGAGGGTCTCTGAGGTGAGCGTTCCGAGGACCGAGGAGATGTTGCCGATGACCTCATCGGTGCTCGTCCCGATCCAGTCCACCAGCGCCAGCGACATCTCGTGCATCAGTGAGATCAGCAGCTGCGACATGGCAGGGGCGAACATCATCATCATGATTCCGGCGGGCATGTACCCGAACAGCGACTTGGCCAGCTCCTCACCGGTCATGCCGCCGTCGGAGGATTTGTAGATCGCCAGGATCGTCATCAGCACCAACACAAACAAACCGATACCGGTCGAGACCGCGTAGACGGTGATGAATTCGGTTCGGGCGGGGTCGAATTCACCGACACCGGCCAGGCCGGTCAGCACCGAGTTGGTGGTGCTGATGGCGCTGCTTTTGAGTTTGTTGGCCCAGGAGTCGATCACGTCGGACGGGTCCTTGACGAAGTCGACGAGATCGCCGATCGGGCCGGCCACGGTGTCCCACGCCCATGTGTAGCTGTCGACGATGTACTTGCCGCCCATGTAGGCCGGTGTCGCCTTCATCATCCCGCCGAGCGTTTCGCCGAGGCGGTCACTGAAACTGGTGTTCTGGTCGATCCAGTTCATGGTGCCGCCGAACAGTTTCCCGACCCTGGCGTTCCATGCGGTGCACGCCATCTGGTCCTTACCTGGTGCGCTCCGATCGCAGTTGACGAACATCGCGTGCATGCACAGAACACTCGGGACGTCCCCGCCGCCGCAGGGCGCGGACCATGCAGCATCGGGAACCTTGTCCGCGTTCGTCTGCTTCTTCATCTCGGTAAGTGAGGCCGCGTCCGGTGTCGGGCTCCACTCGAATCCCCAGGTGGTCGTCGTTTTCGTTGTCCACCGGGCGAGATCGTCTGCGCACGTCGGGGACGGCGGGTACATGTCCGCAGCCTCGTTGAGGGGGTAGGTGTCCGGGTAGACGCCCTTGAGGATCGACTCGTCGGTGATGCTCAGGGCTGCCTTCTGGTTGGCCTCCACTCCCATGTCGACACCGGACATCTGTGTACCGGCGCCGCCGGCGGCGACCAGGGCGTCGATCAGAGCCGGGTTCTTCGACATCATCACCTGCGGTGCCCACGCGGCGATCCGCTCGGATTCCTTTGCCGTCCAGTACATCAACCGGTTTTCGTTGTGCATGACCTGTGTCGAGTACTGGCCCATGTCGCCGCCTTTGTCCTTGCAGACTCCGGTGAACCACGAGGCGGATTTGAATTCCTCGGTGCCGGCGACGAATTTCTTCAGATCATCCGGAAATCCTTTGGGGAGTTCCTTGCCCGACTGAGTGGCATTCTGCACGCCGGGAGCCGGGTCGGTGTTGGGGACAGCAGTCGGCTGCGCTGTCGCCGGCAATGCCAGTCCGAGCATCGCGAACAATGCCACGGCCGCGGTCAGAATTAGTTTGCGCCACATCAGTCAGGCCCCCTTTCTAGTTGACGTAGAACGTGTAGAAGCCGTTCGCGCCGGGCTTCGAGAGCGCCGAGTCTTCGGCGGGGAACTGTGCATCTTCGAGGGAAGGACCGGTGACGAACTTCCAGTCCTGGACTTTCCAGTCCCCGTCTTCCCAGACCACGGTGATCGTGTTCGTTCCGTAGACGGTGAGGATGCCGACCTTGTCGCTGTCCTCACTGACCGGACTCTGGCTCACGCCCATGCTCCAGATCGAGACGGTCGCCGAATCCTGAGTGAAGTCGGTGACCGTCACCACGAGCGGAACGTCGCTGTAGGAGCCCTTTCCCGAGTCGGTTCGGCCGCTGGAGATGTCGATGACGGACTCGAGCGCGGGAGTCGGGTTGGATGCCACGGCTACCTCTCGCAGCTTTGCTGCGTCGATCCGGCCCATGTAGGTCTGCCCGTTCGCCTGGCTGAAGTTCACCGCCGCGGTCTGCGCACCGGCCTGATCGCGGGTGTATCCGGCCGGAACGCCGTCGATCGTGGTGGTCGGACCGTGCGCGGCGCGAATCGCATCGGAGCCGGAATCGGAGTCGTCACCACCGCCGGATGTGAAGATCGCAATGATGCCGACGATCAACGCGATCACGCTGAACCCGATCACCAGTTTCACCCACAACGGAAGTCCGGATCCAGGGCCGCTGCTCGGGGAGCCGGTCGCGAAGGACGGGCCGCTGCTCGAACCCACCTGTGAAAAATCTTTCGCCATGATCAGATCGCTTTCTCGTCAAAAGTTCTGGAAACCAAAGGGATACGGAGGAATAACGTCGTCGGCATGTTCAGTTGCCGCCGCCGACGACGAAGAGGATGGCGCCGACGATGATGCCGACCGAAGCCAGGCAACCGACGGCGATACCGGCGATCTTCGCTTCCTGACCGGCGTCAGCCATTTCCGTAGGCATCCCGGCCTTGTTCATCGAGCGCATCTTGTAGAGCGCCATGATCAGCTTGACCACGCTCGCAGCGAGCGCGACGCCCCAGATGGCACCGACGACACGAGCCCACACGCTGTTGAAAGCAGGCCCGAGGACTCCGATATCTGGTTTGACGCCTTCGAGCGGGTTCTCGATTTGTGCGCTGGCTGCGCCGGCGGAGAGCAGGAGCACCACTGCCGTCGAAGCCAGCGTGATCGCCACAGCGAATGCCCGCCGCAATCGTGGTGCCTTCGAGGAAGTGGTAGTCGATGTTGCTGAGACAGCTTGTGGAGTAACGGTTTTCATCGCAAACGGCCTTTCGGTGATGTGGGTTCGGGTAGTGGTTCGCGGTATCGCTCAGGGTCGAAGTCGCGGTACGCCGCGACGCGCGGCGCAGGAGCACGGCGCGGCGCTTCCGGTGGTCGACGGATCTGTTCGGGGGCGTATGCGTCGGCGTATTCGGCGGCGCGGCCAATCGCACTCGCGGCGAGGGAATCAGCGATCTCAGCGGCAACGTTGGTGTATGCCTCGGTCGTCGACGGCAGGAGCCGGTCGTAGACGATGCGCTCCCCTGTCGCGAACGCGGGCTCGTACGGCACTCGGATGATGTTCGTGACGCCGAGTCGGCCGAACTCTTCCTCGATGTCCGCTTCCAGGCTCGGGTCCGATCCGGGCGTGACGACCGTGAGGATGATCGCCGAGCGGACCAGATGTCCGTATCCTCGGTCGGCTATTCCTTCGAGCATCTGCAACGCCATCTTCGCCATGTCTCGGCGCAGCGGCAGCGGTACGACCAGCAGGTTCGAGTGCTGCACTGCCCACAACCAGTTCGGGGCGACGGGGTTGTTTCCGGTGTCGACGAAGATCAGATTCCGATGCCGGCGCAGCACCGCCATGATGGCGGCGCATTCGTCCCAGCCGATTCCTCGATCTCGCGTGGTGGAGATGTCGGCCGCCAGGACCTCGTCGTGTGTGGGCTGTAAGCGCAGGTAGCGACCCAGCTCCCCCGAGACGGCATCAGATGACGCGAGCGCGTGGGCGTTCTCGAGGACGTCCCACGGACCGAGCTCCGGATCGGTGGTGCGGGCGGCGCGGTCTCCGAGGGAACCGGTGGATTCGTTGGCGTCCCACGCGACGACGCCGTGACCGCGATGCCGGCCGAAGGTGTTCGCCAGGGCAATGGTCGTCGAGGTCTTCCCGGCATCGCCTTTGAGGCTGATCACCGAGACGACCATGCAGCCGGGCAACGTCTGTTGAATGCGGGTGACCGATTGCCGGAACCGTACTTCCGCTGAATCCGGCTTCGGTGCCATCTTCATTCCTGCGGCAGCGTTGACGCGGCCACGCCATCCCCAGGTCGCGGGGCTGGTGTCGATGTCGTTTCCCTCGCGTTCGAACCGTCGCCCGGCATACCCGACCTCGGCGATAGGGGCGGGTTCTTCGTTCGCAGCGAGCGCATCCTGTCCGACTTCGTACGGATCGGCGTAACCGGCTTCGACTTCCTCGAACGATTCGGTGTCGGTCTCGTCGACCACGGGATCGGGTTCGACGGACTCGGCCGGTTCCGGATCGGGGGCAGGCTGTCGGCGCAGACGCTGGCTGCGCAGATTCACCGGGATCTCAGCGTCGTAGTTGCTCTGGGTTTCGTAGGGGTCAGGAGTGCTCACGGGAGTTCCTTTCGGGGTGGGGGTGGTTCCGGGGACGTTCTTCTCGCTGGTCATAGCTTTTTGAGGTTGTCGACGGCCCACAGGCCGCCGCGGCTGACGACCAGGACGGCGACGATGACGGTGTCGACGCCGGCGATGGACCCGTCGGCAGCGATCGCGGTCTGTTCGACCTGGTACATCCGGTGCACCGCGGTCGCGGTGTCCACGGCGCCCTGGTTCGGTACAGAGCTGACCGTCGGCCAGACCTGCGCGTCCTTCGCGGCCCATTCGAGCCACTGACCGCCGGGGCTTCCGGTCGGGGTGGTTCCGGTGACGTCGCCGAGGAAGCGTTCTGTAAGCAGGTCGCCGGTGCGGGCGGCCGCGTCGTTGGGTCCGCGATCGTCAGCGGTATTCCAGGTGAACCAAGTGGTGACCACGGCGTCGGCGACGGCAGCCGGATCGCTGCGGTCCACGATGGCGACCTGCTCGGGAGCGTGTTCCGGAACAGTGGCCGCGGGCCGTGTGGGCTCGACGGCGGACGTCTCGCTCGGGGACCACTGCTGCGCCCGTGCGCCCGTCGTGGTGGACGGGCCGGTTGCGGTGCCTTCCGTGCCCGACGAGCACCCAGCCAGGGCAATAGCGACGGCAGATGCAGCAGCGAGCGCGGCGAGGTGGCGTTTCACGACTCGTCCTCGATGAACAGATCCGACAACCGAATCGCCTGCCACGCCTGGTAACCAGGCTCTTCGCACCAGTCCACGGCCCGGTTGTTGTCGGTGATGTCGAGGTCGAGTGCAACACCGTGCTTGGCTGCCATGCCGGCGAGGGAGTTGCCGTCGATCTCCGGATTGGAGATGTGCAGGAGCAACCGCACAGCGGGAACATTCGCGTCCTCACGTGCTTTGCCGGCGAGGAATATCGCCTTACCGGCTGCCGAGTCGTCTGCCGAGCGCTGGTTGCCTTCCTTGAAGACCGTGTCGTTCTTGTGAAATGTCCCGTACCAGGCAGCGTCGTCGACCGGTCCGAGTACAGCGAAGCTGCCCCGCTCGTCACCGGCGGCGAACAGTTCCACCAACGGTGCGGAGGCGGCGGCCTCGGCGATCTCGTTCTTGCGCTTGGTCGCTTCCGCGTCGCGGAGGACGTCGTAGTCGAGATCGAGTTGCTTGACCAACTCGCGCTTGACCTTCGGCCACATGCTGCGCGAGAGCAGGTTGTTGCTCTTGGCCCACGCCCGCATCGCAGAGGAGTCGCTGGTGCGCAACTCGTCAGCGGCGGCGCGCACTGCGGCGGCGGCTTGTTCCCATTCGGTGGCTGCGGATGCCGTCATTGTCGGATCTACCTTTCTTCGGGTGAAACTTCATTCCGGGGTGGTCATCTGCTTGCGATGTTCTGGTCTGGGATGTTCTGTCAGGCAAATCGTTTCGCTGCCAATCCCGAGGCCGGTGGGGTCCAGTCGGAGACCTTGACGACATCGCCCGACTGCGGAGCTTCGACGACCTTGCCGCCGCCCATCCAGATGAAGATGTGGCCGCTGTGGGGTTGGATGATGTCGCCAGGGCGCAGGTCGGAGGGGTTGGTGATCGAGGTTCCGCGAGAGTCGCCTATCTGCATCTGATCTGAGTGGGCGAGGACCGTTCGGCCGCCGGTGGCTTGCGCCACCGCGTATTTCACCAATCCGGAGCAGTCGAACCCGACCTTGTTGAAATCGCCGAAACTGTCTGCCACTCCCCCGTCGCTGATCCCCTTGGTGGGTCCGTTCTCGTCGCCGCCGCCCCAGGCATACGGGGTGCCGAGCCACCGCAGAGCGGCATCGACGACGGCCGAGCCGGTGGACGGGCCACCCGGAATCGGACCCGCCGGGGCGGACGTATCGGTGAATTCCTCGATCGCGAACTTCTGAATGTTGCTGACGTAGCCGCGTGTTTCCTCGTTCTGGCAGACCTGGCCCTGCGACAAGGTGTTTCCGGGGCCGCAGTTGTACATCGACAACGCCAGCGGAATCAGCTCACCTTGCAAACGGCCGTCAGCCATCCCCTTTTTCGCCAACTCGAGCATCTTGCAGTCGTAGGACGCCATCGACATCGCAGCGTCGGCAGGTGAGCGCATATCGAGCTTTCCGTCCCCGTCCCCGTCCACGCCTTCCTGCGCAGCAGTCGAGGGAAGGAACTGCGCCGGGCCGTCCGCGCCGGAGTCGTCGTTGTGGGCGTTGACGTTGAAGCCGCTTTCCTGCTTGAACTGCCCGGCCAGCAGCGGAGCGGGGACCTCGGGGCAGGTACCGGCCGCTTTGAGGATCCACGGCTCGAACTCCGCAGGCACACTGCCCGGCTTGAGTCCCCCGCCGCCCAAGCTCGGCCCACCGCACCCGGCGCCCGCCGGAAGCGGGGTGATCGCGGCAGCGTTGACGATCGCGGGAGACGGAACACCCGTGCCGGGCGCGGGAACGGGCGCGGGTCCGGCCGGCTCGGCAGCACCGGCGAGCCACGGTGCGGGATCGGTCGGCGTCCCGGCGCCGTCGGGAAGTCGGCCACCCTCCCAGACCTCGAAATGCAGGTGCGGGCCGGAAGAATCGGCTTCATTTCCGACAGCGGCGATCTCCTGACCGGCAGTGACCTGATCACCGGTCTTGACCTTGATCGCCCCGGCAGCCATGTGGCCGTAGACGGTAGAAATCCGCTTCCCGTCGACGTCGGTGTCGATGATGACCCAGTTCCCGAATCCCGATGCGGGGCCGGCCTCTGCGACGACACCGGAGGTAGCGGCATAGATCGGAGTACCGAGCGGGCCGGCGAAGTCGGTACCGCGATGCATGGAACCACCGCGAGGACCGAAACCCGACGTCAGTTGATAGGTACCGGCCTTGAGCGGCTGCGTCTTGGTCCCCGGAGACGGTGCCACCGAACCGGTCGTGGACGAGGTGGGCAGGCAGTCGACGCTTGCTTTGGGGTTGTTGTCGGTACCGAACATGACGAAACCGAGCATCAGGACCACTGCGGCAACGACGCCGCCAGTGGCCTTGAGGCCGGTCTTGTTCGAGCTGGGTGAATCACCCATCGTCATGTCCTTGTCGTTGTGTCGTGCCGTGCTGGCCTGGGCAACGTGTAGGGACCTATCGCGGCCGCGAGAGCCGTGGTTCGAGGAGTGGGGAGGTGAACGTCAAAAGCTCTCGCCCAAGAGCGTTTTCGGCTCACCCGCCGCCAGGCGCTAGCCGCCGATCGCTTGTCGGTAGATGTCGACCATCGCGTCCAGGGCGGTTCGCTTTCCGTCGATCAACCACTGCCCGTAGGACTCGTGAACGCGGGAACCGAGGAAACTCGCTGCTGTGAACCCGGCATCGACGACCGAGGTCAGTGCTTGCGCATCCTGAGAGGTCACCGTCGCCAGAACCGAGTTACCGAGACCGACGAAGTCGGAATTCTGCGCCTGCGCACCCATCAACGTGGTCATCGAATCGGCCGGTTCATGGAGCTGATCGGCGGTCATCTTCTGCCCCGGCGTCAGGACACCGAGCGCGACATTCGCCAGATCCACACCGATCGGGAGGAGCTGACCGAGAGCCAGGACGTTCCCGGTCTCGGCGACCTGCCACGCAACTTCCTGGAGCTGCCCGACGTCGCGGGCGAGCCGGATGATGTCGACATTGCCTAGCAGGTTCGCCACCAGCGCCGCCGAGGCGGCTGTGCCGGACGGATCGGGGATCAGCGCCAAGATCCGTGACACCGATTTCAGATCCACCCCCGCCGCCATCTTCACCAAAGGCGAGAGTTGGTTGTTCAGCTCCCCCGCGACCCGGTGCGCTTCTTTGACGTTGCCGGCCAACAGATGACCGGGAAGTATTTGCAGGTTGGCCGCGACGGCGTTGTAGTCCACCGAGGTCACACTCGAGACGACGCCGAGGATCTGGTTGATGATCGTCACCGGTTGGATCGCGGAGAGGATCGACGTGGCGGTGGTGAGTTGATCGGTCGGTGTATCCGCCAGCGGAGCCACACCGTTCGACAAACTCTGTGCAGGACCGGTCAGGCCCGCGTAGGTGCCGCCGGTACCGGTACCACCGCCCGAGAGGATGCTGTTCGCCAACGTCACCACCTGGTCAGCAGCACCCAGAACCTGCGGAACATCGACCTTGTCGAGCGCGTCGACGACCGAGTTCGTGGCGGCCTCAGGAAAATCAGCCGGAGCGCTGCGCAACCCGTCTCGAGCGGCCGGATTCGCCGCCATCCAGGCCTGTGTCTGCTGGACCGGCTTGAAGGTTCCGGCCAGCAGTTGCGCTTGCTGACGAACCGCGGCGACATCGACCGCCGCCGACGTCGAGGTGAGAGCGCCGGCGCTTTGCAGCTTGTCCACCGAGGTCGCCAACGCGGACGCCGCACCCGGAGCAGCCGCGAGATCCGCGTAACCGTAGTTCGAGGTCACCGCACCGAGGAACTCCGATGCATTCGCTGTTCCAGCGGCCGCCCCGGTATTTGCAGTTCCGGCGGCTGCCGGGACCGATGCCGGCTTCGCGGCTGTGTCGGTCGGGGTGATCGCGCTCTGACCGGTGACAGACGGAGTAGTTGTTGCCGAGATAGCAGTCGCGGTGGTCGGTGCGGCTGTTCCGGGCGGGTTGGCCAGCACCCGCCCCAGTGACGCCAGGAACGAATCCTTGCCGGTGTTGGTGTTGCAGTACTTGTCTTCCGGGTGGCAGATGTCGAAGACCCGACCCGACAGAGCGCCGTAGCCTTCGGCGGCCGGACCGGCGATGCCCTGCCCGTCGAGCTTGGGGCCGACGACCTGCGAACCGGCGGTACCGAGCTTCGGATTGGCGAGCATGACCGCAGCGAGAACGGACGCAGCGGGAACGGGACCGCTGCCTGCCCCGATGTTGACGGCGACGTCGTTGGCGACCTGCGCGCCCTGTGAATAGCCGCCGATGACGAACTTCGAGTTCGGGCACTGCTCCATCGCGGTCGCCATTGCCTGGTCGCCGGCGGTCTTCGATGCCGAGTAGGTCATGCCGGACTGCAAGAATGCTTCGGCCGGGTACGACGGATAGATGGCACGGAAGGTGTTAGCCCCGTACATCGCTTCGAGCTTCTCCCCCACCTCGCCCAACATTCCGGCAGGCTTCGACGGATCGGCGTCGGCGCGGGTCTCGGTCGTTCCGGGCGCGAACACACCGATGTACTTGGTGCAGCCCGACGCGACCGGCGGTGCGGCGTTGGCCAGGAGAGGTGCGGCCGCGAGGCCCGCGACCAGCGTCGAAATGATGGCGAACGCCGACGCGAAGCGGGCGGTGGAAGAGATGTTCATCGGATTCCTTCTGCATCAGTGATGGAGGTGATGAAATGCCGACCGTCGATCACGGCGGTGGTGATGCGCTGATACAGCGACGCGCCTTTGCCGGAGGGGCGGGTCTCGTTCAGCTCCATCGCGTATGTTCCGGCCGAAACGCCGGTCACCGTCATGCAGTAGGTCGTTCCTTCCGGCGTCGTATTTATCGCCGACTGCATGTCCGCTGCGAAGGGAGCGGCGCCAGGGGTGAGTAGCGCGATCGCTGCATCGGCAGAGCGCAGCGTGTAATACGCGTGCTCGAACGCTGCGATCACACCCTCGCCGCTGTTCTGATCACCAGCAGAGACAGGGCATCCGGCAGGTTCAGGAGACGGTGTAGTCGATGGTGTCGCAACAGAATTGACGATCTCGCTGATGTTCGACGGCTCGTCGTCGGTGACCCGGCCGATGACCGACGCAGCGCCCACGACGACACCGACCAACAACACCAGCACCGCGATCGCCAGAGCCGTCACGGCCGCGACCTGACGGCGAGGTGTCCGAGCATGCGGCATACGAGGACGGCTGGGGAGGCGAGGCGGACGGGTGCCCGTTCCACCAGTCGCGCTACGTACCGCCGGTTTGGTGGCGGATCCCTTCGAACCAAACATCGTTTCAAACTCCTTCTTCGACCAGGCAATCCATGTCAGATGGCCGGGACGGGCATGCCCGTCCCGGCCAATCCGGCTATGCCTGCGTGCCTGCTCCGACTGCGCCGCTGATCAGCGAGGAAGCCAGGCCTGGGGTGGCGTTGGTGAAGAAGTCCGTGAGTGCGGTGTCGACCTGTTCGATGATCTGCTCGCCGCCGGGCTGGGCTGCGACGAAGTCGCGGGCCTGCTGATCGATGGCCGGTGCAGCTGAGACGGTGTCGCGGACGGTGGTGGCTACGGCCTGCCCGATCGGACCAGAGTTGCTCCATTCGTCGAGCGTGTTCTGCGTCTGGGTGGTCACGGCGGGCTGATCGACGTCGGGGAAGTATTCGCTGACATCGACAGGCTCGCCCAATTCACCTGCGCCGTAGGCGGTTGCGGCTGCAACTCCTGCGATTCCGCCGCCGACTGCGCCGATCGCCGCTGCGGGAACGCCCAGAGCCGCTGCACCGATACCTGCTCCGGTGGCTGTGCCCACCACACCAGCAGGCACGGCACCGATCGGAGTGAGAACGGGGCTGAACAAGCCGAGGGCGGACGTTCCGCCGATGGTTCCACCGATCAACGCGCCCACTGTGGCTGCGGGTACACCAACGGCGGCGGCTCCGGCCAGAGCGCCACCGGCACCACCGGCCAGCTGTGCGGCGGCGATGCGGCTCGCGCGATCGACCGGGATACCGATTGAGGCGTAGAACGTCGAGACCTGACTCTCGATGACCGCACTGGTGTTGTTGGTGCGGGCGAGATCCTGATCGGAAGCCCAGTTCGGCTGATCGAAGACCCAGTCACCGATGCGACCCTTTTCCCTCGGCGCGATGATCGGCGCGACGATCTCGACAGGTCCGGGAGCGTGGATGTTGCCGTAGTCGATCGGCGCAACGCTGTAGTCGGCCGGAGCCGTGTAGGTGCCGGAATCGTAGTCCCAGTTCGGCAGCGGCTGCGACGGAACATTCTGGTATTCGGCGGGCGGCGGCACCCAATAGACAGGCTCGGGTACAGGCTCGGTCGAGGGCGCAGGCGCAGGCGCCGGTGCAGGCGAGGGCGAGGGCGAGGGCGCAGTCACTCCGGGCTGTCCCGGTGCAGGCCCTGTCACCCCTGGCTGCGGAGCTGCCACCGCTATGCCTGCCGTTGCGAAAGTGGCCACAACCAGAGCTGTGAGGGTGCCGGCGGCGATGACAGGTGCGGACGGTGCGCGGTGGCGACCGGTAGGCCGAGACTTGTGGTGCTTCATTGTGTGGAACCTTCCAATTGGGTTGTAAATACGGGGAATTGATGCGGACTGAGGTGGCACGTACGCGGCCACAGGTTTCGCCTCGACAATCGGTGTCGCCCTAAGAGGGCAGACACTTGTCCACGAAACGGCGGAATACCGTTGACGCAGTGGGAAGTACGGTGTGGCCCATCGGGCAAACGCGGGAAAAGCTGGGAATGGGGGCGCTCACACAGACAGTGCCGGGAGTCCTCGCCGAGCACTGAACCACGCTCGCGAACAAGGGAATGCAGCGTGGAGTAGGTGCACCCACCCGCTCCCCGGGCAGGGGGAGCGGGGTGGGCGCGTCACGGACCACCTCGTCGATCAGCGCATGGTGAGGCGCTGGACTGTGAGCCGAGTCTGAGGGCGCTGCAACGCTTTCAGGCGTGCAGTGACGCCGGAGTTCGCGATCTGCGATTCCGGGGTCGGTAGCTGCCGGGATTAAACCTCGGCGGTAATTGATTTGCGCAGGGTTGGTACCCACGGCGGCCTCCAGGCGTTGGTTGCGTTTTCAACCAGATCGCTTAGGCTTGGTGGCCTGCGGTCTGGACGCCCATGTGCGTGCTGCACCGTGGGCTGAAAGGGACCCCGGAGACGGAGAGCGACGCCAATCACAAATCCGTCTCTGGGGCTTTTTGCATGACAAGGACCGGCCCGATTCGTATCTGGCCGGTATTCGTCGTTTAGTCGAGTGTCACGAGCAGGTCGAATGCCGCTCTGTGTGAGAGAAATAGTCAAGATGCCTGCCCCTGCCCGGGAGAAAGTGGGCACGCCTGAATAGGGCTGTGCCACTTGCGTGGTGCTGCATCTGGAACCGACCTCGACAAGATCCAGGAAACCCCCGGGTGGGAGCGCACTCGAAGCGTATTGCAAACCGGCCGGTCTGTGCAACTTATACACGCGCCTTCACCTCGATCCTCGCTACGCTCACTAACGCTCCGGGCTAGCATTGCTGTCAACAATAACACGCAACGATGACGCGGGCTAGTGGCGGGTACCACTCCAGGGAGGCGCAAGAATGAGCGAGCAAGCAGGCGATCTGACCCCAGGAGTTGATGAAGTGCCACGGAGTGGAGTGCGCGGCTTTCGGGCCGACAGGCTCCGTGAGTTGCGTGTCAAAGCGGGGCTGACACCAGACGATTTGTCTGTACGCCTAGGGGCCAGCCGTCAATCCGTTTCCCATTGGGAGACGGGGCGTTCCACGCCAGCTCCCCCGGTGCTCAAGCAGATTGCGCAGGAGCTTGACGTGTCGATCAGTGTGTTGGTTCCGATTCCGGACAACAGATTGCGGATGGGAGACCTGCGGGTGCGCGCCGGCCTAACTCAAATCCAAGCTGCCGAGCGTCTCGGAATCTCACCTACCTCGCTTGCGGAGATTGAAAAGGGCATGAAGCCGGTGAGTGAACAGCGTGTCTCTGCGATCGCGGAGCTTTACAACGTCGAGACGGCGCAGGTGGTCGAGGTTTGGGAGCGCGGTCGGGAGACGCGCGAGACACGCGCAAGGTCGAAGTAAGAAATCACGCAACAAAATCACGTTCCGAACGCCTAAAATTGGCGATCTAACACTCAGTGCGGCGTGTCACGCGAACGAAACCGCCAACTTGGCGCAAGATGGCGGTGAACCTGGCGCACGTTCAGGCGCAGGATCGAAAGGAGAGGCATATGCCTAACCCAAGTAAAGGCAACCGCACTCGCGTGTCGACACGCCTTCCTGTGGACGTGGCCCAGGCACTTGAAGAGCTTCGGGCCAAGACGGGTGTTAGTTCGGAGAGCCAACTCGTGGCAGATGTCTTGGCACTAGTAACTGGTCACTCTGAACTCGTGGTCGAGCTTGACCAGGGAATCCTGTTCGATCTTGGACTCGATCAGAAGCTGCACCGTGAGGAGGTTCTGCCGCTGACTGCGTAGCGAAACCTTTCTCCGGCAGGAGAATACGTGACAATTTCACACGCTTTGCAGTAGTACGAACCCCCTAGAAATCGAAAATCCCCCGGCGGGCAGGCCGAGGGTTTCGAAGTGGGTGAGAGGTTGAGCTGGTAACTCGCGCTCTCGGTGGTACTGCGCTTCCCCGAAGGGACAGTCTTGGTGGACTGGTCTCAGGGTACATCGCGCCCTGTTGCAGATTCAATAACTGGTTTTTCGCGTGTCTTGGTGATGGAGCACGCGCCCACATCCGTACAACGCCCGTACTGCGGTAGTAGTCCCGCACAGCGTCGGTACGGCACAGCTCGCGCACCCCGCACCGTCCGCGGGCACGTACGCGGGCATCAATGCCGCTCGCTCACACCCATGTTCATCAAGGCCCTTGGCGGGCCGAAGGAAGCGTGCCGGCGGTACTGCCAGATGCGGCTCGACCTTGGCGACGGCGCATACAACGGCATCCCTGTATGGCAGGGCGCTCAGCAGTGGGTCGAAATCGTTGTCCGTGAGGCTTACGCGGCTGAATACAAGACGATCCGTCCGGCACTGGTCGAGACAACAGGCGGCGGAATCAGCCTCAAAACTCTCCTAGCCGTCGCCACAGTTATGGCGTCTGTCGCCGAGTTCGACACCGGCCGCGAATCACGGCTTTCGCTCGACAAGACCATCGAACGCACCGGTAAGGGTGAGAGAACGGTGCAGCGTGCCCGTCAGGCCCTCAAACTGCTTCGAGTAGCCACCGAGGTCTTCCGCGGCCGACTGCGCAAGAAAAAGGGCGAGCGTGAAGGTTCGTATCGGGTGGGCGACAAGGGCCGAGGATGGGCGTCAGTCTGGGCACTTCACCCCCGCAAGCCTGTGGATAAAACCCGCGTCTACGTGGACGGATCTATACAGATGGCACCCCATCCCCGTAGGGGTCATCTTTTGTCTCTTCCCTCTCGTAGAGAGGTTTTAAATACAAAACGATCTGTGGATAAACGAGCCGCTTCGCGGCGCAAGGAGTCCAAGGCGGAGGTCGAGAAGGCCGAAGGCGTCCGGAAAGGCGTGTTGCTCGCATCCAGGTGGCTCGGCAACCCTCGAACTCCCGCTTGGGCTAGACGACACACCCCCCGAGGTTGGGCACTCGCACTGACTGACCCAGCCGTGCACGGCTGGACCGTCGCGGATCTCAACGCCACGATCGACGCCTGGAGCAAGGCCACGCGGATTGCGCCGAACCCGAAGCATCCCATCGCGTTCATCCGGTGGCTCATGAAGCAGCAGGACATCGCCTTCGCGCCACACGTTCTCGCTCAAATCGCCGCTGACCAGGAAAAAGCAGAACGCGAACGCCGGGCCGGCGCATTCGAGGCGGAACGTGGCCGGTACGCATCAGCCGCAGCGGAGGACTCCCCCGGGCGGCAAGCAGCTCGAGTCGTCGCCCGCCGCGCGACCGACATCGCCCGCCGTCGGAAACTCGAAATCACGGCGGCCGAAAACGCGGCGCAACCGATTTGGATTACGCATAGGAATGAGTGAACGAAGCGATCAGCATTCCGCTGAGACATTGCAAAGGCACTGACGCGTGGCGTTAATGCCTCACTGCTGTTAGCCCTGTTCTCGGGTAGGTGTGATCTGGACGAGTGTCAGCTCGGCGTGGGGTGGATGGTCATTGAATTGGAATGTCCGTACGAGCGTCGACGACTCCACCCAGTGCCCATCGAAACCTTGCAGCCGAATCACTCCAGAACTCTGCGGCGGCTCGCCGCTGTTGACACGTTTTGCTGCGGCTTGCAGCTGTGGAAGATCCTCTGGGTGCACGAATGGCCCGTTCAGGGGTGCGTACTGCCACGCCAACCATTCTGGAGGTCGACCTATCCAGAGCACTACGGAACCGCGGGCAGCGTCGAACAGTGCGATGTGGACGTTGGATCCCTCGAGGCCTTGCTGGAGGCCCATTTCTGCGAGAGACGGCACCGAGGGCGGGTAAACGTCAGTGAAGTCGTGGTAGAGAATCCGGGTGCCCGCAGCGTCTGCGGTTGGGCGCAGGATCGCTTGCCACTGCATCGGGTGTCCCTCGTCATGTCTGACGGAGCACCAGGTGTTGAGCACCATGCCTGGCTTGGGAGCCAGGGTGATGGCGAGAAATTCTTGTTCTTTCTCGATCTTGATGGAGCGGTTGATGTAGTCGGAGGACAGCGCGGTTGGTGTCCAGTCTTCAATCAGAGTTCCCGACATGGCGCCGGACTCCCAGGTCTGATGGATCAGCCAATCAGAGGAGGACAAGCGCACACCACACGTCCTTCGGCGTTGGGGAATGCTCTCATCGGGATCTCCGATCCACATGTGGATTCCGTACACGTCTTCGTCTGGGCCGATAATGGGCCAAGAATAGAAACGCCAGGACTGGTTTCCTTTTTTCGAATGAAGCACTCGATCAAAGGGCTCACGGGTCTCGCGAACGTGTTTGACGATCGGTTCCACGAGAATGTCTACCGCTGGTGACACATGTCTGCGGATAGACAGCAGACCTTTGGCTTCGTCGCCGGACGCGACTAGCGTCGCGATGTCAGCTGTCAGAGTTTCGATCAGGTGCCAATTTCCCATGAGCCGCCATTCGCTTCCGATTAGTTGAGAAGAAGGAAGTCTACCGAGGCCGGCAAATGTTGTGCTATCTCCTTTATGCCTGCTGCCTGGGCCGGAGCTGGAGATCAAGGTTTTCTGGGCGGATAGTCAGCAGCTCCTCGACTGCCAGCTCATAGTCATGTTTCGGGATGACGTCGAACCGCGTGACGATTTGTGAAAGGGCCAAAACCGCCTCGTGCAATGCGAACTGTCGGCCGATGCATGCCCTCTCTCCAACCCCGAACGGCTTGTACGCGTGGGCCGGCCGCGCACGGACGGCTTCCGGTAGGAAGCGATCGGGATCGAAACGTTCCGGGTCGTTTCCCCAGAACTTGGGATTGCGGTGCAGTCCGAGGAGAACAACGAGGATGCTGGCGCCCTTTTCTATCGGGTACCCCGAGAGCGAAGTGTCTTGCCGCGCTTTACGGAAGAACGCCGGGACCGAAGGCCATAGACGCAGCGTCTCGTCGAGGACCCGCCGTGTGTAGCGCAGCTTTGCGACCTGTTCGAAGCGGATGGACGCGCTGTCGGAGTCGCGGACCGATTCGGCTTCTGCTCTGACCTTGTCGGCCATCTCCGGGTTCAGCGAAAGATAGTGCAGCGCAAACGACAGAAGCCCCGCAGTCGTTTCATGACCCGCGATGAGAAACGTCAGGACCTGATTGCGAATGCTCTGATCAGACATCAATTCTCCCGTTTCGGGGTCCGGATTCTCAAACATTCGTTGCAGCAGGTCATCTTGCGGTGGCGAGACTCCACGGCGACGAGATGCAATGACTTCATCGACCGTGTTCTTCATGAAGGCGATGTCCTTGGGATTTTGACGCATAGCCTTCCGTCCGAGGATTTCCCGGATGATCGGGACGCTGTTGGTGGTCTGGGAGACGTACGACAGCCCACGCGTCATAGATTCGACGAATGGGTGACGCCCGGGCGCGAATGAATCAAAGCTGAATCCGAACCCGGTGCGACCTATGACTTCGAGCGTCAACCGATTCATATCCGAGGAAACATCCACCGATCCGTGCTTGCTCTGCGCTGTCCAGTAGTTACAAAGCTGGTCGACGCAATCGGACATTGTGTCGTGATAGCTGCGCATTGAAGCCTGGCTGAACGCCGGCATCAACACATTGTGCGCCTGTGCCCACGCAGGTTCACTGTTGAAGGCTGTGAACAATCCATCGCCTGCCAGATCACGGAGGGTACTCATCGGCGGCACAACCGCCTTGGCGAATCGGGATTCGTCGAATACCTCTCCTGCTGCGTCCCCTCCCCCGACCACGACCACCTTGCGGCCGAGAATGCTGATCTCGAAAACGTCTCCCAACTCACGCACAAAGCGCGCCTCGCGCTGAACTGGGCGCTGAGGGTCGAGGCGTAACACGTCTCCGAGCAACGGAAGCCGCCAGCCGGGATGAGGCATTTGTTGCGAAGCCCCGCTACGGGTCTCCTCGCCGGCCAAACGGGCACTCCCTTTTGAAGTCATGCTTGTGAGTGTGCCTCACGGTTACATCGACTGCGGTGCCTGAAACGGATTCTGCGTTGGGGACTAGGGCAAGAGACGCTGCGCTGGTCCAGAAGAACCAGCGTCAGACCGTTTGGCCTAAGGCCCTGTCGCAATATTCTCGCTCTGTTCATGCCCGCAGCGGCGGGTGGTGGAACTGCGTTTTGCGTATTTTGCATTCAGTCATCCACAGGTCGAGGTTTTGATCAGTCCTCTCCGTGAGGACCGAAAAGAGCGCTCACCTGCGTCGATATCTTGCAAATCGGCGAGATTGCCCAATTTAGTTAATTAATGCATGCATGCACTCATTAACTACTGACAGCGTTAACGCATTAGTGCTAGCATTCATGCATGACGACAATCATGGTGTACAGCGAGGCTGGCGGAGTCACCAAGACGACGACCGCGGTCTCCCTCGCAATGGTGGCTGCCCTGTCAGGGTTGAAGACCACCCTCATCGACCTTGATCCCCGAGGTGCAGCCACCAAATGGATCGGCAGCTACCCGGAGGAATCGTGGCAGCACGTGGGCGCGATCCTGGCCGACGAAAACCCGGAAGGGTGGGCCGAAGACCTCGCCATTGACAGCGGGTGGGACGGCAATCTGCGCATCATTCCGTCTTCAAGGTCACTGTCGAACCGTGAGAGGGACTACGAAGATCACGCCGAACTGAGGCTCGCAACGGCACTGGAAGGGCACACCGCGGAAGTTCGCATCATCGACTGCCCTAACCGCCAAGGTGGAACGCTCACGCAAAATGCGCTCGCCGCCAGCGACAAGGTCATCTACGCCGCAACCGCGAATCAAGACGGGATCGACGGCGTTGAAGGTGCGCAAGAGTCCGTCGCAAAGTTCCGCAAAAGCCGCGAAGCGATCGGTGCCCCCTGTCGTCTCAGTGAGGCAGGCATCGTCGTCGGTGCCGTCAAGGAGACGGTGATGACGAAAGTTTCAGTGAAAGCGCTGGAGCGACTGAGGGAAACGGGCCTCGTTCTCACGCCGATCATTCCGAATCGCACCATCGTCGACCAGTCGCGTATGACCGGCGAGTGGTACGGAAAATTCGACAAGGGTGAGCCGGTTTTCGCCGCTTACCAGCAGATATTTTCCGAATTCATTAACGCATGAGTGCGTGAGTCGACTTAATTAATTCATGCACGCGTGCAATAATGAGTGAATGCACTAACTCATGCGTGAGTTACCTAACGAATGCAGCAATGCATGAACTCATGAGTTACCGAACGAAGGGATGAACTAATGAGCAAAGAACCTGACCTCAGCGCCCCGCGGAGAGGGCCACGTCCGGCCGTCGACGAGGCTGTCGATTCGGCAGAGGTTCCAGCCGCACGCAGGCCGGTAGGGCGGCCGAAGAAGGAAAAAGCCGAACCCGTCATCCAGTTCTCAACCCGACTCGGCTTGAGCTTCCGGGAAACTATCGACGCCGTCGAAGACGAAACCGGACACAGCATCCGTTCGATCATCGAGCAGGCAATTCAGTCGACCTACCCCGACCACTACAAAAAGCATGGACGCAGTACCAGGTAGCGATCGCGTTGATTGATCTGAAATGCAAAGGGAGCCCCGCCGGATGCACCCGACGAGGCTCCAGACCGGGAAACCAATTGAAGGAAGAAACCCAGTCATGACCGACTTTAGCCTCAGAGCTGCCCGTATTCAGCTAGGCGCATTGCTTGCTGCACTCGCACTCGCGATCGTCATTGCGCTCGGCATCACCACCGGCGCATTCGTACTTTCCTTCGCCGTACAACGCGACCTCGCACGGCAAGCACTGATCCCCGAACACCTGACCTGGATCTTCCCGGCGATCGTCGACAGCGCCATCCTCGGCGCCACCATCGCCATCGTCATCATCAGCAAGCTCAACATGAACAAACGCGATAGAGGCTTCTACATCGCACTCGCCGTCAGCGTCGTCGTGATCAGCATCCTCGGAAACGCCTACCACGCCTATCACGCAGCAATCGCTGCACAGGAGTCGATCGACGGTGGGGGAGACCTTGGGTTCATTCCACTCGCGCCCGCCATTGCAGCGGCCATAGCGATCATTCCGCCGGCCCTGGTCTTGGCATTCACGCACGGAATCACGATCTTGGTGAAGGCAGTCGGAATGGCCTACGCCGCCTACCGTTCGATCGTCGAAAATGCCACCGACAGTGAGGATGCAAAGACTGCTGCATCTGATCTGACCGCAAACTGGGGGCCGATCCGAAACCCTCGCCTCCGCGATCGGGTTGCCCAAAATATCGCGGCACAACTAGAAGCGGAACGCAACGAGGGCACCGCAACGGCGGAGCCGCAGTCCGGCCAGCACGACGTCATTGCGGACTTTGCAGAGCCGTTTTTCGTCGACGAAATGACGAATGAAGGCCTCGACGACATCCTCGATCTCCAAGACGCCGCTACGGGGTTCCCAGACCGCCGCGCCGCCGAAGAAGCACAGGCCGACACGGATGCCGACATAGACGGCCTCATGGCTTTCATCGCCCGGTCGAATCTCGCGAAGAACGTCAAAGACACAGCGGTCCGCAAGCTGACAAACCCGAACCTCACGTGGGAGACGATCGCGCTGGAATCGAAGCCGCCCGTCGCAATATCGACTGCATGGCGCCGATACGAGAAGTTCGATACCGCAGCCCGCGAAGCAGGATTCACAAGCCCGCCACTGCCCGACCTCCGGTCCGCCGAGAACATCGCCGACCGCGAACTCACCACCGTCTGACCCACACCCACCCATAAAGGGGTGGCCCCGACAGTGCGGTAACACCGTCAGGGCCGATGACCACAGAAAGCACCTGTGACCATGAACAATCATACCGACCGCTCCGAAGGCACCGACCACGGTAAAGCCGGCCGACCACCTATGCAGCCACGGGCGAAAATCACCCGAGAAGCGATCATCGCCGTCGCGGCACGGCATTTCGACACCGACGGATACGGCCACACCAGCATCAACACCATCAGTCGTGCCGGAAAATTCGCCAAAGGCGCTATGTACTACCACTTCCCATCCAAAGAAGCGATGGCCGAACACCTCATCTCGGACTGGAACCACACCCTCGACGAAACCATCAGCGAAGCACTGGCGGCCGGTTCGAGCAGCACAGCAGGGGAGAAGCTGGCAGCGATCTTTATCTCGCTCGCACAGCGCATCGGCGAAGACACCAACCTCCGCGCCGGCATGAAACTCGCCCTCGAACCCACCATCGACAACGGCGCAGCATTCGCACGCTGGGTCGACGCCATCAGCGACATCATCGAACCCGCCATCAGCACCTGCGAACTCGCCGACACCCCCACCACACACCGTCTCGCATGGAACCTCTGCGCCGGCACCCTCGGAGCCGCCAATGCATCAGGAACCCTACGAGAAGACATCGACCTTGCAACCCGCATCGCAGACACCGTCACGGCCCATCTGAAATCCACCACCGCATGAAGCGCGACGGAAAACTGTCACCGGACGCTGCAATACTCGAAAGCAATCGGAGCGAGCTGCACAACCACAGCACCACCAGGGGGAAGAAGACACCATGAGCCGAAAGAACGAGATCCAGATCCGAGTGATCGCACTACTCGCAGCCGTCGGCCTCGCATTCGTCGCCGGAATCATGATCGGTACCGTATTCCGGCCTCAAACCGGTAGCGGGGGAATGGAAATCTCGATACCCGACTCCCTCGTCATCCCCGACACCATCGCAACATGGCAGATAGGCCTCGCATTCGCCGCCATCCCCCTTGTAGTGGCCGGCCTCGCCGCCGCGCTACGCCCCTGGGCACGGCACAAGTCCGAGACAAACATCCAGCGCTACAAACTGGCGCGACTCGAGAGCGAACAACGCCAGACGAACGCGAACCCCGCGCCCATCGCACAAGCCCGGCGCGCAAACCGTCGCGCACCTAACGCGACGACGCCCACCGGACCCCAATGTTGATTGAGGTCACCTAACCGTCGCACCTAACGCGACGACGCCCACCGGACCCCAATGTTGATTGAGGTCACCTAACCTCGAACACCCTCACCAAATGTCAGACCCCCGAACTATCATCAACACCGCGACGAGCATCAGGTCGCCACACTGACTAGACCGAAGCGAAAGCCGAAGTCCTGACCTGCAACAACCCTTGCAGATCGGTCACACGTGGCGACCTGATACTCATTTACCACCACAAACCAGAGCTACCGCCGGCCACACAAAAACCGAACGACACCTCCGGCGCCGTTGCCGCTACGCAGCCCCGAGTGGTCAAGAAAGTCGTCGTACAAGTCGCCCCAGAACACCATGCCGGGGACCCGACCCGTCAACCCACGCTCCGCTCTACGGGGTTGACAGCCCACCCGTTATCTTCTTGATGGTCCCTTCATTGGGGCCGGTCGTCCGTTCCGGTATGGCTTACACGCCCACTGGCCGATTGCAGGTCTCGTCGAGTGACGCCGCCGGATCGGATGGCGCCGGTTCACCGCTGATAGAGGCATGGCCAAAACGAACACTGAGGGGTCTGCATAACGTGGGTGACGGGGATCGGTGCCGTGACCATCAACGCTGACAACCGAAATGGAGTGTCTACGTGAGCGAACCGATCTATGACGTCTTCTGCGGAATCGACGTCGGCAAAACATCCCATCATGCCGTTGCGCTGGCACCTGACGGCCAGCGGCTCTGCGGCACTGATCTGCCACAGGACGAGAGCAGAATCCGCTGCCTGCTAGAGGATCTCGCACTGCACGGCCGAGTGTTGGTGGTTGTCGATCAACCGCGCAACATCGGCGCCTTGCCGGTCGCTGTGGCTCGCGAGTGTGGAGTCGACATTGCCTATCTGCCTGGATTGCGGATGCGCCGCATTGCGGACCTGTACCCGGGCCGGTCGAAGACTGATGCGCGGGACGCGTTCGTGATCGCAGACGCGGCACGAACATTGCCGGACACCCTTCTGCGGATCGACGAACAGAACGACGTGGTGGAAGGACTGCGACTGCTGGCGGGATTCGACGCAGACCTTGCCAGCGAAGAGAACCGCCTGGTCAACCGAATACGATCGGTCCTTCTCTCCGTTCATCCCGCTCTGGAACGCACAATCGGTCGGCAAATGCATCGACCTGTCGGCCCTGGACTACTCGCGGAGTTCGGCGGGCCCGAAGGTTTCACCGCCGCAACACGGCAAACCTTGGACGAGAGTGCCCGAGCTTTCGCACCTCGGTTGTGGAAGAAGATCACCGACGAGATTGTCGACGCCCTCGGTCAGCAGTCGGTGACCGTACCTGGTGCGGACAAGGCTGACTTCGTCATTCGTACGCTGGCACGACACCTGCTCGAGGTGCGGCGTACACGCGCCGAGCTCGCGGAACAGTTCGAAACCGAACTGGGTAAGCATCCTGACGGGCCGATCCTGATGTCTCTGCCTGGTGTCGGTTGCCGCACCGCGGTCACGATGCTCGTGGAGATTTCGGGCATCGACCGGTTCGCCAACGCCGGCCATCTCGCCGTCTACGCAGGCGTGGCACCGCGAACTCATAGATCGGGAACGTCGATCAAAGGCGAACACCACCGGCACGGTGGAAACTCCAGACTCAAACGCGCCATGTACCTTTCGGCGTTCGCAGCACTGCGTGATCCACTGTCCCGTACGTACTACGACCGCAAGCGTTCTGAAGGCAAGAACCACCGATCGGCTTTGATCTGCCTTGCTCGGCGCAGGAGCAATGTTCTATATGCGATGTTGAGCAACGGATCGACGTACACCCCGATCACCCAACAAGCCGGCCCCTCTGATGAATTAACCACACGCGCCGGAGTCCGAAACGCTGCCTAACGGGTCAAGCGGACTGCGATGAATCCATTACGAACGAGAAGGGTGTCTCCGCGTGAATTCATCCAACTGCCGGCGGTGAGTTCCCTGCCGCAGCACTGGGCGCTTGGAAGATCGCGCGTAGGGCGGCGATGTCGCCGTCGATGACGACGGCTGGTGCGATGGCGTCGATGGTCAGCACCCCTGCTGCCAGACCCAGCACGATAGGGGCGTCGGCACTCAGAACGGCGTCGACATCCCTCCCGTCCGGCAGACCGACATCGACACCAGTGGGTGTGGCGCGGAGTTGGATACAGTGGTCTGCAGCCGAGATGTTCACCGCCGCTGTCTGATCGGCTGGGACACGGCCTGTGAACAAGGCCGCGAGGGCCAGCGACATCCACTCGGGCCGGAACTCGTCGTCTTCTGGACCGCGGATCA
>NZ_JASDCV010000033.1:0-45372 GCF_030407755.1 Rhodococcus sp. APC 3903
TGTGACCGATCTGCAAGGGTTGTTGCAGGTCAGGACTTCGGCTTTCGCTTCGGTCCGGCCAGAGTGGCGACCTGATGCCCGTCGCAGTCTGATCGTACTCGAGAGGTCGGACACGGTTCGGGTGTCGGCTGTCGCGGATCCGAACTTCCGTCGGCTAACCGACAGTCGACGATGAGGCCGGGCATGGATGATTGAGGAGGTCGTTGCCGTGCGGAGATGCAGGGGTGAAGATCCCACAATCTTGAAATAGCCCTGAACAGCGCTTTTACAAGCTGGGGTGACGGTGTGCTGCGCCACGGGATCGAGTTGACGCACGATTCTCGTGTTATGCGACGGAAAGTCCGACCGTCTGTTACAGTATCTCCTAGCAGACGACTAGGCCGTTCACCCTAGGGTGACGGCCTGTCTTTTGCGACACAACTGAAGAAAGGAGAGATCGATGATCGCAAAGCGCCAAGATAAGAACATCTGGCGTGAAATCGGGAAGTGCCTCGCAAGCGTCTTCGCCCGATTTGCGCTCGATCAGCTGTTTGATCAGCTGGTCTCTATTTAGTTTTACGTACGTTCCCCTCAGTCTTCCCGGACTGGGGGGTTCTTACGTTGTAGGACCTAGAGTATCAGACTGCTGATGTTATTTAAACTTATTCGTATCTCTTGTGCTGTTATTTGTACCGCTAGCCGATCGCGATTCCAAGTCTATGCGAGCCGTTCGCGACTGGAAAACAGCTGTACAAGTCGTTCCGTACGTCATTTGAGTGGTGAAAGATCGCTACGAAAGCTGTGTGCGAACCGTGTTCGTGTCTGTATTCAGCTGCGCAAGGCGTTGCGCAGTCTGTTTGGCGGCGAAAGATCGTTGTGGAGACTGTTTGAGACTGGTCCTGCGGTCTGCAATCAGTCGCATGAGTCGTTCGCGGTCCGTTTGCATCCATACGAAGGTTCGCTGCGGAAGATCGCTGTGCGTTCCCCAGTCCGTCAAACCCTACGAATGCTGTGCAATTGAGTCACTCCCGGGTGCGCCTGATTCGCATCTTGTCTGGTGTTGCTGCAGGAGGAAACGCGGATCCGAACCCATTTGACCGAATCTTGTGGGGGTCGCTGAGTATCTCGAAGCTCCATTCGGTGGCATCGCGCTTCGGCCGGCGCGAAGAACCGATGCCCTTCGGCGGGGTTTCGCCTGGTGAGTCTGGTCGCCTTGATCGTGGGCTGTTCGGTCGAGGTGTATGCGAGCTGCTGCCACAGACCGCGAACAGGCCGAAAATTGCGATTTGGGCGCTGATCGGCCTCCTGCGGCTTTGGGTGTGCGTTTTGACCCTCGTCATACCGGACGGTGAAGAACGGCCGTCTGGGCGCGACTGACGTGGCGAAATTTCGTACCAAAACGTCCAATTTGGGTGTCCGTTGGATCTGTCCGTTATGGCATAGGCTCTAGTGGACAATTCGTGTTCGGCAGTGGGGGTGGCGTGAAAATCGGGTATGCGCGGTGCAGTACGGTCCGGCAGGACACGGCGGTTCAGGTGGATCTTCTGGTGAAGGCCGGTGTGGATCGTGACATGGTCTACGTCGATCATGGTGTCAGTGGCCGGCAGGCTCGTCGGCCGGGTTTGGATAATGCGATCAACGCGGCTCGCGCCGGCGACGTGTTTTGTGTGACGAAGCTCGATCGGCTGTCTCGCTCGGCGAAGGATTTGCATGAGACGGTAGAGCGGATCGCGGAGAAGGGTGTGTCGCTGTCGATTGATGGTCAGGTGTATGACCCGGCTGATCCGATGGGGAAGATGTTCATTGGCATTCTTGCGTTGATGGCTGAGTTCGAGTCGGATCTGATTCGTTCGCGCACTCGTGATGCTGTTGCCGCCGCGACGGCTGCTGGGAAGATGAAAGGTAGGCCGCACAAGCTTTCGCCCGAGGAGCGTGCGTACCTACTGCAAATTTATGAGACGGGTCAGTTCAAGATCGAAACTCTGTGTAAGAACACGGGTTTGAAGCGTTCGTCGTTGTATACGAATATTCAGCTTGCGCGGATCGAGCGGGAAGCCAGCGACCGGACCCCTCGGGTCGAGAACTGAGCTCGAAGGTGGGATCCGGCCGCTAAGTCAATGGTGCAGATGTTGTCGGTCTAGTTGTCCCTCAGGCAATTTCGCGGCTTTTTGTTGAGGTCGGTACCCGTAGTTTGGGTCAGGCGGGTGTGAGTGCATTGCGCAGCTGTGCTGTTACCGCGTCTGCGATGCGGGTTGGGAGATCGATGTCTTCTCGCAGCGTTGCTGATGCGGTGACTGCTCCGATGGTGCCGGCGCATAGGTTCCATGCGAGTCGGTGTGTGGTGGGGGTGTCGGCGAGTTCTCCGTCGGTGATGAAGTTTTCGATGATGTCGCTGATGGCGTCGACCCAGTGTGCGAAGGCTGAGCCGTTGTCGATGGCGGGTTCGAGGGTGAGTTTCATTCCGGCGCGCAGGTTGGTGTTCTCGGCGATCTGGTGTGCGAGGGATGTGAAGATCGCTGTCAGCTTCTCCCCTGCCGTGGTGCTCGAACCGGTCGCCAGCGCTTTGCTGATGGATTCGTTGACGGTGCGCTTCCAGTCTGAGATGAGGTGTTCTGCGATCGCGTCTTTGGATGGGAAGTGGTAGTACATAGCGCCTTTGGCGAATTTGCCGGTGCGCGTGATGGTGTTCATGCTGGTCTGGCCGTATCCGTCGGTGTCGAAATGACGGGCTGCGACGGCGATGATCGCTTCTCGTGTTCGCACTGCGCGGGCCTGGGGCGCCGAGTTCTTGCTGCCGGGAGCGCGGCCGATGCGGGGGCTGGTTCTCATGGTGGCAGTGCTTTCCGGGCTTTCCGGGGTGAGTGCCGGTTCGTTGGGGCTGTTCACAGGGATGCTCCTTCGACCATGCGAGCGGCGGCCGGGTCGGTTCCGCGCCACATCAGCAGCAGATCATCGACTCGTCTGGTGATGGTGTGGTTCTCATCGAGACTAGCTGCAACCTGTACAGCGCCGACGAATCCGGCGCAGAGTGTGTCGGCGAGCCTGGACATACTTTCCGCGCAGTCGAGGGCGCCGCAGCGGATAGCATCGACGACGATCGGCGTGAGGGCTTCGGTCCACGCTTCGTAGGTAACACGGGCATCCTTGAGAGACCGATCGACGGACAGGACGACGCCGGCGCGGATGATCGGCTCATTTTGGGCGCGAAAGGCGAGTTCGCGATAGATCATCAGTATTTGCCGGTCGGCGGGTTGTCCTGTCGCCGCAGCTTTCTCGACTGTCTCGGACACTGCGTCGGACCATCGGCGGAGTATCTCGCTCGCGATGGATTCTTTCTTCGAGAAGTGAAAGTACATCGCGCCCTTGGTGACTGGGGAGAGCGTGACGATGTCGTCGGCGCTGGTACCCGCGAAACCCGTCCTGCTGAACAGGGTTGCGGACGCCTCAAGGATCCCCTCGCGGGTGATTTCTGCTCTCCGCTGCCGAGGTGGGCGGCCGGTCTGGCCGTGGCCGATGCCTTCGGAGCGGTCGTTATGATCGTTCATGGTCACAGGTCCAATCTGTGGTCATCGGCCCTGACGGTGTTAGCGCACTGTCGGGGCCACCCATTTATTGGTGTGGATCAAACGGTGGTGAGCTCGCTGCGCATCGGATTCTCGGCGGCGCGCAGGTCTGGTAGCGGCGGACTCTCGAATCCTGCTGCACGAGCCGCGGTATCGAACTTCTCGTACCGGCGCCATGCGGTCGACGTTGCGACAGGCGGCTTCGACTCCTGAGCGATCATCTCCCACGTGAGGTTCGGGTTCGTGAGCTTGCGGACTGCCGTGTCCTTCACGTTCGGCGCAAGATCCGCCCCGGCAATGAAGGCCATGAGATCGTCTATGCCGGCATCGGTGTCGGTCTGCGTTTCTTCGGCATTTCGGCCGCGACCGAATGCCGTAACGGTGCCTTGGGCATCAATGTCGTTGAGACCCTCATCCGTCATTTCGTCGACGAAAAACGGCTCCGCAAAGTCCGCAATAACGTCATGCTGGTGAGCCTGCGCATCCACCGATGAGGCGTCATCGTTTCGTCTCGCTTCCACAGGCTCTGCAACATCGCGGTCGATCTTGTTGAAGGCGTGAACGTCGCGGATCGGTTCCCCGCCGGCGGCGAGGTCAGGCATGACACTCTTTACATCCTCACTGTCGGTGGTCTTTTCGACGATCGCGCGGTAAGCGGCGTAGGCCATTCCGACTGCTTTCACCAGAATCGTGATTCCGTGCGTGAATGCCAAGACCAGGGCCGGAGGAATGATCGCAATAGCCGCTGCAATAGCCGGTGCGAGCGGAATGAAGCCGAGGTCTCCCCCGCCACCGATAAGCTCCCGTGCGGCGATCGCTGCATGATAGGCGTGGTACGCGTTTCCGAGGATGCTGATCACGACGACACTGACGGCGAGTGCGATGTAGAAGCCTCTGTCGCGCTTGTTCATGTTGAGCTTGCTGATGATGACGATGGCGATTGTGGCGCCGAGGATCGCGCTATCGACGATCGCCGGGAAAATCCAGGTCAGGTGTTCTGGGATCAGTGCTTGCCGCGCGAGGTCTCGTTGCACGGCGAAGGAAAGTACGAATGCGCCGGTGGTGATACCGAGTGCGATGACGATCGCGAGTGCGAGGGCTGCGAGCAATGCGCCTAGCTGAATACGGGCAGCCCGGAGGCTAAAGTCGGTCATGATCGGGTTTCTTCCTTCAAGTGGTTTCCCGGTCTGGAGCCTCGCCGGTTGCATCCGGCGGGGCTCCTTCGTTGTGTAGGTCAGTCGTCTGAGATGGGGCGCCCGCTGGGAAGTGCGCCGGTTTCTGCTTCGTATTGGTTGCCGCTGTTGTGCACGGTCTCCCGGCGTTCTGCCTCTGCCGCCAGCGCTTTCTCCACGAATTGCGACCAGGATTTGTCGTCCTCAAGGTGGCTTGTGTTTCGGTAAGCACCTCGGGCGCGACTGAATACCTCTTGGTCGACGTAAACCGTAATACGTTTGGGCTTAGGCTTTTCCACAACTGAAGGCGTGGGCTGTGGAAGCGGAGGGGCTTGTGCGGGGGTGCGGTTGGATCTCTGCATTCGAGACAAGTCACCAGTCACGTTTCGCGGAGGTAGCGCCGCGAGCTTTCGGTCGGGCCGCTCATTCATACCCGTGCTTCCTCTCTTTCCGCTGTTGCAACGCGGGTGACAACTTCTTGCGCGACTGCAAAGAGGTCGTCTGCAACGGATTTGGACGATTTCGGCGCGAGAGCCTGAGGCTCGGCGTTGCCTTTGATGACGTCGTACCATTTCGGACCGCTTCGGACGACTGCATCGAGTTCGGCTGCGAGCATGCCCCGCTCCCGTGTTGCTTGGGCGGTCGCCTCGGAGTGACGAACGGTGGCTGTAAAAACGACGTCGTCGTTGCCGAACGCCTCTGCGATCGCGGACCTTGCTTGTTTGAGCACGGTCTTCGCTGATGTACCGACGGCTACGAGAACGACGCCCAGTAGGTCCAGGTCGGGGTTGATTGCGGCGACGGCGTCGATACGGAGCGCAACGGCTGCCATTCCTTTTCGACTGGATGCATCGGATTTGACGGGCACGAATGCCCATTTTGCGGCGGCTAACGCTGCTGTCTGCAGGGTTTCGTCGCCGGGCGGGCAATCGATGAGGACCATGTCGTAGGTGGCCGCCATTGGAGCAAGGACCCGTGCAAGGGCAAGTTTTGCGCCATCTGGATCTTTGGACGCCATAGCGGCTAGTGCTGCTGTCGCCTGTTCGAGGTGCACTCCCCCGGGGAGGACGTCGAGATTTGCACGGACATCTTCGATGGGTTTTGCGTCGCCGCCGAAAGCGATTGCGCTGGCAAGCGATCTCCCCTGATCATCCCCGGTTTCACTGGTGTACCCGAGGTCTTCGGCGAGGTTTCCCTGAGGGTCGAGGTCGACGAGCAGGACCTTCTGACCGGAGGCGGCCAATTCTCCGCCGACGTTGGCTGTCAGGGTCGTCTTCAAGACGCCGCCCTTGCCGTTGATGACAGCGATCACCCTTTTACGTGTTTCGCGAAAGTCGGTCTGCATCGCTCTCCTTCGACAGCATTGGCGCGTTTGACGGTATTGCCAGCATTCCACGTGATAGCCACTAATGCAAGCAATATCAGTAATGCCAGCATTATTGGGAATCACTGGCATTCTCGGTCGCCAACCGCAACGTGACGCGACCAATGCCAGTAATACTGTTATTGCTGGCACAACTACGCAACTTCCCGAAAACCTCTGAGAACTGCGTGTTGCTAATAGCAGCATTAACGGCATTAGTGCAATCGAGAGCCAGAAATGGAGGGCGGAGCCCACTCAGGAAAGCCAGCCGAACCAGGAATACTGGCATTACTGTCATACCTGCCATTCAGCCCGTTGGACGCTCAACCGCACGCAACGCCATCACTGCTATTGGCAGTAATGCTGGTATTTTGCGCTCGGTTCGGCGCAATTTCCGATTCGGACCGCCGCAATCGCGCAAAATTGCAGGCCGCGAAGGCGAGCCGTGGCATCGCACGGTGGGTGCACGTCCAGCTCAGCCTTCAAAGTGGATAGGGGAGTGAAGGGGTTGTGGTTGGGCGCCGGTCTTGAGCCTCACCTTCGGATCACGCTGGCCAGTTTTTGCATGCGCTACAAGCCACGTCAGTCAGGCTTTGCGTCCTGCCCCACAGAGCACTCTCATTACTCCGGACGGCCGGCGTCAGATGCAAATGATCAATCCTCGGCTCATGCTTTCTTCGGTCGGAGTCGGATGTTGTTTCGTGCTGGGCCGAAGACTGTCACGCCGTGTTCAACCTCGGCCGGCGTCGAGCTGTGGTGAACGAGAGAAACACTGTCTGTTGCGTGCACTGCGGCTTGGTCGTAGGAGTGCACGGTCGCGTTGTCGTAGGCATAGGTGGTGGTGTCTTCTCCGACTTCGCCGAAGGAGTCGTCGACGAGGTTGCTTGTGGCGCGGTTGGTTGCGCGGACGCGTGTGGTGTCGAATGCGTCGGTATGGGCGTTCCCGTAGGCGAAAAGGGTCGTGTTTCCGAAGAGTTGGGATCGTGCGGCGTCAGTGGCCACGATTTGGGTGCTGCGCTTCGTTTCGGGTGTCAGTCGGGTGATCATGACCCGTGAGACGCCGACGATACGGATCGTGATGCCGTCGACGAGCTCGGCGTCGGTGAGTTCTAGAGGTTCGTCGTTGAGATGGTCGATGACGATCGTCTTTGCGCCGGTGCGCAACCGTTCGTGGATCTGGGGGACTGTCTGGCAGGGGGAGAGCGGCCGGCGCTTGATGGTCGGCTGCTTCGGGGACGGGCGTTTACCGTTCATCGCTTACCTCGATCCGACAGATGGGTGATCCACACGGGCGAGGTTTCATTCTCGCGCGCGGATGCCTGGGTCTTTCGGATGCGGGAGCTGTCGGCGGCTCGGCGGGCGACGAAACGGGCAGCTTGGCGGCCGGGGGAATCCTCGGACGCGGCTGATGCGTAGCGGTTGCGTTCCGCCTCGAACGCTGCTGCCTGGCGTTCACGCTCGGCTTTTTCCTGGTCAGCGGCTATCTGAGCGAGAACGTGTGGCGGGAAGGCGAGATCCTGCTGCTTCATGAGCCAACGGATGAACGCGATGGGGTGCTTCGGGTTTGGTGCCATCCGTGTGGCCTTGCTCCAGGTGTTGATCGCGTCGTTGAGATCCCCGGCCGTCCAACCGTGTACGGCTGGTTCGGTCAGTGCGGGTGCCCATCCTCGGGGGGTGTGCCGTCGCGCCCAGACCGGAGTTCGTGGGTTGCTGAGCCATTTGGATGCGAGTAACAGGCCTTTCCTGGTCGCTTCGGCCTTCTCGACCTCCGCCTTGGACTCCTTGCGCCGCGAAGCGGCTCGTTTATCCACAGATCGTTTTGTATTAAGAACCTCTCTACGAGAGGTGAAGCTTAGGAAGTGACCCCTGCGGGGGTGGGGTGCCATTTGTATGGATCCGGCGACCACAATGCGGGTTTTATCCACAGGCTTCCTTGGGTGCAATGCCCATACGGAGGCCCAGCCGCGTGCCTTGTCGTTGAATCTCCATGAGGCATATCGCTCGTCCTTGGTGCGGAGTCGGCCGCGGAGAACCTCTGTGGCCACGCGCAGCAGTTTGAGGGCTTGTCGAGCTCGCTGGACTGTGCGTTCGCCGCCCTTGATGCGTTCGGCGATGGTCTCTACGGTCATGCGTGAGTTGCGGCCGGTATCGAAATCGGCGGCTTCCGCCATAACGGTCGCCACGGCGAGCAAGGACTTGAGGCTGATTCCCCCGCCAGACGACCGGACTAGTGCCGGTCGAATCCGTGTGTATTCAGCGGTGAAGGCGCAACGCACGACGATCTCGACCCAATGTTGGGCGCCTCGCCATCGAGCGATGCCGCCGTATGTGCCGTCCTCTAGTTCGAGTGCGACCTTGCAATAACGTCGGCATGCAGCATCCCTGCCGAGCGTTTTGAGCAGCATCGGGGTCAGGGCATGGCATTGGTGCCCATACAGGTGCCCCTGCATTCTGCGCGGTGTCCGCGCTGTTCCGTACCGGCGCCGCGTAGGGCTGCTACCGCAATACGGGCGCTGTATGGGTGCGGGCGTGTGCTCCATCGCTGAGACACGCGAGTCAATTATTGAAACTTCATCAGAGCGCGATGTACCCTGAGACCTGTCACGCAAGACAGTCCCTTCGGGGATATAGCAGCACCGCTGAGAATCGAGCTGGTAACTCGAATCTCACACAACTTCGACGGACCCTCGGCCTACCCGCCGGGGGTTCTTCTATTTCTCAGCTGGTCAGCGGTGCCACAGAGGATGTGGCGGTCGGTGAATCAGACGTTGGTTGTGCCTGATCACGGGCGCTTTTAGGCAGAGAGTGGCAGCACCCCCTGGCGAAGTTCTTCGGCGAGTTCAGGCCGTCCGGCGTCCAAGCAAATGAGATCGGATATGTAGACGCTCACTGAGGAACAACCGCGTGCGGCAGCGAGCGCCTCGACGTCAACGCGGGCCGGGACGCGTGCTTTGTACTCACCGCGCTCGCCCTTGCTTCTGCGACCCATCGCAATCTTCCTTCCGCCAGACACTTCGTTTTCTGGGACAGTTACGATGGTGCAGCACTCGCGCCCCGCTGAGGGTTCGACACGCCGTAGACGTATCAACAAAATCTATCATCGTAGATTTTAGCTGCACGATCTGAGGATCGGCGGGCGAGCGTTCTCTATCTTCTGCGATTAGCCAAGGCGGCTGTGCGCACCTGCGCGGCTTCGTCCAGAGAGCCCTCCAGCGAGCTTCCATGTTCCAGACCAGCAGCGAGGGCGGTTGCTACAGCCAGCGCATCACCGATCGCCTCCGTGGCGCCGCTTCCAGATGCAGGGGAGGCTGCGTGTGCTGCGTCCCCGATAACCATCGTCCGCCCACTTCTCCAGCTAGGCATGTTGTCGTGGGCTGTCGCATTCGCTACGAACACTTCGTTCGTGCGCTCCAGCAGTGATGGCGTGAGTTCTGCGAAACCGAGTCTCTGAGTAAGAACGTCTGACCAGTTCTCGATGGACTGCCGCCCGCATTCGCTCTTCGGGAGTGGCTCCTCGGCGGCTAGCCTCGCGAACCAGAAGAGCCCTTGACCACCGTCACCGTTCAGATATCCCAAGGTGTCGTCGCCAAGGCCTCCGTCGAAGTTCTCCTTCAAAAAGGACAGAACGCCTGCTTCTTCGCTTGCGTCAGCGGTTGGAATGTGGGCGTAGATCACTGTCTGCCCCTGATAAGTAGCGTCAGGTCCGGTCAAGGGGTTGCTCGAGCGCACCGCCGAGCCGACACCGTCACAGCCGAAAACGAATTGAGCCTGAACATCTCGCCCCGCGGTGGACACTGTTGCGCGGTCCCCATTGGATACGACCGAGACAACGTCCACACCCGTTTCAATCTCGGCGCCGGCCTCGGTCGCTGATTGCGCCAGGTAGTCGATCAGGTCGGCTCTCCACAGGTGTCTGAACTCAGTGCCTAAATCCGAGACAGGCAGTGGTGCGCCGGATGACTTTCCTGATCCCGCTCGAACGATTTTCTTGACGGCTACGCCGACGTGACGAAGTTCTTCGCTGACTCCAATCGAGATCAGCTGGTCGATCGCCTGTCCCGAGATTGTCAGGTACGCCCCTCCCTGCGAACTCAGGTCGGTCCGTCTCTCCAAGACAAGCACTTCGATATTTCTCTGTCTGAGTGCTGTGGCCAGAGTTAGTCCCGCGATTCCGGCACCTACGATTACTATCTGGTTCATGCTTTTCCTTCGGCTGCGGAATAGAGCAGGGAGAATTCGACAATGGATTTCACATCTTCATCGAAGGAATCACCATCCGGGGCAACAATCAGGTGAACCGGGACGATGATCTCTAACTCGTCAGGGCTTTCCAGAAGTTTACGAATTTCTCTAGCGTTCGCGGCTGCGCCGACTGCGGCGTAGTCCTCGGGAACGATACTAGAACTCAGACGGATCAATCCGTCCCTGATCTCTATGAACATTCTATAGTGACGAATCATCAAAGAAGTTCGTCTTGGAAGTATCGACGCCAGGGGGCCTGAACGCTTTTTCAACTCATGCCTAGGGAACTTTTGGGACAAGTCGTCCCAGAGGGCGGTCATCGCCGAAATATCCTTTTTGTATTTTCTTCGTAACGCCAACTGAGCCTTGCGCTGTGATATCGCAGGAATGCAGATACCCAGGATAAATAGCAGTATCCCCAGCGACATCCCGGCACGACCGAGCACCCTCAAACTGTGCGGCATGTATCCGTCTTTGGCCAGGTAAACAAGTTGCAGCGTCAGAATAAGTTCGGCTGCTACGAGGACAAATGATCCAATCGACAGCACTTTCAGGCCCCGCGATAGCGCCCCTTTGGATATCTTGGCTGCGCGGAACGAGAGCATCGAAATAACGAGGAACCCGATTGGAAAGAAGATCTTGGAGGAGAAATAGAATCCGACGACGCCGGGGGAGTCGAATTCGAATACTTCCGTCCCTGCTGGCACTACCCATGTGAAGTACAGGCCACCGAGGACGGATACCAGAAAGGTCGTTACGGCTACAGCTGCATAGGCATGCCGCGCCTTTGGATTCCCCCAATAGTAAATGAAGTACAGAGCAGTGCTGAGGATAGCGAGCATGAGGAACATCGACTGCAACCAGGCGAACAGATAGGTGTGCAGTCCGCCATTTATCACATCAACTTTAGACGCGATCTCCAGAAGAGCCGAAATTCCGAGCAGTACGATTGCCCATACGACCATCCATTCAGACGACTTACTAGGCCGTCGCCACAATGCCCATGCACGCCATAGAGCCACCCCGAAAATGACCAACGTACGTGCGATTATGAGAAACCAGATCATATCGACTGAATCCTGTCCTGCAATGCCGCCGCCAGGTGACGCCCCCGTGCACTGCTCTGTGCAACTGGAGCTATCGCGTATGCGAGGTTTGCCCAGCTCATGACGAGGGACGCTACGACTTCTGCATCATGCTCGATGACGTTGGTGTAGTCCCCTCTCCGATGTGCGTCGAAGAGTTCCGCGTCGGGGTTCTCCATCAGAGAGCCACAGACCAGGTGACCCAGCTCGTGTGCGACGTTGTGTACCTGATGCACGAGGGTCGCGGCTTGTTCGAAATAGATCACGATTCCCTGGTCATCGAGGAGCGTGGCCGCAAACGGTCCACGCGGCGACAGCGAACGAGCCTCAAGGTCAATAGGGGATCCGATGAGCTCTGAAATTCCCGAAAGAAGCAGTGGCGCTTGCTTATAGGGGTCGACAGCTTGGACGTCGAGGCCACGCAGGAATTTTCGCGTGCGGTGCACAAGGCGGAGGTGCCGGAACGCTGCGTCCTCCGGTGGCACTTCGATGAGCGCGGGGTATGCAACTGGCTTCATAGGGCCAGCGTAATTTGCTAGCTACTCTTCCGGCAGGTCAGGTGGATCGAGCGGTAGACCACGCCGCTTACGAAAGGAGCGGATCAGGTCGTTGACGACCTCAAGATCGCCGCTGTCCAACCCCGCCAGCCGGAAGGCGACAGCATGGACATTCGTATCCGCCCGCAGTCGCGCGTAGTCGAGTTCGGCCTTGGTTCGTGTGGCAGTTTCCTCGTCGAGGAAATAGCGGACATCCACTCCGAAGGCTGCGGCTATACCTGCTGCCGTCTTCAAACTAGGGGACTTCGCCCGACCTGTTCGAAGGTGGGATAGGTAGGTCTCACTGATGGGGTATCCCATCTCGGTAGAGCGGCGGGCCAGTTGCCCCAAGGTGTAACGCTTGCCGTCTGCATTTGGCACACCGGCGAAGAGCTGCTCGAGCCGCTCAGCGAACACGCTGGAATCTTCAGCAGGCTGCTCCATTGCGCACCGACTCCTCACCGTTTTTCGGGATCACGACATTTCGAGCACACACCTGTCGGGTTCCAGTGCTATCGTACTGCCGAACCATACGATAGTTATCGAAACGATGAGAACTTGCGTTACCAAGACGCCACATCCCCACAAGGACCGAGCATGGACCCGCAGACGAAATCATGGACTCTCCCCGATTCCGCGGTTGCGCGCCTTGTCGTAGCCAGCCCTCACGGCCTCAGCGTCCACCCCAAGTGCTTCAGCCAGAACAGCAGCACGCTCGTCGGTCAGACGCACTTCCGCCCGCTCCAGCGCCCCGATCGCTGTCGTACTGATGTTGGTGACGCGCCCGAGCTGCGGCTGAGTGAGGCCTGCAAGTATCCGGAGATCAGCGAGACTGCGAACGCCGTCCGGCACATCGACAAGGTCCGTAATTTCACATTTCAGCGCCTTTGCAACTTGCACGAGCGTGTCGATCCCAGGAGTTCGGCGCCCCTTCTCCCAGTCCGCGATAGCAGTCACGCTGACATCGGCGAATCGCGCAAGGTCCGGTCGGGACATTCCCAGCGATTCCCTGCGCTTCTTGAGAGCGTCAGGGACGAAGTTACGCAGGATTCGCCTGCTCACGCTTTGCCTTCGTCCACGGTTGTTCATTCTTCCAACCTAGTAACCGGAAGTCACAACGCGCGGAGTTTCATAGCGGGCACCATGCGCCCATTGGCTGCGCGGGTATAACGCGCTATGCTGGGGAATGAAAAAACATGTGATTCATGTGGTTACTGAACGAAGTAGCTGACAAAGAAAACCCCAGGGCGTGACTCTGATTGGCGTCCGAACACTCCCCGGGGTCCCACTGCGGCATCACCCAGCTGGATGACTTCACAGGTCTTCGAGTCTAGGTGGCGTCGTTGAATACGCAACCATCCGGAGGCAACCATGGAAAAGATCTCCAGCCTTTCCATTGAATCTGATCCCCGCGGTTTAATTCCCGCCGGCATTTCCGATCGTCCGACCTCGGCTGAATACTTCGTCGTTGCCTCATATCGCGTTATCGAACCTGTGTCGTGCGCAGGCCGGGCCATCGGTCACACATGTGTACCCGCCCTCGTGGTCGGCGCACGACTCTGCCCGGTCGGACATTCATTGATTCCTGCGGGCTCCCTTGTTATGGCGCATTTTTCACGCTCCGTCGAACTTCCCGGCGCTGTTGCGTCGGGATCGAAGGCCGCGTAACTCTCGCATTTTCTGCGGCCAAGCACGTCCAATGTTCCGTTAGTTGTTGAACCACAACACGTTTGAAGGGATGTCATGAAGCAGTTCAAGAAACCACGGTCCGGTGGTCGTCATCGGTCACCGTCGACGGGTGCGGTCGCAGCCGTGACGTTGGCGGCGATGGTCGGAGCCGCCTTCGTCAATGCCGGAGTTGCGATCGCAGCGCCGACCCAGCCGGGCATTACCGCTCCGTCGCAGCCGGGCATTACGACGCCTCCGCCTGCGTCGGAGCAGCCGGGTATTACTACTGCCCCTGAGGTTCCTGCGCCGACGTCCGATCGTTCGTACTGGACTCCGCCTCCGGCTGAGTACGACAACATTCAGTGGAAGCCTTCGCCGTCGACGCAGCAGTCGTCCCCGAACAATGCAGGCGATAGCAGCGGGAATTACGTTGCGCCGGCGTATTACGGTGACCCGATCAAAGTGGGGACACTCCATCTCCCGACCGAAGTCGAGATCATCGCTCCGATCGAAGCGCCGCCCCAGATGTTGCAGCTGGGTGATTATGTCGGGCCGAAGCCCAATTGGATGTCCGACGAGTATCTCGAACGCACCAATAACACTGCATCTGTCGGTGTTTCACAGTTCGCGACATTCTGGTCCAGTGTCGGCGTCGACGTCGATCGTTCACAGCGTGTCTCGGCTGCAACCTTCGGCGGAGCCGCAGCAGGTGCCTTGGCTGCCGGAACCGCAGGGTTCACAGTGGGTGCATTGGGTGGCGGCACAGTGGGCGGTTTGATCGGGGCCGGTATGGGCGGTCTGGTTCCGCTTCCGCCGCCACTGCCGGAAGCGACGACAGGCGTTGTCGGCACGGCGATCGGTGCCGGTGCAGGTGGCTTGCTTCTCGGGATTCCCAGTGCCGTGGGCGGCGCTGTGGTGGGCGGTCTGACGGCGGGAGCAATCGGGGCCGGTGACACCGATGCCGAGCCTCGCCACATCGACGTGCCGAATCTTCCTGAGCCGGACGCACCTGCGATCACCTCGCAGACCAGTGATGCGCTGGCGGCGCAGGCCCCGCAGGTCGCGCAGGTTGTCACCGATGCTGTGGCGTCCGTTCCGCAGATCACGGAGAACGTCAACGCGCAGCTCACTACTGCACGTGAAGGTGTCCTCGCTCAGCCCGGTGGCGATCAGGTCATCGCCGCACTCGACAACGCGGCCGTCGAAGCGAATTACGCCTTCGGACCTACCGCCGATCTGATCGGCCAGGCCCTCGGCGCTGCTGCCGCCGGAGTGAATCCCGCGTAATCACTACCGCCGCCGGGGTCGGGGCTTCGGCCCCGGCGGTGTTAGTCGAAGTTCTTTTTCTTTGCACGAGAGGAAATATCGACATGTCAGGTCAGAACTGGTTTCCACCGTTGGACCCGACCGAGTTCGCCGACGAAGTGGACACGGGAGAGCAAACCCCAGACACCGACGTACATTTCGAGCCCGAGTCCGAAAACCCCGATGAGGAATCAGAACCCGACTCCCTACCAGGCCATGCCGAAACTGTTGAGAGCGAACCGGTTTCCACCGGCAACGCTCCTGCGGCAGACGAGACCGTTGTCGCTGCGGTGAGCCGGCCCACCCAACACCTCACTCCCACATTCGAACTCGCAGATGAGGACGAGACCGGACCGGCGACCGATCCGATGGCAGGTGAGCCCGTCGGTGTTGTCCGCACGCTCCCGGTCGTCACTCTCGCTGTCAGTGACCTGAATACACAACCGGATTGGGCATCGGAATGGGAGCTGCCGGCCACCGATCCGGAACCGACACCGACCACCCCGGATGCGGGGGAGCGGATCGGTATCCCCGAACCTCTCCCTGGATCCGACCGGGCGCGTGGGCGGAGCCGCCGCACGAAAGCCGCTGTCGGGGGAGCCGCTGCGGCCGTGCTGGCTGTCCTCGTCGGCGGTACCGCAATCGCGCTGGCCTCCGGTTCCGACGAACCGGACGCTCCAGCCTCCCTCGAAGTACCTGGAACCACTACGGCCCCGCCAGCGGCGGGGACGTCTGTCGCCGGGGCGCAGGCCGCGTCGTCCTGGTGCCCGAGCAGCGTCAAGGGTGACGTCATCAGCGGGAATGGCCCTGGCGGTACCGGATCTGGCCCTGATGCGATCCTCGGATTTCAGCACGCCTTCTACGTCGATCGCAATGCGGACAAAGCGCGAGGCTTCGCCACTCCGGAAGCTGCGGCCACCCAACTGGCGACCTTGCAAGCCGGCATCGACGACGGCGTCCCGGTCGGCACCGAGCATTGCGTTCTGATCCGCCCGTCCGGTCAGCCGGGTGTCTTCGCCGTAGAGATGGTCCAAAAAGCCGCGGACGGCGCGATCGTGCGATACGCGCAAACCATCAGCACGACCGTGCGTGACGGAAAGACGCTGATTGCGGCCATCAACGAGAGCGTAGGCACGCCGTGACGTGGGCAGGGGACTGGCTGGGCGGCGAGCCGACAGAAGACAACGAATCCGATGAGAAGCCGTCGGCACCGGTCGACGACACCGCACCGCCGCTCGTGCCCGGGTCCGAGGCAGAAGCCCCGGTCGATGAAGTGCCCGAGCCAGAAGGTGCACTGATTCCGCTGGCACCGCCTTCTGCTGTGCTGATCGCCGGGGTTGCCGGTGGAGTCGGAGCCACCACGACAGCGGTCGGCCTGGCGAGTGCATTGCACACCGAACTCGTCACTGCTGCCGCCGTGGATACGACCCCCGCCGGCGGTGACCTGTCCGAGCGTGGCTGCGGGCGCGAGCTGAACCCCGGCCAATGGGTCTCCGAGCACGGGGTGCTGTGGGGTCGCCGCACGCTCGGGGAACTGAGCGGCGACGCTGCGGCACTCGAGTCCGTTCACTCACTCCTGACCGCGTCCGGTCATTTTCCGATCTACGACGCCGGAAACCCCTTGCGTGCACAGCATCTCGCTCCGCTCCTGGCCGATGCGTCGGTCGTGATCGTCCTGGTGGTGTCCAGTCGCGGCGACTCCGTGAACCGTCTTCCCACCGTCCTGGAATGGATCGAGAGCACCCTCGGCGCACACACGTTGGCATCGGTCGTCGTGGCCGTCGTCGAGGTCCGTCCCGGTTCGACGCCGGTGGCCGATCACCTCAGTGCCCATATGGCGGGCCGGATCGGAGCGGTGCGCCTGATCGGTCACGACCGGTCGTTGGCCGCAGGAGGACCGATCGTGACCTCGGCGATGGGCAGCGGTGTCGAGCAGGACTTCACCGCTCTCGCCGCCGACGTACGAAACCTCGGTGCAGCCGCGCCGACGCAGTGAACAAACACATCCGAAGGGAAATCCGCATGAGATATGCGAGAGGGATCACCACAGCGGTGACGGCCACGGTCGTCCTCGCACTGGCAGGAACCAGTCTGGCGAACGCCACACCCACCTCAGGCGACTCCGCACCGATGCCCTGCACCGCTTTGGGAGTCTTCGGTGTTCAGGGGACCAACCAGTCCGCGCCGAATGCCGACCCCACCATCGACAGCGGCTTCCTCGGCATGTCGGTGATGGTGCCCTTGCTCCAGTCCGCTGCCGGTGAGGTCTCACGGATGCTCGTCCCGTACGCCGCCGACTTCGGTTGGCGGGGAGCGACGTACGAGCAGTCGATGACCGAGGGGGTCGACAAGACCAGCCAAGCGATCTCCGATTACGCCGATCGGTGCCCCTCGTCGATGATCGCGGTGACCGGATATTCGCAAGGCGCGCAGATAGCGGACACCGTCATCCGCAATATCGGCAGCGGCAAAGGCCCGATCACAGCGGACAAACTCGCCGCCGGTGCATTGTTCTCGTCCCCGAATCGCCCGCAAGGTGCCAGTACCTTCCCCGGCGGCTCGTCCGGGCAGAGTTCACCGACACCGCCCAAGGGCGTTGCCACCTCTGCCTTGTCGGATCTGACGGTGACCACCCCGACCCCTGCTGACGGCGGCGGCATAGCCCCGAACTACGCCGCCTCGTCCGGGTACGGCTCTGTTGCCGGCCGTGTCGCTTCGTTCTGCACCGACGGCGACCTCGCATGCGCGACACCACAAGATGCGACGCTGGCCCGCACGGTCACCAATATCGCTGGGCAGCTGCACCTCGAGCAGCAGGATCCGCAGAAAACTCTGGTCGACCTCGCGGGCGCATTGGGTGGGGCGACAATTCGTACCGCCGCCGACGTCGTCAACGACGACATCAACTTCTCGGGCGGCCGGTTCACCGTGCAGTCGTCCGGAAAGACCATCCTCGGGCGCCTGTCCACGAATTCCGATCCGCGCTCCGCCACTCCGGACGCGGACGCCGATGTCATCCGGGCAGTCATCAAAACCGGTGTCATGGGATTGCAAGCGGGCATCGCGGTCGCGAAGAAAGTCCTCACACTGGACACGATCGGCACCCTCGCCACCGTCGGCATGGCCAATCCCCCTGCTGCACTGGGCATCTTGGCAGCGAAAGTCGGGGACGCGGCAATGAGTTTGTTCCCGCCGTCCACCGGCACCCAAATCCAGAAGTACATCTACAACGAAGTCCAGCGCGGCATTTCCGACAACAAGGACCTGCTGAAGATGGCAACGCAGGTCAAGTACTGGGACACGGCCCGCAACCACGGCACCTACGACTCGATTCCCGTGGGAGGACAGGGACAGACCCCGGCGAAGTTCACCGTCGAGTGGTTCTCCACCCTCGCGAAAGAACTCTCGTCCGGATCCACGTCGGCCGGGGCGAGCACCACGAAAACAGCCTCGCCGACGACTCGTCCGAGCGGGACGCCCTCTGCGGCCCCCTCGTCGTCGACGCCGCTGACCAGCTCGGTGTTCGCCACGACCTCGGCGGTTTCTCCCGAAATCGTCGGGCCGGGCGGCGCGTTCGCGCCTGCCCAGATCCCGACTCCCACCCAGGCGCCTGCCGCCGCACCGCCCGCGCAGTGATCGGTCGGCGGCGCACGGAACTCCTCTGCTGCGCCGCCGCCCAGCAAACCCCGGGACGCACTGACGTCCCACTCCAACCGAAGGGACCATCTCGTGTCAGATGACAGCAGCAGCGGAGGCGTCGGCGGTGCCATCGTCGTTGTCGGTGCCGCAGCCGTCGCGTTCCTTCTGATGATCATGGCCGTGGTGGTCGTTCTCGTTTCCGAGGACGAAGAGTGCGCTCCCGTCGAAAACGGGGGCGGCCAGGTCGCCGCTGCCGGTTCGCTGGTCAAGCCCACCAAGTCGTCCGAAACAACGGACACCTCTCCGTTCGGTCCGCGATGGGGCACCGAACACAAGGGACTCGACCGTGCGGGTCCTGTCGGTACCCCGATCTACGCGTTCACCGACGGCCGCGTTCGTGAAGCCGGTCCCGCTGACGGCTTCGGGAACTGGATCATCGTCGATCACGAAATCGAGGGCCACGTATACAGCAGCGTCTACGGGCACATGTTCGACGACGGTGTGATGGTCCGCGCCGGAGAGCAGGTCCGCGGCGGTCAGCAGATCGGGGCGATCGGCAATGCCGGCGGCTCGACCGGGCCGCACCTTCATTTCGAGGTGTGGGACGGGGGTCGTCTACCCGACGGCGCCGGTACCGCGGTGGATCCGCAACCGTGGATCGACAAGGCCGCCGAGCCCGGCGAGGCTCCCGCTGCGCCCGCACCGACTTCCCCGGGCTCGGGCGATGCGGGTGATGAAGGTTCCGGGTTCGGAGGTTTGGACGGCCGACAGTTGGCGATCGCGAAGCAGATCGTCGCGGTCGGTGAAGTCATGGGCATTCCAGATCGCGGTGTCGTCGTCGCGCTCGCAACCGCAAGCCAGGAATCCGGTTTCCGTATGTACGCCAACGACGGCACCGATCCTCGCCTCAAACCCGAGCAGAAAGACGTGAGCCGATCCCTGGACTTCCCACACGATGCTGTCGGACGAGATCACGGCTCCGTCAATCAGTTCCAGCAGCAGTACCCGTGGTGGGGAACGCTCGAAGAACTGATGAACTCTGCCACTGCATCACGCAAATTCTACGAAGCGCTGGCCAAGCAGAGCGGGTGGGAATCGCTACCGATCACCGTCGCAGCACAGAACGTTCAAGGATCGCTGTACCCGGACGCGTACGCCGACGACGAGCCCATCGCCACCACGTTGGCGGCCAAGTTCAAGGGCGCCGGGGCGAACATGTCCGAAGCCGACCTCGCATCCATCGCCGCTGGTGGAGCCATCGCCGTCGCCGACGGCGGAAGCGCTGCCTGCAACGATCAGCAGCCCGCACCCGGTAGCGGCGGCGGCGAGGGTCCGGCCAGCGAGTTCGGACGAGCCATCATCCTGGCTGCCTCGCGCTGGATCGGTACCCCGTACGTCTGGGGCGGTGGCGACACGAACGGCCCCACCGGCGGCGGATTCGACTGCTCAGGTCTGACGCTGTACGCGGTCTACCAGGCATCCGGCGGACGAATCAGCCTGCCGCACTTCACCGGGTCGACCGCAGATCCCGGACAGCTCTACGACTCACGCGGCGCAGAAGTCCCCATCGACCAGAAACAACCCGGCGACCTGATCTTCTTCGGCCCCGCCTCGAACACGCACCACGTCGGCATCTACTACGGCCTCGAGAACGGCGAAGAGATGTTGCTTCACGCTCCGACCGAAGGCCAGACCGTCACCATCGCTCCGCTGTCGGGGATGTCGGGAGAACAAATGCACGTCCGCCGCTTCGGCGCATCACAACCGCAACCGCAGGAGGCACGATGACAAACCGGACTGACCGCAGACCGATGAGGTTGACCGCGTTCGCAGCCATGACCTTCGCTGTTCTCGCACTTGTCGGATGCGGCCGCAGCGATGACCACGACCACCCGATGGATGAGGGCGGCCCCACTCAATCATTGACTGTTCCCGCCGATCCCACTCTGCCGGAACCGTTTTCCTCGGTCGATCAAAGCGATCCGGAAGCCGTGATGGTCGCGGCCGCGCAAGCTCTGTTCTCGTACACCCCCGGGGCGGACACCAACCAGATCGACGCAGCGAACCGGGCAGCACCGTTGCTCGACGAGCGGTACTACACCGACAACGCGTCGTCCTTCATTGCTTTGGCACCGATCACCGGTCGCCAATGGGAGTCCTGGCGTGAGCGCAGCGCGGTAGCCACGGCCACGGCGACGGTGACTGCCGACAATCACCCCGAGGACAAGCCTGCGAAGGTCTCGCGAGTCGTGGCCGTGACGGTGACCGCCGTCGATGCCGGCGGCCGGGAGATTGATCGGGTTCCGTTCGCGGCGTACATGACCGCCACCAAGCTCGGTGTGTGGCGCGTGAGCGCGGTGATGGTCCGATGACCAGCGCATATGCCGATGTTCCGCGTCGCGGTGCTCCGATGCCGAGCGGTCCACGCATCGCGGGGGCTGTGATGCCCGGGACCGATGAATCCGCTCCGATCTGGGAAGGCCCGATCGAACGTGAGGCTCTGACCCCGGCCCGGCCGCTTGTCTGGTTTCTCGGAGCTACCGGAGGTGCCGGAGTCTCCTCGCTGACGCGTTCCCTCGCGTACGCGGGGGACTGCCGGCGCGGCTGGCCCGGATACATCGGTGACCTACCGGGCGCGGACTCACCGCTGGTGGTGCTCGTTTTTCGCACGACGATGCACGGCGTAGAGCGTGCTCATTCACTGCTTCTGCAACACGCCGCCGGTGGCACGCCGGAAGGAACACACATCCTCGGCGTCGTGTCCGTCGCCGACAGTGATCGCCCACTGTCCAAGCCGGTCCGGAACCGTCTGGCCGTCGTCGAGTCGCTGGCGCGCTCGCTGGCCGGTCACTGCTGGGACGTGCCGTGGCTCGAGCCCTGGCGGGTCATGCCTCCTCGCGAACTTCCCGAGTGGTCTCCGTCCTCGACGTTGCCGGCCGACAAGAAAGCGGCGCGTGACCCGACGAGATACCCCGTCGCCCCGGTGATCGCTCTCCACGACCAGATCCGAGTCGCAGCAGCAGCTCGGGTGAAGGAAATCAGTTCTTCCGCAACATAACTCGAAAGGCACTTTCTCATGAACGCACTCCACACCATCAACACCTACATCCTTGCTCAGCAGCCCGCGCCCTTCCCCTCGCCTGGACAGGGCGGGGACGTGATCGACGTTCAGATGACCACTCCGCCGTCAGGCGACAAGTTTCAGGTCCTGCTCGGCGTCGGCCTGTGGGCGGCAACAGCTTTCCTGATCGGACTGGGAATGATGGCCGGCGTCAAGTTCGCCCAGTCGTTCGCCGACGGCACCGCTGGACGCGGCGAAAAGATGATGGTGGTCGGTGTCGCCGTCGGCGCGATCATCACGTCCTCCGCCGCCTCGTACGTCACCTGGTTCATGGAGTGAGTACTTCGATACTGGCCGCAGGCGGCGGCATCAAGATGCCCGGCGAAGACGTCCTGGTCCCGCTCGGGCAGATGCTCGGGGTGTTCCTGTGGTTCGTCGCAGCCGGTCTGATCGTCGCCGCGATGCGCGCCGGTGTCGAAGTCGCGCACCGCTTCGACGACGGCGAAGTCACCGGCCCCGGAATCCGGCGGTTGATCTCGATCGCCATCGGCGCCATCGTCACCGCCTCCGCAATCACGTGGGCGGGATGGCTCCTCATCTAGCCCGTCTCGATTCCACTACTCACTTTGCGAAAAAAGAAGGAAATCATGGCAATTCACCGTTACCGCCTCGTCGGCGCCCTCGTCGCCGCAGCTCTCGCGCTGTCGGTGGCCACCGCGTGCGGATCGTCGCAGGAGGACCCCGGAACCGGCACCGGCGCGGCGGTCGACACCAGCGCAGCGCCGCAGCAGGTGCAGTGGGAGAGCTACCGCGGTGTCGCTGTCCCTGTCTCCGCTGTCGACGGACCGACGAGCGTTTCGGCGAAGATCCCGTTCGGATACAGCCGAACACCCCAAGGGGTGGTGATGGCCGCCATTCAGGGCCAGAGCCGTCTCGCACTCGCACCGGACGAGACCTGGGCGCAGACCGCACAACTGCTGACCGCCCCTGGCCGGGGCCGCGACGCGTACGCCGTGGCGCGGGTGATGACCTCCATCACCACCGAAGCCGATCCTGCTCAGACAGCCCAGTTCGCCGGATTCCGCATCGAGGACTACAGCCCAGACCAAGCCGTGGTGTGGCTGGCCACACGGATGCCGGACGCTGCGCTGTCTGCGTCGCCGACCTCGCTGATCTGGCAAAACGGCGATTGGAAGATCACTCTCCCTGATCCGCAGCCCGAGACCTCCGAAGCTGCGCCCACCGATCCAGTGCCGTTGACCTCGCTCGACGGATACACCGCCTTCTCCTACGCCGACTGATCTTCCCCCGACTTTTCAGGAGCCACCCGTGAGTAACCGCACCGAACCCCGCGAGACCGCAGAAGGATCGCGCCTTCGCCGCACCGGCGAGTGGTTGGCGACCAGCCGCACGACCGGGATTGCCGCTGCCGTGTTCTGCGCGCTTCTCGCGGTGGTCGTGGCCGTGGCCGTGTTCATCGCCGTCACCCGCGACGACGATTCCGCCGGCGCCGGCGCCCCCACTGCCACCCAGCCGCCCGCGACGGCACCCGCAAAACCCGACAGCGGCATTGCATTCGGCGTTCCGTCTGCGGATCTGTTCGGCCGCGTGATCGCCAACCCCGTCAACCCGCGTGGTCAGGCGTTGCCGCAGTCGCCGGCAGATCGCCCCTCGTTCAAGGAAGGTGACCCGGTCCCCGCTCCGGAGGGGTTGATGTGGCAGCAAGTCGGTCCGTTCATCCTGCCGTTCTCGACCTCCGACGGTCCCACTCGAGTAGATGGCCCATTGGCCACGGGTTTCGCTCGCACCCCTCAGGGCGCTGCGCTCGCTGCCTGGCAGATCAGCATGCGGACGGTCATCGACCAGGAATCACTCGATGAGGTCTTCGACAACCAGATCGAACCCTCGACACGGGGGAACAAGGCGTCGTGGGCGCCGAAGAAGTGGATCGACTGGAGCCAGCTGCCCCCTCAGTACATCCCGGCGGCATTCAAGATTTCCGGTTGGAGCGCTGACAACTCGTTCGCAGTCGTGGAGGTCGCGGCCCGCGACAAGACTCCGGGCTCCTGGTTCACCACTCGCTTCGAGGTCGTCTGGCAGGACGGCGATTGGAAGATCCGTCGCCCTTCCACCCAGCTTCCGCCGCAGACGATCACTTCGCTGACGGGGTGGACCCAATGGTGAAGCGTCTGGCTGCGATCGCGGCTCTGCTCCTGGCCGTACTGGTCTTCGGGCCGGTCGCACTCGGGCATGCCCAGCCCCCGGCAGATGATCCGGGCACGTCGGACACCACGCAACCGCCGGCCGACGACGACATGTATGCCGGTTGCCGCGACGTCGGTGATTCCGTACCGGTCGTCGGTGGGTTCCTCGAACGGTTCTGCGACTTGGGCACCGCTGTGGCCAATCCACAGGACGCGGCCGGCGAGTTCGCCGACGGGATGTGGAAATCGGGCGTCGGCAAAGCCGCCGAAGTGTTCCTCGACGGCTGGAAAAAGGGCATCACCTTCATGCTGACGTGGTGGATGACCAACTCGGTCACCGGCGCCGTCGGAAACAGTGACACCGAGAACACCGTCTGGCAAGTGCACCAATTCTTACGAATCTTCCAGATAGCGGCGTTCATGATCTCGGTCGGGATCTCCGCCCTCAAACTCGCCTGGGCCAAATCACGTCTGGCACAGCAACATGCCGAAGAAACGGCAATGATGTTGACCCGCACAGTGTTCGCGTCCTGGACTCTGGTTCCGCTCATCCTCGCCGGTGACGAACTCTCCCGAGCAGCGGGTGTGTGGCTGGTTCAAGCGATGGTCGGAGAGAACATCGACGAAGCGGCGAACAAACTCCTCGCCGTCGCCGAAGTCGGCCCTCTCCTGGGTCCTGGCTTGATCTTCGTCTTCGCGATCTTGGGCATCGTCGGAACCGCCGTGCAAGCGGTGTTCATCATGATGCAGATCGCGATGCTGCGCCTCGTCCTCGGATGGGCACCGATCGCGGCCGCCGCATCAGGAATCGGCAGCGCCGGAATGCAGGCCTGGACCAAGCTACGAAATTGGGCGGTGGTGTTCGCACTGTTCCCGTTCGTCGCCTCCAGCGTGTACGGGATCGCTTTCCTCTCGGCCGCCGGTGCTACCGACGCGCAAGGTGTCTTCGCCGGAATGATCCTGCTGACACTCTCGTGCCTGACGATGCCGGCGTTGGCGAGACTGATCGTTCCTGCGATGGGTTCGATGGCCGGCGGCAACGGCGGCGCGGTGCTGGGCGGAATGCTCGCCGCCACCGGCGCGAGTATGGGCGCTTCGATGATCAAGTCGATGTCCTCCTCGGCTGAACAGGATTCCGGGTCCTCCTCGTCGTCGAGCGTTCAAGGCGGCCCGAGTACGGAACCGACCGGCTCCAGCACCCCCTCATCGGGATCGAGTTCACCGGCGCCCTCGGGCGGCGGCACAGAAGCCGCAGCGAGCGGTCCGTCCGGAGCAGCGACCGCGAGCGGCCCGTCCGGAGCAGCATCCGGCGGCGCAGCTTCCGGCGCGGCCGCGGCCGCTGGTCCGGTCGGTGCGGCCGTCGCCGTCGGGCAGGAAGTCTCCGACCGGATCGGCAGCGCTATGGGCGCCGTCGCATCGACGATCGGCGACAGCGCCTCCGGAGCAAGTGGGGAAGCGGACGTTCCGGACGAGCCACAAGGTGGGCGGTCCGGATGAGCGCACACCGCACCGCACCGTTTGACCTCATTGATTCCATCCTCGAGGAGCAGCTATGAGCACCGAAGCACCGGCCCGCCCCAACACCTACGGCGGTCTTCACGAAGCCCCCTCGACGTACCTGTTCGGTGTGTCGAAGAAAATGTTCTACGTCTTCGCCTCGGGCATCGTGGCCGGCATCGTTGCACTGCTCGCCGGGTTCTTCATCTCCGGAGCGGTGATCCTCGGCGTAGTGGTGCTGACCTGGGCGCCGCTCGCTGCACGCATCGGCGGTAAGTCAGGGTACGAATTCGCCACTGAACTCACCGGGTGGAGCAAGCAGCGTCGGCGCGGCCAGCACATCCTGCGCGCTGGTTCTCTCTCGAACGCGCCCGGAGGCCGAACCCGAGTCCCGGGAATCGGCGCTCCGATCGAAATGTGGTGGGGAATCGACAAACTGGGCCGACGATTCGGAATGAGTCATCTACCGAAACTGCATCAGTACACGATCAGGCTGCGTTGCTCTGTGCCCGGATACAAGGGTGTCGAACAGGGTCAGGTCGACCTCGACGTCGCCAACTGGGGTGAGTTCATCAACCTCAGCGGACAGACGCCGGACATCGAAGCGATCGCCACCATCATCGAAACCCTCCCAGAGACAGGCGCGCGGCAAGACGCGGAAATCACGCGACTGTGCAAACCCGGCACCTCTGAACTCGCACAAGCGGTGGTCCGCGAATCGGGCACCGGCGTACGTCACGGAATCCAGTTGCACACCCACATGGCGCTCACCTTCACCGCGAACACGGAAGCCAAACGCAAGGATCCGATGGCGATGATTGCCGATCTAGCAGAACGTCTTCCGTCGATCTGCGCGAACCTCGGCACATTCCGCGTGACCGCTGTCCCGATGTCCGATCACGAAATCTCCGCAGTCGTGCGCCGCGCATACGATCCCCGCCCGGTTGTCGAAGCCGAGGTGGAATCGTCACTGCGCAGCGGAGAGATGTACGTCGACTGGCTCGATGCCGGCCCGATGACGGCCGAGGAAACCAAAAACACCTACTTCCACGAAGGCGCGGCCTCGCGGACCTGGGTGATGAACGCACCCCCGTCCGGTGCCCGCAACGAACGGATTCTCAAAGCACTTCTCGAAGGTCACGGCGACGTCCCGCGCAAGCGCGTGACACTGATTCACCGGCCGATGTCCCCGGCCGACGCCGTGAACGCAGTCGAGAGCGGCTACGTCTACGCAGTCGGTGAACGCAATGCCCAACGCGGTATCGGGTCGGTCCGCGCAGACCTCAAGGTCAAGGCAGCAGACCGTACTCGCGTCGAGGTCGGCAACGGTGCCGGCGCGACAGCGGTCTCGCTGATCGTCACCGCGTCGGCAAGTACCGAAGCCCAGCTCGACATTCAGGCCGACACGATCGAATCCCTGGTCGCCGGGTGCTCGACGAAAGTACGGCCCGCATGGCGATACCAGGCAGCGGCATTTCTCTCGGGCGTCGGAGTCGGGGTCTATCTCCAAGACCACGCAACGACGGCGAAAACCTTGCAGGCCTGAACCGGCCGACCACCACCGACAGGAGAAAACGATGAGTTTGATGTTGCGCCGCCGGATCGCAGACCTGACCGGCACGTACGAACCCGGACGCAAGAAGCAGAATGCTTCCCTACGCGATCCGATGGCAGCGGCACGCAAACGCCGCCAGGCAGAGGAAAAACAACGCATCGCAGACGAGAAGGCAGCAGCGAAAGCCGCCGAACTCGCACGCGACCCTTCCCGAACCGAACCGAAATGGCGCCGCGCCCCCAAACTCACCGACCGCGGTTTCGCCGGCCACGGCGGCGGCAAGATGGGCGTCGTACCCAAGCCGCCGGAGTTCCGCGGCACCAGCGTACAGGCATGTGGGCTCTCCCCGTGGGTCGTAGGCAGCACCTATCCAATGGTCGGAACCCCACTCGGGAAAGATCCCGACGGCATCTCGTTCCACTACGACCCGATCACCGCCACCTACCGTTCACGCCGACAGAACACCCCCAGCGTGTTCATGCTCGCCCTCCCCAGTAACGGCAAGTCCACGGTGGGCCGCAAACTCGTCAGCGGCGGCATCGCCCAAGGTCACATCCCGTTCGTGTTCGCCGACACCAAACCCGACTTCACCAAGGAAATCGAAATCATCTGCGGCGATCGCGGCAAGATCGTGCGCCTGGGACACGGCGAGGGGTACCTCAACCCGCTCGCGATCGGAGCTCTCGGGTCGGTGATTCCGCTGCTCGCGGACTTCCCCGACTTGCAGAAGAAAGTGATCAAACAGGTTCACCAACGCCGCAAGCGAGTGATGCAGTCACTGTGCGAAATCGAGCGAGGAACAGCGCTGACACAGGCCGAACGCAACATCATCACCGCGGCGCTGCGCCTACTCGAAAAGGACCCCCGTTTCGGATACGACAACCCGCCGCTGATCTCGGATCTGCTCACGTTGATCGAGAACCCGCCGGAAGAGTTGATGCGCAAGGCGTACACCCGCGACAAGGACAAGTACCTCGCCAAGGTCGAATCCCTCCTCGAGACATTGTCCGCGCTGCTCGACGGCGATCTCGGTGAGGTGTTCTCCCAGCAGACGACCACCCCGATCGACTTCACCGGCGAGGATCGACCGACCGGTGTGTGCGTGGACATTTCAGCGCTCAGCCACGGTGACACCAAGCTCGAAGCTGCGGTGATGGCCGCATGCTGGGAGGACGGATTCGGCGCCATCGAAGCCGCACACGTCCTCGCCGATTGCGGACTTCGCGACCGGTTGCTCTTCCTGGCGGTGCTCGACGAATTCTGGCGAGTCCTCGCCGGCCCCGGAATGGTCAGCCGCGTCGACGCCCTCACCCGCCTGACCCGCACCGTCGGAACGGCGCTGGTGATGATCACCCACACCGTCAAGGACCTCGAATCGCTCGAGATGGACTTCGACATCATGAAAGCCAAGGGCTTCATCGAACGCGCCGGAGCGTTGATCGTGGGAGCCCTGACCTCGGACGAGATGGACAAACTCGACTCCATCATTCCGTTCACCCGCGCAGACAAGGCATGGGTCTCCGCGCTGTCGTCCCCAGCCGGCTACGACGCCCAACTCGAAAAGCCAGGACCACCCCCAGGCCGAGGGTTTTTCCTGCTCAAACAGGGCACCGAACGCATTCCGGGGCACCGTTTCGAGACCGTCCTGACCCCCACGGAACTGAAATACCAGTGGCACGACACCGACAGTCGGTTCGTCGACGCCACCGACGCCGGATACGCGGCACAGACAGCGAAGGACAATGCGGCATGAGCGGCAAACGCAGCACCCGCGGCAACCGCTATGGAGCAGAGGTGCGCAGTGCCACAGTAATTTTGGTCGACAAGCTGCGCCCTCAGTATCCGTCTCTGTGGGCGACCATCGAGCGTGTCTCCGCCGATACCGGTATCCACACCTCCACCGTGCGGGCATGGCTACGGCAGCGGGAAGGCGCGGACGCCGTGAAACCGCAACCGTGCGCCCCGGATTCCGAAATACATTCCCTCCGCGTCGAACTCGAAGCACTACGCGAAGTGAACCGTGGACTGATCGCCGCGAACAGAGGCCTGTAGATGACACATATCTTCCTCTACAGCACCGCCACCGAAGTCGGTGAGCCGTCCGCTGCATTGCAAAGCGCCGTACAGAAGATGCACGACCTGGTCGCCGACCTCGAAACAAAACACCGATTCGTTGCAGTACAAGGCCATTCACACACCGTCATCCCCGCTCGAGTAACGGGAACATCGTTGACGGGCAGGCCGCGGCCCGGTTACGCCGTCACATTGACCACCGTCGTCGAGATACCGACGGACAACACGTAAATCCGAAAGTTGGTAGTAACCACCATGTTTCGACGAATACTCACTTCCCCCGTCAGTGCCGCCGTCGACAGTAACGGAGATCAGTCATGAGTAAGGGTTCTGTGCGTGATCCCAGTCAAGGTGACGTGGCGTTCGAGGTGCTCGGTGTGTGCGCCGGGATCGCGGTTGCCGGCGTCGTCGGCGCCTCCGTCGCGATGCAGTTCGGCACCGAGCAGGATGTTCCGGTCAATCCGATGGCGATGGTCGCTGGCCTGATCAAGGGCGATCTCGTGTGGGAGTCCGGCGCGAGCGTAGTGGCGATTGCCTTCGCCTTGGCGTTGATCGTGTTGGTTGCGGTGGGCATGTGGTTGTTGATCCTGCGCAAGCGGGACAGCACCCGCGTCGACGAGCTGGCCAAGTACATGGGCCGCGGTCGCGACATCGTTTCGTTGACGGAACAGGCGTGCCGGGCGAAAGCCGAATCCTTGCAGGTGCGGCTCCGTCCCGACGACGTTGTCGGCATTCAGCTCGGGTACCTGTTGCTGCCGAGCAAGCCGGTGTTCGGGTCGGCCCCGATGTTGCGCGGCAGCTGGGAGGACCTGCACGTCGATATTTGGGGTCCTCGCACCGGTAAGTCGACCAGTCGCGTCATCCCCGCAGTTCTCGATGCTCCCGGCGCAGTCCTGACGACGTCGAACAAGCGCGATGTCGTCGACGCGACCCGCGACGTTCGAGCGGCAATGGGTTCGCAAGTCTGGGTGTTCGATCCGCAGAGGGTCGCCAATGAGGAACCGAGCTGGTGGTGGAATCCGCTCACGTGGGTGACCGACGAAGTCAGGGCCGCCGACCTGGCCGATCATTTCGCCTCCGGTGACGACGGACTCGAAGCGAAGACGGACGCGTTCTTCGATCCGGAAGGAAAGGATCTGTTGGCGGCACTGTTCCTGGCTGCGGCACTCGATCGCCGCCCGATCACACAGGCATATACGTGGGTCACGGACGTGCAGAACCAGGAAGCGGTGAAGATCCTTCGCCAACATGGGTACGGATTGCAGGCGGACGGCCTGGCCGGGCAGTACAACGCACCCGACAAACAACGCGGCGGTGTGTTCGGTACTGCCAAGAAGATGATCCGCTCGCTCAAGATCAGGACGATTCATCCCTGGGTGACGTCGGACGGTTTGTCCGATCCGCGGCCGCATTTCGATCCTCGCGAGTTCGTTCGTTCCGGAGGCACGCTCTACAGCCTTTCCCGCGAGGGCAACGGTTCGGCCGGCCCGCTCGTGACGGCGTTGACCGTCGCCGTGATCGACGCAGCCGAAGAAATCGCGACCACCTCGCCGAAGGGACGTCTGCCTGTTCCTCTCGTCGCTCCTCTCGACGAGGTAGCCAACGTCGTGCGCTGGTCCAAACTGCCTAGCCTCTACAGCCACTACGGTTCACGCGGAATCATCATCATGGCGATCTTGCAGTCCTGGTCACAGGGTGTGGAGGTGTGGGGCGAACGCGGGATGAAGAAACTGTGGTCGGCGGCGAACGTCAAGGTCTACGGCGGCGGTGTCGCCGTCGATGACGGGGTGTTCCTTCGGGACATGTCCACCGCGATCGGTGACCATTGGGAGATCACAGGGTCGGTCACAGCCTCCTCGCAAGGCCGATCCACTTCCAAGCAGCGCACCAAAGTTCGTACGTTCACCGAATCCGAACTCGAAGCACTGCCGCGTGGCCGAGCGATCGTACGTTCTTCCGGTAACCGGCCTGTGATCGTACGGACGGCGCCGTGGATGGCCGGCCCGCACGCCGACCGGATCAGGGCGTCAATCGAAGCCCACGATCCGGCAGCCCCGGCGACGTTGGCGGAAGCAGAAGAAGGCCTGTCCGAATGGCTCAAGCCAGACCACGCGGGAGCTGCGCGTGAGGCGGTGTCGCTGTGAACGCGCCGTTCGAGCCACCACCGGAGGACGATTTCGATCCGGGTGAGGCTGACTATCTGCCGCCGGAAGATGCGGACTATCCACCCCCATCCGCGTACACGCCCCTCAACGGGGGAGATGAACCGAATGTCGATGTGCCGCTGAGCGAGAACCTCGAGGCGATGGTCGGCAAGGCAGTTCTCAAACGCATCCAGAAGGAAGCCGACGCGATCGCTGAAGCGAAGTGGGCGGAAATCCTCACTCCGGAGCTGTACGCGCGACTCGAAGCCGCGGCGGCGGCCCGGTTGCTGGCGCAGCTCGAGATCTCGCTCGCCGATCCGGAACCGGAGCCGGAGCAGCCGGCAGAACCGGAGCTGGTGTTCGGATCGGTGGAGGAGTTCGTGCGCGAACGCATCGCCCCTGTCTATCGGCGTGAGGTGATCGAGGGGACGTCAAGGAACTGGTGCACGCAGTGGTGGAAACACGCCGAAGCTATCTCCCGGTTGGAAGCCCTGTGGCGAGCATGGGAGCGGCTGCGCCTGGATCCCTCGACCGGGATGAGTGTGTGGTGGCGCGATCACGCCGACCACCACATGGCGCAACTTTTCGATCCAGAGGGCACGTTCAAAGCGTGCTCGGTCCGCAGCGGTCATGCCGGCGGCGACTTCGCGATCGTGCCCTTGCCGATCGAACCCGCACCGTCGTCGATGTTCCCCGACATGCGTCTCTCCCCTGAATCCGCGCCCACAGCGGCGTCACCCCACAAGGAAGGCAACAACTGATGTCAGAGCACGACGAAATCGGTGAGGTCAATCAAGAACTCACGCGAATGTTCCGAGTCGGTTTGCAGTCTGCGTCCCGTCTCGCAGAGCAGATGGGCCGCGCACGTGAGAAGCAGATCCGCGACGCCGAAGCCAAAAGCGTGCAGGCGGCCCGCGAACTGCGTGAGCGGCTCGTCGCCGAGCGCAGCGCGATCGAGGCACAGCTACGACCGGTGATGACGGACCGCTGGTGGGAGGACGCTTCCCACGCGCAGATCGCCGACAGCTGGCAGCAGGCCCGCGGCTGGCAGGACCACTCGCAGCCCGCGGCCGACGCCGCAGATCGCATCCGCAAGGAAGTCCAGACACGATACGGAATAGATGCGGCCGCCCCCGGGATCGACCCGCGAGAAATCGAGAACCTGCTCCAGACAGCCGAAGAAGCCAAGCGGGCGGCTGCCGCCGAACAGGAACTCGCCGAACGCGAGAACGTGAAGGCCTCGGAGCTGATGGCTGAGGCCGATCGGCTCGACAAGACGGCGACGGAAGCCGAAGGTACGCCGGCCGAAACTGAAATCGCCGAAGACGCAGACGCTCATCGGGCGGCTGCGGAAGCCGAGTACGACTCGGCTGAACGGCGCGATGCCCTCGCCGCCGACATGAACGCCGGAGGAGTGGACAAGGAAACGATCGGCGCCCGGATGACGGCCGACCTCGACCAGGCCAAGCATCCCCGAGGAGCGGTGCAGACCGGGACCGGTAAACCGCCGGTCGCCAGGAAAGGGCGCCCCAGCAAAGGCCGCAGCCAAGAACGCCAACACACCGGCCGATAGCCGGGCTGGTCTCGTGCCCATGACGTTGACCGAGGATTTATGTCAACGTGACATCGTTCGATCAGGACCCATACCCAACACCGGTGTGGGTCTTGATGTCATTCGGGTGCTCGCAACCTGGCGCAATTTTCAACGTCGCCCAGGGTTGGTAGCGGTTCATCCCGGTCAAACGGCACAGCGAGCCTACTCACACGAAGTTGCAAGGCCAGACGCCGAAAGCGGCTAATCCGTGTCTTGGCCCCCATCTAGTCGCAGTTTGCTGTTGAGCCATTTCTTCCACCATTCGTTCGTTGCGTCGCGCAAGGTTGTCGCGTGTGGTCGTCCGAACCAGAAGAGGAATGCTGCCCCCGCGCTGAGGCAGATCAATGTCACGTTCTGATCACTGGAGTAGCCGATCGCTCCGACAAATCCGGCTGAACTCAGTAACGAGCCGAATGGTTTAATCGATTCGGGGACCGACCCGTACACCGGGATCGGCATCTTCTCCAGTACTGAGTACAACTCGTCGGCCAAAGTGATGGCCTCTTTTGGAGGCAGATCGAATGATGCGACAGCTGACTGGACGAAGCGGCGGATCACCTCGGCTGGTTCAAAGATGTAGGCGTCGTCGGAATCTGGTTCGGCCAGATCCGCGCCGGGGAGCCGTCCGCGTACCTGCAACCACCCTGGGTCGAGCGCAAAATATGTGACAGGGCCCCGCTTTTCGTCTACCGGAGTGAATGTTTTCACGTGCCGTTCCAGTTCCGTGAGGAAGCGGGTGCCCGCTCTCTCGGTTTGCCGGCGACTTCTCTCCAGTTCATCGCGGTGTTCGCCTTCTTGTTTTGCGAATTCGGCTACCACCCGCCGGAACAAGTCGTTGACCGCGGAGTCGATCTCGACTTCTTCTGGACCGCCGAAGTATTGGAGGGCTAAGCGTGTGATTCTTTCCGCTTCGGGGATGGGGTAATTCTCGCGCTCCCGTTCTTCCTTCGCGGTGGCGCGCATAAGTTCCCGGTGTAGCTCGCTGAGCCTTTGTTGGGATTCGAGAACTTCGCCGCGCAATTCTGTCGATCGCGAGAAGACTTCGATGTTGATCGATTCGGTTTGCAACAGCACCGAGCTGGACATCGACCACGTCTCAGCGACCTCACCGGCCTGTGTGTGGTGGAATACGCCGGTCATCGCCAATCCTCCGTGTAGTTGGTCTTTCGCAGAGTAGAGCACGGTTCGAGACGGCAGGGACAAACACCTACCCGTCCGGGAAAGCGGTTCTACCGCCCCGAGGTCGTCATCGCTGCGGTATCGAAAACACAGATGCGAATCTCAGCCCGATGAACGCAGCGCCACCACGTGCGCACCTGGAACGCGAGACTCGACTTCCGCCGGAAGGCCAGCGTCATTCCTACCGCCAGGGTCGGATTTATGAACCAACTCTTGTTTGCTGGAAGTCCAGTGACACAGTCCTGGCCGTCCGTGTGTTTCCTTCGACCGTGATTCGGAAGACGTGCCTTCCTGGGTCGCGGATGGAAACTCGGCCATTGACGTAGTAGAAGCGGTTTTCGGCAGCGTTGATCTGGTTGTCCACTGCGAACAGAGGTTCGGGCTCTCCGCCGGGGCGTACCAAATCGATGGTGATGTGGCGCAGGCGCCCGATGTCATCGTGCCCGGTTTGGGCGATGAGCACGAGACATAGGGGAATCGTTTGGGGGAGTGAGCCGGTGTAGTACCTGTCCCAGACTCCGCCGAGCACGTCGAGCTTCCCATCGGAGGTTCTTGCATATTCGGCAAAGAAGGCGCCGGTGATGACCATCGACGATTCGGAGGATTCCAGATCCCACGAAGCGGGTTCGTCGTGGCGTGCCGGTTCGCAACGGGTGCGGAACCATTCGGCTGCCATCTCGATGGTGCGGTCCGGTTCGTCGCTGGTCGTGAACAGGTCCTTAGCGACGGCGAGAACGAAGGCTTCTGATTCAACGTCCGGTACATGTGGGACGCGCACTCCGTTGATTCGCAGGAAGACGGTCGCTGCGAGCCATGCGGTGCGTTTATTGCCATCGTGAAAGTACTGGGTGCTACTCAGCCCATGCAGATATGCCGCTGCTTTCGTCCACAGGTCAGGAAAAAACTCGCTATTGAAGGATCCAGAGGACGGGCGTCCGATCGCGCCCTCCAGTCCTTCGCGGTCGCGTGTACCGGATCCGGCTCCGCAGTGTGCCTCATTGATGGCGACAACCGAGTCAAAGCTGAGGTACTCGGTCACTTCGCGAGGCGATCGAGGAGCTGGCTCCAGCGCTGCGCTTCCTCGCGGGCAAACATGGCGACCTTTGCTGAATCTGCATAGGTGACGTTGGGCGACGGAGTCGTCTCCGTAGCCTCGCTCGTATGCTTGGTCTCCGCCATAGAGCCCACGATACAGGTCCGCCGGTCCTCGCCAGGAGGTCTTACCCACAATGCACGGCACAACGATGTCTGGCCGTTCCGGACTGATGTCCGGATTCTGTGTGCATTGTTTGAAGGAGTGTCGACCCATCGTCAAACGCGTATCTCGCTGAAACGAACAGAACTCGCGAGCACTGATCATCAGCGCTGTTCAACAGGCAACCTGCGCCGTGCGGTTCCCTCTTCTCGCGGAACTTCTCATCGCGCCTGACCGCGTCATTGACACGATTTCAAAGCACCGACCCGAGTCCCGTCCCGCGATTGAGGGCACTCCTGAGAAGCAGGCCGTTCCGTTGACTCTCCGCACTAGCGCTCGGGGCCGTGGTCCCGGTTTCCCGTTCGGGCCTGTTCTCGTTGAGGATCGAGTCGCGAGGGGATTGGAGACGGGCCGCGCTTTGCTGCTTCGCGTGCGGGGACCGGGAAGTCACCGGCGGCCAGCGTTGCGGCATCGCTGCCTGCTTGTTCGGGCGACAACGCCGGGTCCGCTGTTGTCTTCTCTTCCGACACTGGCCGTTCGAGCACTGCGACGCTGCCCTCGGATTCGACCTGCTCGACCTCGGCGCGAGGTTGGGGCATCTGACGATGGATCGCTTCGAGTTCCCCGCGGGCGGTCATCTCGAGGTCCCGCGCCCGGCTCAGGTCGCCCGCTGCACGATGTGCGGCGGCGATCGCTTCAACTGACTTGATCAGTTGGCGCATCAGCAGCGCGTACGACACGGCCTTGCCGAGCTGCGGGCTTGTTTGCATCAAGATCAGCGCCGCGCCCCCGGCGGAGACGACGCCCGCCTTCTTCGGTGCGTGCTGATGTGCAGGGATCTGTGAGGATCGAGCGAGTTGTTTCGCAGCGTGAGCAAGGGGTCCTGGTGTGGCTTCGGTGCGGACTGACCATGCGTCGAAAACCCCGGCCGTGCGTCCCGCCGCGCGTGCCCATTGTGCTCGGTCGGTGACAGGAATCGAAGCAAGGTATTTGTTCCAAGCTGCGATGTCTCGGCCAGCTCGCTCGAGCAGTTTCGGGTCGAGCATCTTCGCTTCACGCCCGGGTCGCGCCGCGGGACGCTCGCGCCGTGCGCTGCGCCATTCGTCGACAGCCTCTGATGAGGCTGTGGGGGTGTCTTCCCATTCCTTACGGAGACGGGGAAGGGTCAAGTCTTTAGCCAGGTGCCCGCCGCCGTAGAAGATCGGTTTGGCATCGGCTCCGGTTGCATCGCGGTCAGGTCTGACGGCGACCTTGTATCCGACTACGACGTCATCGCGGCCGGAGGCGAAGCGGGGGCGGACGATCAATCCTTGCCCGCGAAGCCGGCGTACGAATTCCGCTTCGGACTTCGACGATGTCGCGCAGGCGCGCACGCGCCGTGCGAGGAGATCGCGGTCGAGTTCGGTCTGTCCGTTGCGTACTGCGCGGGCATTCTCGGCGCGGTGGTATCCGCGTTCGCCAGTCTTGCTTTGACGGGACTCGATGACAGCGAGGCCGTGTTCGCGTTCGATGCGTGCGGCCGCGACGCTGGCTCGTTTCCAGTCACGGTAGAGGTTGACTTTGGTGCCGTCTTCGCGCACGGCGGAGGCGGCGATGTGGATGTGGTCGTTGCCTTTCGCGGACACTCCGTGTCGGACGGCGACCCATCTGGCGGGGCTGCGACCGGAGGTGTCGGTGAAACCCATTTCGTCCATGAACTCGGTGGCGATCTTGTTCCACTGTTCGTCCGTAAGCTCGCCTTCGTCGGCTTTGAGTGAGAGTGAGCAGTGCCAGACATTGCCGTCGCGGTAAGGGTCGATCGGGTCGCGGACCTTCTTGCCGTGACTGTCGCGGACGTCTTGGCCGGCGTCGTCGCGTAGGTAGTTCGGGATCTTGATTTCGGTGCCGAACACTTTGCGGGGTTGGTCGATCTGCTTGCCGATCGCGAGGGCGTCGACACCGCTGAGTTCGTTGTCGTCGTGCCACGCCATGATCGCGTAGTCACCGGCCACCAGATGGGGGTCGGTGTGCTCGTTGCTCTTGCCCGGACCGGCGAGGTACGACATCAAGCCGGTGACTTTGGCGCCGCGGGAAATCTTGACGATCACGGCGCGGACATCTCGTCGAGGGTGCCGTGAATCCGGTCGGCTAAACGCCGCACGCTGACCAGTGCGCCGTTCAGTTCGGCGGGGATCTCACCGGTCGCGTTGGTGGCTTTCGCCATTTGGTTGATGTTGATCGAAATCGCCGACAACAACCGGAACGCGGAGAACAGCTCCGCGGCAAGATCGCGCCGATCGGTGGCGGTTTCACCGGATTCGGACAGAGCGGACTCGACCATCAGCCGAGCCACGGTGATGCGAGCTTCCTGCGCACGGCGCAGCAACTCGGACTCCTCCTCGGGAGTCACCTTCACCACGTGCCGGCCAGCCCGACCGCCCGGCACATTCTCCCGGCGTTCACGACGGAACCGGCGGGGTCGACTGACCTCGTCTTCACTCATGTCCGTCGTGCCTCCCTTCGGCCCAGCGCAGCGCCCCCACCACGTGGGGCTACACGCCAGTGTCTCAGGTCCAGAGCGCAGCGGCAAGACCTGACCCAACTTAGGGCACCTAAGTTACTATCTTGCTATGCTGGGGCTCAGATTTCTGGGTCACTTCCGTCTGAGTCTCGTTCCCGAAATCTCAAAAGCGCCAGGACGAGCCTGCGAGTTCCTCCGGTCTTGAGTTCGTCCCCATTTGGGGGCTGGTCCCGATTGTGGGTGCCTGAGACGCAGCGGAGCGGAGAGGGAAATCTCGGGCATCCATATGAGGATCGGAGCAGTCCCGATCTGTGGTCGAATCTCAGAGAAAAGAAAATGCGCCGCGCGGAGCGCGTCGATACGCAGTTCGGGTGGTTGATGTTGCCCACAGGCGGGCACCGGGGTTCTCGGCATTGGGCACACACCAGATTCCTCCGCTCCGCGTCTGGTGTGCACACAACGCCGCCCCGGACACCCACCCGTGGACAACGGGACGAGTCTCCGCGAGTTGCGCTTAGCGCACGTTCAGTGGTGCACGGACGGGCGAGATTTCTCCTACGATGTAGCGCATGAACACGACACCGAACACACCAGATTTCGACGCACTCGACGCAGCTATCAAGGCGGAAGCCGAAGAGAAGATGAAGATCATCCGTGTGGTGGCGACTGCACACAAGGAGCTGCTCGACACGCGTGAGGAGTTCGCCCGCAAGGATGCCGCCAACGTCGGCAACCTCGATGCCGCGATCAGTGAAGCGCTCCGTGTCGGATTCACCGAAGCGTCGATCAAACAGTGGCGTGTGCCGGCTGCGCGGAAGTCAGCAGCCAAGCGGACGGCGACGAAGAAGCCGGTGGCGAAGAAGATCGAAACTTCGCCGGCCGCCTCGCCGGCCACTGAATCCGGTGAGCAGAAGAGCGCTTAGGACGGCGCCCGGTGACCACGCCGGCTGTTCGCTCGGGGTCGACGCCGATCACTGTTGTTCGCTCGCGCTACGAACTGATGAGGGACGCGTGGTACCGGTTGATTCCGGCGCGTACACAGATTCGGTTCTTGTCGACGGTGCTACTGGGTTACGCGATTCACAACGCTGCGTATGCCGTGGACGACCCCACTCGCGAGAACCTCAAAGACGCGTTTCTCTCGTGGCTGTTTTGGTTGGTGTTTGCTCTTGTCCCGCCGATCGCAAATGCAAAAGCCGGCGGCCGTTGGCCGCGCATCCGATCGGTGGCCCGTTCGCTGCGCGTCACCTGGGTGCGGTCGATCCGGTGGTTGGGCTTTGTCATGCCGCGACCGAACTCGCAGATGTCTGCGTGGAGAAGGATCGGGTTGTGGGTTCTCCTGATTCCGGTTCTCGTCGCGATCGGAAACTATCTACTCTTCGCATATGGCGTGAATCTGGATACGTGGTTTCCGGTCACCGATCCGGACACCATCGCCGAGAACGAGGCTCGTAAGGAATTTCTGATCCGGGGTGGAATCTTCACCGCAGTGACCGGGGCTTTCCTCCACGCGGCCCTACCGGAGGAGATTCTGCATCGGTCCGGCGTTCTCGCCGTCCAGCGTTGGAAACCGTCGAATCGTGTTCTGATTCTGTCGGTGGCCTCGGTCATGCTCGTGCTCTTCGCTTTCGCTCACCTGAAGTTCGGTTTTGGCAATGTGGTGTCGGCGTTCATCGGCGGCGCACTGTTCACTGTCCTCGCCCTGTACACCCGTTCACTGTGGCCGGCGATCGCTGCCCACGGATTCGCCAACCTGATCATCGAAGTGCAGTGGGTGCTGAACTCGTGACTTCTCCACTAGCTCCACGCACGCAACGAAAGGCCCAGCCGTGAGTGACAAGAACATCCCTGTGGAACGCTCCGCAGTCGAGGCGGCGATGTACCAATCGACGAAGCATCTGAACGTGATCACCGATGCGGATCTTGCCGCTGTTGTCGAAGGACTGACTGGCGAACCCGTTGCGCGTGCTCAGATCGATTTCGCGTTTCCCGCGCCGGGAACCACGGATCACTTGTTCGATTGATCGTCGGTGCGCCGCATTGCACTGGTGGCGCTCTGAGGAGCTGGCGCAGCGGTTGTTAGGGCTCGATGCCCGAACAACTGCCACCGCATACGGGAGCGGCCCCGACTCCTTCGCGAAGTCGGGGCCGCTGCCGTTTTTCAGCTGTCGAGGTTGTCGACGCCGACGCCGAAGGATCGCGCTGCGTCGGCGGCGATCGCGTGCAGTTGCGTGGTGACTGCTGCGGGCGAGACTGCGTGCTCGAGTGCGAAGTCGAGCAGGTTGCGCAGTGGGGTGTCGTGTTCGCCGTTGCCGTCGATCACTGCGGCTTGGGCGGCCTCGAGTGCGATGCCGGTACTGGGTCCGTCGCCGCTGATGTAGGAGCAGTACGCCGCGACGGTGAGAATCTGGATGCGGGCGTTGCCGCGTACCTGGCGGGCGATGGTCGCGAACGCATGGGCGGCGGCGTGCTCGTTTCCGTTGGCGGTGAACAGCAGGGCATCGCGTGCGGTGGGGCTGATGGTGGCGCACAGTCCGACACGTGCGGCCAGCTCGGCGTCCGGGTTACCGCGTGTGCGGATGAGTGTCGCGAGTTCGGTGACGGCGTGGCGAACGAAGTCCGTTCTCTGTGCGTGCAGCGCTGCGTGTGCGGTTGCGGTGTCCGCTTCGACGGTGACGGCGTAGCGGGCGGCGATGTCCTCGCGTGAGGCTGCGGTGGTGCGACCTTGTTCGACGGCGTTGTGAATGCTCAGCGTTGAGGCGTTCGGGTCTTCGGTGAGTCCGGTCGCGTACGTGTCGAGGTCGGTCCACAACGCACCGGCTTCGAGCGCGGTGACGTGCAGGGCGAGCATGTCGTGGATTCCGGCGTCACGGAATCCCTGGCGCAGGATCGCGATCTGGTCGAGCGCGATGACTGCGGCGGCGTCTTCGGCGACGGCAACGCAGATCGTGGCGGTGGCCTCGGCGCGTGCGGCAGCTTCGAGGTACGGGGCGGGATCGAATTCGGTGCCCTCGCCTGCGGCGGCGTCGGTCCGTGCGACAAGGGCAATCTGCTTGGTGGTGCGGCCGTCGACGATTTCGTCTTTGAGCATGATCACGATGACCGATGCGGTCGGGATGAATCCGAGCATGGTGGGGATGGAGGCGAGTACCTCGGTGGCGGTGTTCAAACGGATGCGCTGCATGTCGTTCCCCTCGCTGATAAAAGTGACCGGGCCGGGTGCCCCGCCAATTTTTTTCGCCTGCTGGCAAAGGAGAATCGCGTCGGCATGAGGGGGCCGGAGTGCCACCCCTGGGCCGAGAAAATTTCGGCGGGAGCTTGCGAGTGACGAAAATTTCTCGGAGCCATCGGTCGGCGCTTGCGCCGCCAGGGGTTGCGCGCAGGTCACCGCCGACGAGAATCGGAAGGCCAGAAGGAGAATCTCAATAGGCTTTGTCAAGCACGGCCGCAGGCCGTTCCGTTCGGTCGTCGACGCAGGAGACGATTCCCTCTAACCTGTCCGAGCTGTATTGATGACCGCAGGAGTGTGCAGTCAGCCACGAAATATTCTCGGTATTCAAAGGTTGTAGCGGGCTGCCATCTCCGTGGCGCGCGCGACAAGTTCGTCCCTGATTCGCTGCGGCCCCACAGCTACGGCGGCGGGCCCCGCCGCCCACAACGCACGGACGGCGTGGGTGTCCTCAGCGAACTCCAACTCGGCGCGGCACCACCCATCGGGACCGTCTTCGCGATGGTGAACCCGGAGCGACTTGCCGGACAGTGCGTCCCACCCGTCCTCACGGACCAGGCACGAGACGACGACCTTCGGAAGTGAATTTCGAAATGAGTTCCAGTGCAACAAGAACGCTGCTTCGAGATCGACCTGGTCGGCTCGGACGGCGGGCTCGTCAAGTACGGTGAGGTCTTCGATACGGGACACGCGGTACGTCCGCTCGATGCCCTCACGCTGCGCCAACAAATACCACTGAGAACCCGCACATACCAGGCCGATCGGGTCGAGCGTGCGCTCCGCGGCGGACGCAGTTCGACTGGTGTACATCACGTTCACTCGACGCCCGTCGATGACGGCCCGCTGCAGCTCGACCAGATGCGGCTCGGGTGGGCTCGGCCAGGCAAATCCGTCGGGACGTACCAGTATCCGCGCCGACGCCCGGTGTGCTTCCACGCGGTGCGGCTCCGGAAGAGCGGCAGCGACCTTGCGCATCGCGCTCGCAAAATGCGGCGAATCGACCCGGCCTGCACCAGAAGACAGCAAGGCTTTCGCTTCCTCCAAGGTGAGACCTGTGAGGTCCGTTCGGTATCCGGGAATCAAACTGATTCCGCCACCTCGACCGCGATCGGTATAGACGGGCACTCCGGACGTGGACAGGGCATCGATGTCGCGAAGCACAGTCCGTGTGGACACTTCCAATTCAGCGGCGAGATCCGATGCAGTCAGCCGTCCACGGCGCTGCAGGAGCATGAGGATGGCCAGAAGCCGGTCGGCGCGCATATTCAACAATCTTGCCCGTCAAACATGACAGAAGATGTCATGTTTGACGCGTTTACTCGATTCCATGCCGCCGACCAGGCGGCAACGACGAGAGGAATTTCGCCATCAACACCGTCAGCGCTCCCGAACAGATCGACCCCCGCCCTATCTACCTCGGCGCCACTACCTGGGTGACCGCTCTGCTCCGCAATGTCCGCGACGACCAGCACACCCTGCCCACACCGTGCGACGAGTACGACGTCAAAACCCTCTCGTCACACCTGATCGGTACCGTAGGCCGGATCATTGCCATCGCCGAATTGGGAAGCCCTGATTCTGTATCACCGATCGCACCCGAGCACGATGCGGAGACCTTCGCGCGCCTCGCCGCCCGCGCCCACCAAGCGTGGGCAGATGACGCGCTGCTCGACAAGCCCGTCGTCGCACCGTGGGGTGAGTCCCCAGGCCGAGTCGCGCTCTGGGGTTACACCAACGAAGCACTCGTCCACGGCTGGGACCTCGCGGTCGCGACAGGGCAGCCAGCCGAAGCGGACCCGGCGTTGGTTGAACCAACAGCCGTGATGCAGCACCACATCCTGCCCCCTGCCATCCGTGTGCCGGGAGTGCCCTTCTCGATGGTCATAGAGCCTCGGACCGAAGCAGGCCCCACCGAACGTCTCGCCAACTGGTCCGGACGATCCAGCACCAACTGGATCCGATCGATCGCGGCCAACAAACACCAGAGATAGATCTGCTGCCGACCTCAAGATCTAGATCTTCATGCTGCGGCGATAGCCGGACGCGGTTGATAGACCGCATTGTCACGGAGCATCGCCCACAACACATTCAGTCTCCGTCTCGCCAACGCAAGAACTGCCTGTGTATGGCGTTTCCCCTCTGCTCGTTTGCGGTTGTAGAAGACCTGCGATTGATCGTTGTGACGGATACTGAGCTGCGCCGACAGGTAAAAGGTGCGCAACAGTCTGCGGTCGTATCTGCGCGGCCGGTGAAGGTTTCCACTGACTCGGCCCGAATCTCGCGGCACCGGCGCCAGACCGGAGATGCCGGCCAGTCTGTCGGCGGTTCCGAACGCGGACACATCGCCGCCTGTGGCCGCGAGGAATTCGGCGCCGAGTAGTGGCCCGAAGCCGGGCATTGATTCAATCACCTTCGCGTGCCGGTGGCGACGGAACCGTTCCTCGATTGAGGAATCCAACTCCCTCAGTTCGGTATTCAGGTTCAGGATCTGGTGCGCCAGCCTGCCTACCGTCGATGCTGCGACGTCTTGACCTGCAACCCGTACCGACTGCCCGTTTGCTGCCTCGATCGCAGTATCGGCCAGTCGAGAGGCGTTGTATGCCTTCCTTTTCCTCAACCACCTTTCCAACTTCGCATGGCCGAGCTTTCGAGTCGGCTGAAAACCTGGCGGACGACCTCTCCGACGTGTCCTTACACAGCGATATCGTTCGCGTCTCTCAATGAGCGGTCGAGTCGTCGAGAACACCGGGCGGCCATTCTCCTTCAGCCATGCGCACAGCAGAAACAAAAAGAGCCATACCCGGCGTCCCCAGGCAGCTCCGAACCTACAAAGATTCAGCCAGCACCGCCCAGCAAAACGGTAAGGAACGAAAAGATGTTCTTCATCAGGACGCAGCGCAGCGGAGTTCATTTTGGGGGACACCGAAGGTGGCCGGCCGCCGGGAAGGGGTCACCTTTCCGCCGGCAGCGTCCAGTCGCCGACACCTACTGCCCGCAGGGCGGACATAACAACGGTCGGTGGGTCAGCGGTGCGGGAAACGCACCACTGACCCACCGACCGGGATTCTGCTAGGACTTCTTGTCGTCTGGGGAGTTCTTGTCGCGTGAGCTGCCCAAGCTCAGGATTGCCGTCAACAGTGCTCCGACAAGCAGAAATCCGACAACGCGCGTGCTTCGTTCAGCGCCACTGAGATCCGCCCACGTCAACAGTTGCGCGAGGACTGCGACGAAGTAGAGCAACAGGGTTGCACTCGTGAACTTGTTCATGACGCGAGCCTAACCAGCGCGACGCGCTCAGAAGTTGATGTAGGTAGGGTTCGTGCTCTTTTGCATCGTCGCCGGGCTGCCGCTGTAGCCGATGGACAGTCCACCGATGAAGGACGCGGACACCGATCCGGCGCTGCCGCCGTCCTGGTTGTGCTCGTACGCGAACTGCGCTCCGAACGACTGGGTGTCGCAGCCGAGTTTGCGGGTAACGGTCGAGCTGATGTGTCCGTGGTCGACGTTCAGTTTGAAGCCTGACACCGCATCGCGAAGGCCGACGATGGGGGCGCCGCCGACGCCACCGTCTTTGAGGTACGCCGCGCTGTCGGTGGTGCGTTCTCCGTCGTAGTAGTACGAGTTGTACGTCGTGGACACTGCTGTCAGGCAGCGGTTGGAGAAGTCGAACATGATGGAGGCGAAGTCATCGGGTGCAGATCCGTTGACGTAGTCGTCACGAAAGTTCCACGTACCCATGTACGTTGCGGTGCGTCCCGGGGTGGGAAGCCAGTATCCGACAACGCTGAATGCATCCGTGGGGACTGCACGGGCGGCGACCCCTTCCTGCGGTGCCTGGTTGCTCAGGAGGTCTGCCGTTGCGGCATCTACCGGTCCGTCGACGCCGGAGACACTGAACTGGATGCTCTGACCGAGCTGCTGTTCAGCCAGAGCATTGATGCCGATGAAGTCGTGGGGATTCTGTTCGGCGTACGCGAGCAAAGGATCGGCCGCCGGGGCAGGTTCTGCGTTGGCGGTAGGCGCGGCGGCGAGGGCTGCGAGGGAAAGGGCCGTGACGGCCGTTGCGGCCCATGCTTTCGACTTGACCATGAGTATCTCCATCTTCGATGTACTTACCCGACGATTACTGAACAGTTACTGACCGTAGCGTAAGTTCGAAATATCGCAAACCGGTTGGTACGTAATTCATCGAAATATCCATGAGTTTTTAAGAAACCTGCACTTCACTCGCAAGATGCACGTCCGTGCTGCGCTCGCACTCAAGAAGGCAGCGCACCGATTCAGGTTTTTAGCAAATAGACAGTGATCGAACAAGTGGGGTTTCATTCCGTAGACTTTCCAGTGCGACACCGAGCGGTCTCCCGCCCGGGTCCTACCGCCCGGTGTCGCACTGTGTTTGCGGGTGCTGCCGTCTAGGCGGCTGCGGTGTCCTCGGCGTCGGGTTCGAGTGCGTCGGCGAGGGTGTGGACGGTCGCGAGGACTGTGCGGGCGGTGTCGGTGATGACCTCGAGGTCTCCGTTTCCCCATCCGGCGATGTAGTCGGTGGTGTCGAGTCCGAGCAGTCCGGCCAGGACGTAGGCGACGGATTC
>NZ_JASDCV010000034.1:0-35179 GCF_030407755.1 Rhodococcus sp. APC 3903
GCATCGGGGTCGACAACAAACCCTGGTTCATCCCACCGCCCTCGATCGACCCCGGCCAGCACCCGCGGCCGGCGAACACCACATTCAAAACCTGAGGGGGCAAACCTCTTCGGCGACAACAAAACGACCAGCTTCGCACCGGCATTAACCCGATGCGAGGCTGGTCAGTGGTGCTTGGAGAAAACGTGCGTGGAGAAAACGTGCTTGGAGAAATCGTGTCAGAAGATGCTCTGCGTGCGCCAGAGATCCGAGACGGAAACCCCGACACGCTCGAGAAGTGTTCGTACCAAAGGTAATCCGATACCGATGACACTCGAGGGATCACCCTCGATCCTCTCCACGAACCAGCCGCCGAGACTGTCGAGCGTGAATGCTCCGGCGACTTGGAGCGGTTCGCCCGTTGCCAGGTATGCCTCGAGATCTTCGGTGGACGGTTGCGCGAAATGAACCACTGTTGCGCTGTGATCCGAGGCCATGCGAACGATGCGGCCGTCGGCGACGCGCAGGACACAGTGCCCGGTCAAGAGAGTGGCGCTGCGTCCGGCCATTGCGGCCCATCGCTTTCGGGCGATGTCTACGCTGCCCGGCTTGCCTTGAAGTTGCCCGTCGATCAGGAGCATCGAATCGCACCCGACAACGACTACGTCGGTGAGATTGTCGGCGGCGAGGCCGGGAACGATCTCGGCGGCCTTGGCTTCCGCCAGCACCGTCACGACTTTTTCGGGAGCGGCGTCGGGGCCGAGGTTGTCGGCAATCTTGTCCTCGTCGACGCCGGAGACACGCACAAGCGGCGAAACCCCGGCCGCCCGCAGAACTGCGAGGCGAGCCGGGGACGCTGAAGCTAGAACCAGTTGAGTCACGTCAGCAAGTGATCGTCAGCTGCGACGGATCGCGGGGTTCAGGTACGCGTACGGCGAGAACGGCGCACGCGTGCGGTGGAACTGAGTCGGATCGCCCCAGGTCTCCGCGGGAACATTCGACTCGGGAGCCTGACCGCTGCCGGCAGCCGCGGCAAGCACGCTTACCAGTGCCGCGATCTCGACGTCGGTGGGCGAACCCTTGACGATCTTGATGACCGACGCGTCGGAGGTCGACGTCTCGGTCAGCTCCGTGAGCGAAGCGTCCGTCGCGCTTCCCTCGACGACCGCACCGTTGGTCGGTGCAGTCTCCGCCAGTGCGACATCTTCGCTGAGAATGTCCTCGGTGGTTGCGGTCATAGGGGAATGTTCCCATGCTTCTTGGGCGGAAGGGAAACGGCCTTGCGCTCGAGCAGTCGCAACGCGGAAACGATTTGTCCGCGGGTGTGCGACGGAGGAATGACAGCGTCGACGTATCCGCGCTCAGCGGCGACGTACGGGTTGACGAGGGTGTCCTCGTACTCGTTCTGCAGCTTGAGGCGCAATGCATCGACGTCTTCGCCGTTCTTCGCGGCTTCGAGAAGCTGCTTGCGGTAGACGAATCCGACAGCTCCGGATGCACCCATGACGGCGATCTGAGCGGTCGGCCATGCCAGGTTCACGTCGGCGCCCATGTGCTTGGAGCCCATGACGTCGTACGCTCCGCCGTAAGCCTTGCGGGTGATGACCGTGATCTTGCCGACCGTTGCTTCGCCGTACGCGTAGAGGAGCTTCGCGCCGCGACGGATGATGCCGTTGTATTCCTGCTCGGTTCCGGGGAGGAAACCGGGAACGTCGACGAGGGTGATGATCGGGACGTTGAACGCGTCGCAGGTACGCACGAAGCGTGCGGCCTTCTCCGAGGCGTCGATGTCGAGGCAGCCCGCGAACTGGGTGGGCTGGTTGGCGACGATGCCGACCGAGCGGCCGTCGACGCGACCGAAACCGACGATGATGTTCATCGCGCGCTCGGCCTGGACCTCGAGGAACTCGTCGTCGTCGAGGATGCGACGGATGACCTCATGCATGTCGTACGGCTGGTTGGCCGAATCCGGGATGAGGGTGTCGAGTTCGATGTCCTCAGCGGTCAGGCTGTCTTCGATCGAACCGACGATCGGGTCGGTGATCTCGCCGCGGGGAGCTGCTGCCTGGTTGTTGGACGGCAGGTAGCTGAGCAGGTCCTTGACGTAGTCGAGGGCATCCTGCTCGCCGGAAGCGACGTAGTGGGCGACTCCGGACTTGACCATGTGGGTGCGAGCACCACCGAGGTCTTCCATCGTGACGTCTTCGCCGGTGACTGTCTTGATGACGTCGGGGCCGGTGACGAACATCTGGGAAGTCTCGTCGACCATCACGACGAAGTCGGTCAGTGCGGGGGAGTAGACGTGGCCGCCGGCGGCGGGTCCCATGATCAGTGAGATCTGGGGGATGACACCCGAGGCCTGGACGTTGCGGTGGAAGATCTCGCCGTAGAGGCCGAGCGAGACGACGCCTTCCTGAATGCGCGCGCCTGCACCTTCGTTGATGCCGACGAGGGGGCGACCGGTGCGGATCGCGAGGTCCATGACCTTGACGATCTTCTCACCGTAGATTTCGCCGAGCGATCCGCCGAAAACGGTGGCGTCCTGTGAGAAGACACAGACGTCGCGGCCGTCGATGGTGCCGTAACCGGTGACGACGCCGTCGCCGACCGGGCGGTTGTCAGCGAGACCGAAGTTCACACTTCGGTGCCGTGCCAGTGCGTCGAGTTCGACGAAGGAGCCCTCGTCGAGGAGGGCGGTAATGCGCTCGCGGGCGGTCAGCTTGCCTTTGGCGTGCACCTTGTCGATGGCGGCTTCGCCGCTCGGTGCCTGCGCCTGGGCTTGGCGATTCCGCAGGTCCGCGAGCTTTCCCGCGGTCGTGTGGATATCGGGTGCGGCCGCCGCCTCCGGCGCGTTCGGCTCTTGGACAGTGGTCATGGACGTGAGCTTAACGAGAGTGCGTGGGGGGCTTCGAAGGCAGGTCCGATTGTCGCCGTCTTGCAGGCTCAAGCTACTGACCAGTACATTCTCGCTGTCGTCATAGGCTGGGGCTATGTGGACCGACTTGAACCGACCGCCCCTCGACGGCAATGCCCTACGACGCGCACTCGTGCGCAGTGACAACGACGACGCGCGCGTTTTCTGGAACCGCCTCGACGTTGTCGAGGAGACCGGTTCGACGAACGCGGATCTCCTTGCGCGAGCGGCAGATCCGGATGCCGACCGTCACGTTCTGATCGCCGAGTATCAGGCGAGTGCCCGCGGCCGTCATTCGCGCACTTGGGTGAGTCCGCCGCAAGCGCAGATCTCGATGTCGGTTCTGCTGTCGATGCCCGGAATGAATCTCACGGACATGGGTTGGCTCCCGCTACTGTCGGGAATCGCGGTCGTCGACGCGCTGCGGAACGTGGCCGAAGTGCCCGCAGAACTCAAGTGGCCGAACGACGTTCTCATCGGTGACAAGAAGGTCGCCGGAATTCTGGCCGAGGTGGCAAGGACAGCGCCCGATCCCGCGGTGGTGGTGGGCATCGGGTTGAACGTGAGCCTGGGTGTCGAGGAGCTGCCCGTCCCGACCGCTACATCACTCCTCATCGAAGAAGCATCGACTGTCGACCGCGACACCCTCGTTCGAGCAATTGCCCGTGAGTTGGCGACGCAATTCCGTGCTTGGGAATCATCGAAATGGGATACATCTGTGTTGGCTGCCGAATACCGGCAGCGTTGCGGGACGCTGGGCAAACGAGTCCGCGCGGTCTTGCCGGGCGACAAGGAGGTGTTCGGTATCGCGACCGACATCGACACTTCCGGCCGCGTCGTCATCGAAATCGAGGGAACAGATGGGGAGACCTTTGCGGTCGCTGCGGGTGATATCACGCACCTTCGGGCCGCCCCGGTAGCCGAATCGTGAGCCTTGCCGGATTTTCTGGCACCAAAGTGCTAATTTTTGGCCCTGGCCGGTTTTCGAACCAACCGTCCGTCCTTCATTGCATTTAACTGCGGGATTTACTGAGCTGCCTAGGGGCGTCATGACCACACCGATCGTTGTTCCGACCGAAGCCGAGACGGCCGAGAGCGCTCGCCGCGTACTCACCGGTGTGACGGTGCTGCTCGGTGTCCTCACATTAGGCCTGGGTATCGCGGTACTCGCATGGCCGGATGCCACCCTTTTCGTGGTCGCGGTGGTCATTGCGATTCAGTTGTTCGGATTCGGAATCGTCCAGATCATCCGTTCGTTCGCGGACGTGACGGCTTCGGGTGGAACTCGGACGCTTGTCGCGATCTCCGGCGCGTTGGCAGTGCTCCTCGGATTCCTGGTTCTCCGTAGCCCTTTGCAGACGGTGGTTGTGATCGCATTGGTGATCGGTGCCTGGTGGGTATTCCGTGGCGTTCTCGATCTGGTCGACGCGGCGTCCGGGCACACCGTCGATCGCGGTCTGTCGATCGTGCTCGGAGTCATCAGCATCGTCGCGGGTGCAATCGTCCTTCTGCAGCCCGAACTCTCGCTCGACGTCTTCCGCATCGTGGTCGGCGTGTGGATGGTGCTTTACGGCATCATCATCGTCGTGACCCCGTTGGTGCTGCGAAAGATCGCGCAGCCCTGAACGTGGGTGTGCCTGAAAGTCGGTGTGCCTGAAAGTCGGTGCGGGATGGCAGACTTCCCGTCATGGGATATCCCGAAGACGCCCTCGCTCAGGACGAGGAACTGATACTGCATCGCCATCCTCATTGGAAGATGTTGGTGCTTCCGGCGCTGACGTTCGTGCTTGCGACGGCCGTCGCCGGGTTCTTGTTGGGCCTCGCACAGACGAGATTGGACGGCACGGCTCGCACCGTGTCGTCCATCGCCATCGGAATCATCTGGCTCGGTGTCGTGGCCTGGCGGTCGGTTGCGCCGTTCACGGTCTGGAAGTTCACGCATTTCATCGTCACCGATCGGCGAGTGCTCATCCGCCACGGAGTGCTCACGCATACCGGTATCGACATCCCCATGGGGCGGATCAGCAATGTTCAGTTCCGCCACGGCTTGATCGATCGAATGCTCAAGACCGGAACTCTGGTCATCGCCTCTGCCAGTGACGATCCGCTCGAGTTCGACGACATTCCTGACGTCGAGCACGTTCACGCCCTGCTGTATCACCAGGTTTTCGATTCCATGCAGCAGCCACCATCGCAGCCACCGCAGCGGCCGGCGGGTGAAAACGACGACCCGAACGATCGAAATGGCTGGTAATCAATGTGCAAAGGCGTGTTGTCCGTAGTCTGTTCGTGTGACTGCCGTATTGCTAGCCGAAGACGACGAGGCCATTGCCGCACCCCTCTCCCGCGCACTGGGGCGTGAAGGGTATTCGGTGACGGTCGAACCGACCGGACCCGCTGCGTTGCAGCAGGCGCTCGAAGGTGATTTCGATCTGTTGATTCTCGATCTCGGCCTTCCGGGCATGGACGGACTCGAAGTCTGTCGACAGATTCGTGCGCATCGCACCTCGCTCGCCGTGCTGATGTTGACCGCCAGGACCGACGAAGTCGACTTCGTGGTCGGGTTGGACGCCGGCGCCGACGACTACGTCAGCAAGCCGTTTCGCCTCGCCGAGTTGATGGCACGTGTGCGAGCACTCCTGCGTCGCCACGGTGGCCGCGAGGACACGATCGTCGAGGTCGGTGGCATCAGGCTCGAGCCCGCGGCACGACGCGTACTCGTCAACGGCTCCGAAATCGCCTTGGCCAACAAGGAATACGAACTTCTGCGGGTCCTCCTCGAACATGCCGGGGAAGTAGTATCGCGCGATACGATCCTTCGTGAGGTGTGGGGCGACGTCGAGCTTCGTGGATCGAAGACGCTCGACATGCACATGTCGTGGCTGCGCCGCAAGATCGGTGACGAGGGCCCCGCTGTGGAACGCAGAATTGCCACCGTCCGCGGTGTCGGTTTCCGAATCAACACCGACTAACTTCTCGAGAATCAGGAACTGCCGGCATGCGGCGTCGCATATTGCAGTCGATTCTCGCTGTCGTGATCATGACGGCGTTGCTGCTGGGAGTTCCGCTGATCTACACGGCGTGGCTCTGGGTGGAGGACGTGACGCGAAGTGATCTCCGGGTGCGCCTCGACCGGATGGCCGCTGAGGTCATCGCGCAAGAGGGGACGAACGGGCTCGTCGAAGGTGCGTTGAACACCGATTCGCTCAAGGTTCTCACCCCGAACGACGGGCGCCTCGTCGTCGTGTATCCGACCGTCGTCGACGGCGCTGCACGCGTCGACGTCGGTGAGGCGACGGTCAAGAACGCACTCGTCGAATCGCTCGCGATGGGAACGTCCGGCTCGTTGCGTCTCGAGGTGCCGTCGGAGAACTTGCGCACCCAGCAGAAGCAAGCGGTGATGGCCGTCGGTGTGCTCGTGCTTCTGTCCATCACGGCAGGCACCGTGGTCGCTGTGGTCACTGCACGTCGGCTTGCCGATCCGCTGCAGGATGTGGCCGACCGGGCGGCGCGCCTTGCCGAAGGTGACTTCCGGCCGGATCCTCGTCGGCACGACATCCCCGAACTCGACCGCGTGTCCGACGTCCTCGATGCGGCAACTGTGGAGATTTCGGTGCGGCTGCAACGAGAACGCGCGCTGGTCGCGGATGTCTCGCATCAACTGCGCAGTCGACTGACTGCAGTGCGGCTGCGCCTGGACGAGTTGTCCGTTCACGAAGATCCTGACGTCGTGAACGAGGCCGAGGAAGCCATGGCGCAAGTGGACAGGCTCACCGACGGAATCGACGACCTGATTCGCTCGTCGCGCACCAGTGGGTCATCGGCGAGTCTGGTGTCGGTAGTCGGCGAGCTGGAACAGGTGACCCGCGACTGGCAGGCTCAGTTCGACGGAGAGGGACGCAGGCTCCGCCTACGCGGCGATCGCGCGGTGATGGCCGCGACCACAGGTTCGCGTCTGCGTGAAGCTGTTTCCGTTCTGGTCGACAATTCGTTCGAACACGGTGAAGGTACGTGCACGGTGTCTGTCCGATTGATCGACGGTACCGGTCGCAGTTCGTCTCGTCGTGACTCGATGGTGTGCGTCGAGGTCACCGACGAAGGCTCCGGCGTGGAGAACGATCTTGCACCGCACATCTTCGACAGAGGATTTTCGGGGGCCGGGTCCACCGGCGTCGGATTGGCGCTCGCACGTGCACTGATCGAAGCCGACGGGGGCCGACTGGAACTGCAGAGGCGTAAGCCTGCCTTGTTCGCGGTCTTCCTGCCGGTGGCCAACACTGCGCCGACCGCGGACGTCGTTCCGCACCGCGAACCGCGCTGACCGAAAGGCTCGCGCAGACGGAAAACTCAGGAGTGCCCGAGCTCCTCTTCGGCATCAGGAATGACCGGGTCAGGCGCCGTGGTTTCGGATAACGCCGTGGTTTCGGATAACGCTGTGGTTTCGGACAATCCTGTGGTGTCGGACAGTTCGAGCGGTTCCGGATTCTCGTCGGGAAACACGAACTTGCGGAAGGCCCAGAATCGGAACGCCATCTGCAGCAGGTTGCCGATGACATATGCACTGATGAAGTCGGCGATGTTCTCCGTCGCCAAGCTGACTTCGGGTACGCGCAGGTTGAAGACGTAGCTGGAGATGTAGAGCGGGATGAAGCTGATGACGACGCCGATGGCGCTGATGATGAAGAACAGAGCAGCTTCGTGCGCTGGTTCACGGCCACCACGGTTCTTGAACGACCACTCGCGGTTGAGAATGTACGACGCGATCACCGCGACGACGCCGGCGATGATCTTGGCCGTGATCGGCTTGGATTCGAGGATCGACAGCTTGAGTGTGTAGAAGATGCCCGAGTCGATCAGGAAGGTAGTTCCGCCGACGATCGCGAATTTGATCAGCTCGCTGTGACGCAGAGCGATGTCACGAAACGGTTGGGGTATGCGGGCAATGACCCCGTCGACAAATGGCACAACAGATGAGTTTACGAAACGAAACCGCGTTACCACCAATTTGCCGCGGATTCATCAGCAGAATCACAGATTGGGAACGCTGAATGAACGGGCGAACGCGGCACATGACAACATAGAGAGCCGTGACCGGCAACAACGATCCCGCGCAGATCCCCGCCCGCCCGACCACCCCTCGACCGGCAAAAGCATCCATGCCCGTCGTCACCATGATCGGTGGCGGACAGTTGGCCAGGATGACTCACCAGGCGGCGGTGGCCCTGGGCCAGACGCTCCGAGTGCTCTCCGGAACTGCGGACGAGCCGGCAGCTCAGGTCAGCCCCGATGTCGTGCTCGGTAGCCACACCGACCTCGACGCTCTTCGCCGCGCAGCGGTCGGTTCCAACGCGTTGACGTTCGACCACGAGCACGTGCCGACCGAACATCTCGAGGTTCTTGTTGCCGAAGGCGTGAACGTTCAGCCTCCGCCGCAGGCTCTGATCTTCGCTCAGGACAAATTGCTGATGCGTCGCAAACTTGCCGAACTGGGCGCACCTGTACCCGCGTACGCCGAAGTGACGTGGGCGGAAGACGTCGTGCGTTTCGGTGCCGAACACGGTTGGCCGCTTGTCATCAAGGCAACCCGCGGAGGCTACGACGGCCGGGGCGTCTGGATCACCGATGATCAGGACGAAGCAGAAGCCATTGTCACCGAGCAGCTGGACAAGGGTGTTCCGCTGATCGTCGAGGAAATGGTCTCGATGCGTCGGGAACTGTCTGCCATGGTTGCGCGGTCGCCGTTCGGACAGGGCGCTACGTGGCCGGTCGTAGAGACCGTTCAGCGCAACGGCCAGTGCGCCGTCGTGATCGCACCTGCCCCCGCCCTTTCGAGTGCCGTTGCCGAGGAAGCCGAACAATTGGCGCTACGCATCGCTTCCGAGTTGGGTGTCGTCGGCTCGATGGCCGTCGAACTCTTCGAGACGACTGACGGCACTCTCGTGGTCAACGAGCTGGCAATGCGCCCGCACAACTCCGGTCACTGGACGATGGACGGCGCACGCACCTCTCAGTTCGAACAGCATCTGCGTGCCGTTCTCGACTACCCGCTCGGCGACACCTCGCCGATCGCGCCGGTCACGGTGATGGCAAACGTTCTGGGTGCGCCGGAAGCGCCCGAGATGACGATGGACGAGCGTGTCCATCACCTCTTCGCGCGGATGCCCGATGCGAAGATCCACCTGTACGGCAAGGGTGAGCGCAAGGATCGCAAGATCGGCCACGTCAACATCGTCGGCGGCGCCGGATCCATCGACGATCCGAATTACGTTGCCGCAGTTCGGGAACGCGCCGAGCGCGCAGCACATTGGCTTTCGTATGCAGTTTGGACCGACGGATGGGATGTACACGGTGAGTGAGAGCGCGCAGGTCGGCCTGATCATGGGCAGCGATTCGGATTGGCCGACCATGGAAGCTGCAGCCGAAGCTCTGGCCGAGTTCGGTATCCGGTTCGAGGTCGGTGTCGTCTCGGCGCATCGCACGCCTCAGCGGATGCTCGACTACGCCAAGGAAGCCGCGGGCCGCGGAATCAAGGTCATCATCGCCGGTGCCGGTGGCGCCGCGCATCTTCCGGGCATGGTTGCCTCGGCTACACCGTTGCCGGTCATCGGTGTTCCGGTGCCGCTCAAGTACCTCGACGGTATGGATTCACTCCTCTCGATCGTGCAGATGCCGGCCGGCGTCCCGGTGGCGACGGTCTCGATCGGCGGCGCTCGCAACGCCGGTCTGTTGGCTGCTCGGATCCTCGGCGCTTCGGATCCCGCACTGCAGCAGCGGATGGTGGCTTTCCAGGAGAGCCTCGAGGCGATGGTGCTCGACAAGGACAAGGCGCTCCGCGAGAAACTGCTGGGCTGATCTTCTCGTGTGTGCACGGCGCGGACTGCCGCTGATCCGAGCGAGTCGGGGCAGCGCGCAGTCCGCATTCGTCACTCGCGTCGCGCTGTTCTACGCCGGGATTCTCGGCGCGGACATCCGCTTCGACGACGAGTCCGGGATCTTTGTCGCTTCCGGGCTGCGCGGCGGGTTCGCCAGAGGCGGAACAACTCTCGGTGGTGTGTACCTCACCCGGCGAAACACGACTCGATCCGTCCTTCGCCACGAGGCAGTTCACGCGGACCAATGGGCCAGGTACGGAATCGTATTCGGGCTGCTGTACCTGCGTGAGGAGTTGCGTCATCGCGGTCCGCGGAACCGGTTCGAAATCGAGGCCGGTCTCGAAGACGGCGGTTACCGCACCTGAGTGAAAGCTCGTGAGTAAAAGCTACTCTTGGCGGCATGGCTCGTTTTCCGACTAGTGAACGCTTCGTCCGCTGGAGCGCGGAACATGCTCGCGGTGTGGACATCTGCATTGCGACGGTTGCCGCACTGTTCAGCGTTGTCGTTGCGGTCGAGGCGAGTCCGCTGGCGGTGTTCGTCTCGCTGGGTATGACCGTTCCGTTGGCATGGCGACGCTCGCGCCCCGAACTCTCCGGCATGGTGATCGCAGGGTTCGCAGTTCTACACGTGATCTTCATCGGCAACACACTGCTCGCATCGGCCGTTGTCGTGCCCATCTCCCTGTACGCGCTGGCCGCCTATGGCGCTCGGTGGAGTTCGCTCACCGGCCTGGTGCTCGCGTTGCTCGGCTCGATTGCCGGAACTGTTCGATACTTCGGCTACGACGGAATCCCGGTGTCTTCGCAGGTCATGCAGTCCGTGGCCGTCATGATCTTCATGCTCGCGGTCTGGGCGTTCGGTGATTTGCGTCGAGTTCGCACCAAACAATTGGAAGGTCTGACCGAGCGCGCACGGTTGCTCGAACTCGAGCGTGCGCAGGAAGCGGAAATCGCGACGATCAGCGAACGCTCGAGGATTGCGCGCGAGATGCACGACATCGTCGCGCATTCGTTGACCGTTGTCATCGCTCAGGCCGACGGCGGACGCTACAGCGCGGCCAAGGATCCTCAGGCTGCAATCCAGGCGCTCGAAACCATTGCCTCCACCGGTCGCCAAGCGTTGACCGACATGCGATCGCTTCTGTCCGTCCTGCGTGAGGACACGCCCCGGGATTTCTCGGTGATCCCGGGCGCCGGTGATATCGACAGTCTCTTCCACGAGTTACGCAGCAGCGGACTCGACATCGCCGTCAGTGTGACCGGTGAACCACGCGAACTCTCTGCGGGTGCGGGGTTGACGGCGTATCGCATCGTCCAGGAATCGCTGACGAACGTTCTCAAACATGCGGGGCCAGGAGCACAGGCGAGCGTCGAGATGACGTGGGCTGAAACCGAACTCGTTCTCGGCATCACCGACGACGGACGAGGCGGCAGCGCCGCGCTGGTCGAATCGTCACCAGGCGGGCAGGGCCTGATCGGAATGGCCGAGCGAGCCAAGCTGCACGGAGGCAAAGTAACCGCCGGGCCGAAATCAGGCGGCGGATACAGTGTCCGGGCCGTCCTGCCGTATGAACGAACGTCTGGGTAGGTCTTGAAACGTCTGAAGGTCTTAAGGTGAGTGGCATGGACGAACACGTGGCTCCGATCGCAGTGGCACTGATCGACGATCAGCAGCTGGTCCGCGCAGGTTTTCGAATGGTCATCGACTCGCAGCCGGATTTGTCCGTGGTGGTCGAGGCTTCGGACGGTCAGCAGGCATTGACCGAGTTGGCGGCCCGACATGTCGACGTCGTCCTGATGGATGTCCAGATGCCGAAGATGGACGGCATCGAGGCGACCCGTCGGCTCCTGGCCGACCCCGATGCGCCGAAGGTCGTGGTGCTCACCACCTTCGACAACGACGAGTACGTGATGTCGGCAATCAGGGCGGGCGCCAGCGGCTTCCTGCTCAAGGACGTGCCACCGGAACAGTTGCTCGACGCCATCCGCACCGTGCATCGCGGGGACGCGGTGATCGAAGCTCGGGCCACTCGGCGACTGCTTCAGCACGTCGGACCTCTCCTGGAAGGTTCGGCGCCCGAATCGCAGTTGCCCGAAGAGCTGACACCGCGCGAGGTCGAGGTGCTCGAGGCCATGGCGTACGGGCTGTCGAATTCGGAGATCGCCGCAAAATTCCACGTCTCCGAAACGACAGTGAAAACCCATGTCGGACGGGTTCTTTCGAAGACTCATTCACGTGATCGTGTGCAGGCCGTCGTCTTTGCCTTCCAGATAGGACTTGTCCGGCGCGCAGATCTCCTCGGCACCGAGGGCTGACGCGCAGCCCTGTTCAGTCCTACCCCGGGATGACACCGGGCTCTCCAAGATCGCCCCGCGCTCCGACGCGGAGACCACTTGCGCTGCAATAACGTCGATTCCGTCATAGCGAGAAGCTTTACGGAGGGCAAAAAATGCATGCGCACACCACGACGGAACCAGCCGCAGTGCCGGCGATCACTGCCCGCGGTGTCACCAAGGTGTACGGCACCGGTGAGACCACGGTTCACGCGCTCGGCGGGGTCGACGTGGACTTCGGTCGTGAGCGGTTCACCGCGATCATGGGCCCGTCCGGCTCCGGAAAGTCGACGCTCATGCACTGTCTGGCCGGGCTCGACACGGTTTCGGGCGGACAGGTTTTCCTGGGCGACACCGAAGTCACGAAACTCGGTGACACGGAACTCACCGAACTTCGACGCGAGCGAATCGGATTCGTCTTCCAAGCGTTCAACCTGCTGCCGGTGCTCACTGCTCGGGAGAACATGCTGCTGCCGATGAAGCTGGCGGGTAGTGAACCCTCGCCCGAGTGGATGGACGAGGTGATCGGGAAACTGGGCCTGTCGAAGCGCCTCGACCACCTGCCGCACGAGTTGTCCGGTGGTCAGCAGCAGCGTGTAGCTGTCGCCCGCGCACTCCTGCCGCAGCCCGACGTGATCTTTGCCGACGAACCCACCGGAAACCTGGATTCCCGTTCCGGGACAGAGGTTCTGGGACTCTTGCGCACCAGCGTCCGGGAGACCGGTCAGACGGTCGTCATGGTGACACACGATCCGGTGGCGGCCTCGTATGCGGACCGAGTCGTGTTGATCGCGGACGGGCGCATCGCCGGAGAGATCGACCATCCCACCGTCGACTCGGTGATCGGTGCCATGCGAGCACTCGGTGCCGACGACCTGGCTGATGTTCCTGCAGTTTCGGGTGCACTGCGATGAGGGGTCTGGCTTTTGCCCAGGCGCGGGCACATGCCGGGCGCTATGTGGCTTCGATACTCGCCGTGGTGATCGCAGTCGGATACATCGTCGCGACTTTGACATTGAGCTCGACGGTCGATGCGAGTGTGAGTAAATCACTTGCGACGCAATACGAAACCACGGATGTCGTCGCCTCCGGTCCAGGCGTGACGGAAGAACTGCTGAGTGCGGTGCCGGGCGTCTCGGCAGTCGCCGACGACGTGTCGACGTATGTTCGTGTCGACTCCGAGGCAAAGGGCGCGTCCTACGGGGATGCTCTCTCGATCGCCGACAATCCCGAATTGCGTTGGGAGAACTTGTCGGAGGGTTCGCTTCCGGCCGGTCTGGGGCAGGTGTTGGTGAGCGCGGACTCCGGGATACCGACGGGTGCCCGAATCACTGTCACGGCAAGGGATTCGACGGTCGGTGCCGCTGCGCCCACCGCGCAGGTGGTCGGACTGGTCGATCTCTCCGGTTCGGCGCAACGACTGGGCGGGATCAAGATATTCACCACCGCCGAGCAGGTGAGCGCCTGGGCCGGGGACAGCGCCAAACGTGAGTTCCGTGTCGCCGGTGACGGTTCGCGCTCTCAGCAACAACTCGTGGATTCGATCGCGAGCGCGTTGCCCGCGGACTCCACCGTGTTGACAGGAGAAGAAGCCACCGACAACGCGGCAGCTGAATACATGGGCGGCACCAAGATCCTCAGCACGGTGTTGCTCGCCTTCGGTGCCATCGCCGTTGTTGTTGCCGCGCTGGTGATCGCCAATACGTTTGCCGTTCTGCTCGCCGCGCGCACTCAGGAACTCGCGTTGCTGCGATGCGTCGGCGCCACAGCCAAACAGGTTCGCCGGAGCATTCGCAGCGAAGCCGCTGCGGTCGGCGTGATCGCCTCGATGATCGGCGTCGGACTCGGTGTCGGACTTGCCTGGGCGATCGGTCGCGTAGCAACGGCCGCAGATGTGCCGGTTCCTCTTTCGTCACTGAGCGTCACCCCGGTGACCGTGCTGGTCGGTCTTGCCGTCGGCATCGTGATGACGATGCTCGCTGCATCTGCGCCCGGGCGGGCGGCAACGAGGCTCTCCCCGCTCGCGGCACTGCAGCCGATGGAGTCCAAGCCCGAGAGCGTTCAGGTATCGGTCGTGCGCCGGGTTCTGGGCGTCGTGATACTGCTCGCGGGCATCGCGATGACCGTCCTGGGAGTGACGAATCAGCAGGTGCCGGCGGCGACTGCCGGTGGACTCTTTTCGTTCCTGGGGATCGCAGCACTGTCCGGGCGAATCGTGCCCGCGCTGATCAATGCCGCCGGCGGAGTGCTGGCGAGACTGATCGGTCCGGTGGGAAGCCTGGCAGCAGGCAACGCCGGTCGGAACCCACGCCGGACCTCGGCGACAGCCACGGCCCTGTTGATCGGGGTGGCCTTGACGAGCACGCTCGTCGTGGGAATCGCGACGGTCAAGGAAGCCGCACCCGCGGCGATGGGCAGTCAATTCCCCGTCGACGTCATGGTGAGCAGTTCCGGTTCGGCACCGCTTCCCGCAGGGTTGGGCACAGACATCGCCGCGGTCAACGGCGTCGGCGCGGTGAGCGGTCTGGACAAGGCCGAACTGACGATCGACGGGCGCGGTTCGTTGACCGGGTTCGGTGTCGACGCTGCTCGGTTGAAAGATGTTCTGCGTACCGAGATCTCGGTACCCGCGGCCGGTCAGTTGGTGCTCTCGCCCGCTGACCTGACCGAATACAAACTCTCGGCGGGTGAGACGGCGACGGTGCGCGGAGATCGTGGAGCAGTCAACGTCAGCGTGATCGAAGGTGTGAAAGGTCAACCAGCGCTGTTGGATCGAGGCGATCTGGGTGCAGCGGCCACCACGCCGACCACCGATTCCTACTGGGTCAGGTTGGGGACGGACACCGACGAAGAGGCGCTCGCTGCCACCGACCGCATCACCGAACTGGCACGCCAGGAAGCTCCGGGCAGCGATGTTCAAGGAATGACCGAAATGCGCTCGGCTCTCGATTCGATCCTCGACACCATGCTCATGGTGGTTGCCGGGTTGCTGTCGGTAGCGGTGTTGATCGCTCTGATCGGGGTGGGAAACACCATGGCACTGTCGGTTCTCGAACGGCGCCGCGAATCCGGACTGCTTCGCGCACTCGGACTGACCAAGAAGGGAATTCGAGCCATGTTGATCTGGGAAGCACTGCTGGTGGCAGGAGTCGCATCGGTGATCGGAGTGCTGTTCGGGATGGTGTTCGGTGTAGCCGGTACCGCATCAGTGTTCGGGATCGAGGACGTCGCCCTCAGCGCAGTGCCGTGGGCGCAATTGGTAGCCATCGTGTTGATCGGCGGAATCTGCGGTGTGATCGCGTCACTGCTCCCCGCTAGGCGGGCGGGGCTGGTGTCACCGGTGACAGCTCTCGCGAGCTAGCGTTCAGAACTGTTTCGTGACCTTTTCGGTGCCCACTCGGCGCGCGGTAGCTTCCGCGTCCGGGTGGGCTACCTGCACGAGTGAGGCGCCCGCGGCGAGAACGGCCAGAAGCCCGTCGATCAATTCGTCTGCCGTGTCCCACGTGCGACTGGAGAGGACACGATCCGTCGACGCCAATTCGACGTTCTTCGACGATGCCCGTGCGGCGTCGATCGTGTCCGCTACGGACCGGCCTTCCAGCGCCGAACCGGCTCCGGCGCTACGGAACTGGTCGCCGTGGACACGAATGGAGGTTGCGTAGTCGGCGACGCCGAGCGGAAGATCGCTCAAACCTTTGCCGAACGCGTCGAGTGAGAGTGCGGCTACTTCCGGTACGTCCGCAACATCGTCCAGGCGGTCGGCAGTGACAAAAGCCAGTTCGGCGTCGGCGTCGGGGGAGAGGACGACCTCACCGCCTGCCCACCACACACCCAGCAAGACGGCGACGCTCTGCCAGTGCGCGGGAAGCAGCACGGCAACTTTGCCACCGGGCTCGAGGGCGAACTCGTCCCGAACCATGTTCGCTGTCTTTGCCGCCCAGTTGGCCAGAGTGCTCGCAGACAATTCGATGCGCTCGCCGGTGGCGTCGTCGTAGTAGGTCACGCGAGGGCCGGCCGGGTCGGCAGCCAGGATCGGTCCGAGGAGGGCGTCGGTCAGGTTGTCTACAGGCGAAGGCACGTAATCAGCTTACGCAGCCGTCCAGTTCACACCGCTTTCAGTTCACACAGTTTTCAGTTGACACAGCGCGGGCCGTTGGAGGCTGCGTCGATCGGCGGACCGGGAGGGGCAGGGGTGGGACTGGTCTCGGTGGTGCTCGCCGATTCAGTCGTGCTTGTCGCGCCTTCGGACGGGGATACCGCGTCCGCGGATTGCGGTCCGTTGTAGTCCTCGGCAATGACAACCCGAACCTTGCCCGAGGACAATGACGAATCCGCCTTGACCGTCAGACCGCCGAGTGCCTCGGCCACCGCGAGTGCAGCGTCGTCGTCCGCGGACTTTGCGAACACCGTCGATTCGGAGACGTCGGAGCCGGTGTTGTTGCCGACCTGACCCTGCTTGTACCCGAGGGCACTCAACGCCTCGGAAACCCCGCTGGCCAACCCCGCGATGTCGCTGGCGTTAGCGACGTCGACCGTGATCGAGGACGCATTCACGGTGGTCGGTGCCTCGGAGGTCTCCTCCGAGTCCTCGCTGTCGGCGCCGACCAATCCGGCGATGTACTTCTTGACGGCCTTGGGATCGACCTTGACGATGGACTCGCCGTAATCGGTCATGCCGTTGATGTCGAGAACGGGAATGGTCTCGAATTGCACCTTTCCGCCGGCCAGATTCTGCAACTGCTTGGCGAATTCGATGATGTCCCAGTCGTCGTCGATGACGACGGAGCGCTGAACGGCCGAGGTCAACTGACTGAGCTTGCCCGGGTCGCTGAGGGTTTTTGCGCTGAGCACCTTACTGACGAGGGACGCCATGAACACCTGCTGGCGAACGATCCGGTCCAGGTCGCCGCGAGGAAGGTCGTGTCGTTGTCGCACGAAGCTCAGCGCGTCGGCGCCGTCGAGTGTCTGTTTCCCGGCTGCGAAGTTGGCTCCGGACATCGGTTCGTCGACTGGCGCGTTGAGACAGACGTCGACTCCGCCCACTGCGTTGGTCAGCAGGACGAATCCGAGTAGACCGACTTCGGCGTAGTGATCGACGGTGATGCCGGTCAGATTCCCTACCGCTCCGATGAGCGCGGTCCGGCCGGCTTCCGTCGACTTCTTGTCTGCGTCGCTGTCGGACGACCCGTTGTTGACCAACTTCAGTCGCTCGGTTTCCTTGGTGGCACCGAACGCGGCGTTGATCTTCGACATACCGATACCGGGGACGTTGACGTACGCGTCTCGGGGAATCGAGATCGCGGTTGCCGAACTTCCGTCGTTGGGGACGCGGATCAAGATGATGGTGTCGGTGTTGGACGCAACTTCCTCACCAGCGCGCAACGAGTCGAGCTCGCTCTGTGAGAGCGGGTTGCCGTGCGCGTCGGTGCGACTGTCGGTTCCCACCATCAGAATGTCGATGGCTCCGTCCTTGCCGCCGCCGAGGCCGAGTCCGCTTGCAGTGGCAAGGCTGTTTCTCAACGAGTCCACACCCCGCCATGCGAACCCGGTGACCAGCAGTACGAGCACGGAGAGCACCGCGACCGCTATGCGAGCCGGGCTCGTCTTGGTCCGAATCGGCGCAGGTCGTGGACGCGCGCGGCGCTGCGGTTGCTGGTGGGACACCCCTTCAGGTTACTGGTCCGATGCTCGGCCGCGGGTACCTCGACGCGGCGTGCCAGACTCAACCATGTGACGAATATCCTGCTCACCGGTGCCCGAGGGCAGCTCGGAACACGTATCGATGCTCTCGCAACGTCGGCGGGTCACACTGTGACGGCCGTCGGTTCCCGCGAGCTCGACATCACAGACAGCCGCGCGGTCGACGACTTCGTCTCGCCCGATTCGGTGCTGATCAACTGCGCTGCGTACACGGCAGTCGACGCCGCCGAGACCGACCAGGAGGCAGCGAGGGCGGTCAACGAGATCGGACCGCTGAATCTCGCGCGAGCGTGTGCGCGGGCCGGTTCGCGGTTGATCCACGTTTCGACGGACTACGTCTTTCCGGGTGACGCGAGCACTCCATACGACGTCGATGCACCGACCGGTCCCGCGACGGTCTACGGCCGAACCAAGCTGGACGGCGAGATCGCGGTACGAGAGTCGGGCGCCGACGTGGCCGTTGTCCGTACCGCGTGGGTGTATTCGGGTGTCGGTACGGATTTTGTCGCCACGATGCGCAGGCTCGAAGCCGAACGAGAATTCGTGAACGTCGTGGACGACCAGATCGGGTCACCCACGTACAGCGTCGATCTGGCCGGCGGCATCGTCGAACTCGCGCTGCGGGACTTCACGGGTGCGTCGACGTTCCACCTGACCAACGGCGGGCAAGCCAGTTGGTACGAGTTGGCGCGAGCGGTGTTCGAGGAGATCGGAGCAGACCCGGCGCGGGTGCGCCCGTGCAGCAGCGCGGACTTCGTGCGCCCTGCGCCCCGCCCGGCATATTCGGTTTTGTCCGAGCGCGCGTGGGTTACCGCGGGAATGACGCCGCTGCGTCCGTGGCGAGAGGCTCTGCACGCCGCTCTGGCGTGAGCATTGTTCGGGGCAGTGCCCGTGGGCGGCTAGGCTGACCGGCGTGAGTCCCAAGCTGGCCGTGGTAACGGTGACGTACTCCCCAGGCGAGCATCTCGAGAATTTCTTGAGCACGCTCGCCGCGGCGACGACAGAAAAACCCCAGGTCATCATGGCCGACAACGGGTCGACCGATGGTGCGCCGGAGGCGGCGGATGCCAAGTACGAGCATGTTCGTCTGCTTCGTACAGGGGGAAACATCGGCTACGGCGGAGCGATAAATCGGGCTGTGGCGGAGATCGATTCGTCGATCGAATTTGTCGTGATTTCCAATCCTGACGTCCAATGGGCACCCGGTTCACTCGACGAATTGGTCGCTGCGGCAAATCGGTGGCCAAGGGCCGGTGCACTGGGGCCGAAGGTCCTCGAACCGGACGGCAGCGTCTATCCGTCGGCACGAACGGTGCCCGACATCACCTCGGGCGTCGGGCACGCGTTGCTCGGCACCGTGTGGCCGAAGAACCCGTGGACTGCCCGTTACCGTCAGGAGAACGAGGCCGTCACCGAGCGCTCCGTCGGTTGGCTTTCCGGGTCGTGCCTGTTGGTCCGACGTGATGCCTTCGACGCCATCTCCGGGTTCGACTCGCGATACTTCATGTACATGGAGGACGTCGATTTCGGTGATCGCCTCGGAAAAGCCGGGTGGCTCAATGTCTTTGTTCCCTCCGCTGTCGTGACCCATGCCAAAGGCCATGCGGCAGGCCGGCATCCGGAACTGATGCTGCCCGCTCATCATCGCAGCGCATACCAGTTCCAGGCTGATCGTCATCCGCACTGGTGGCAGGCTCCGCTGCGACTTGCCTTGCGCGGTGGCCTGGCCGTGCGGTCCAAGATCGCCGTAGCTTCTGCTGTTCGCGAGCGCGCTCGCACCGACGACTCGACCGACAACCCATCAGTTTCGAACCACGGGGGAAAATGATGTCCGATCCGAATCCGACCGACGCCGTAATCCTGGTAGGCGGCAAGGGCACTCGGCTGCGTCCGTTGACGCTGTCGGCGCCCAAGCCGATGCTTCCGACCGCCGGCCTTCCGTTCCTGACGCATCTGCTTGCCAGGATCGAGGCTGCCGGTATCAAGCACGTGGTGCTCGGAACATCTTTCAAGGCAGAGGTATTCGAGGACTACTTCGGCGACGGCTCCAAGATGGGGCTCGAGATCGACTACGTCTTCGAGACCGAGCCGCTGGGCACCGGTGGCGGAATCCGCAACGTACTCCCGAAGTTGCGCGGCGACAACGTCATGGTGTTCAACGGTGACGTGCTCGGTGGCACCGACCTGAACGCCATTCTCGAGACCCACGAGAAGACGGACGCCGACGTGACCCTTCACCTGGTTCGTGTGGGAGACCCGCGTGCATTCGGTTGTGTTCCGACCGACGAGGACGGACGAGTCTCGGCATTCCTGGAGAAGACCCAGGATCCGCCGACGGATCAGATCAACGCCGGCTGCTACGTCTTCAAGCGCGAGATCATCGAACAGATCCCGGAGGGACGACCGGTATCGGTCGAGCGCGAGGTGTTCCCGAATCTCCTGGCCGAGGGCAAGCGGGTGTTCGGCCACGTCGACTCGTCGTACTGGCGCGACATGGGAACCCCCGAGGACTTCGTTCGCGGTTCCGCCGACCTGGTGCGGGGCATCGCGCCTTCGCCCGCTCTCGAAGGTCCGCGCGGCGAGTCGCTCGTTCACCCCGGGGCGGGAATTGCACCTGGCGCCGTCCTGATCGGCGGCACGGTTGTCGGCCGTGGCGCAGAAGTCGGCGCAGGTGCGCGCCTTGACGGTGCGATTCTCTTCGACGGCGCCGTTGTGGAAGCCGGTGCGGTAGTCGAACGATCGATCCTCGGATTCGGCGTCCGTATCGGACCACGAGCACTGGTCCGCGACGCCGTCATCGGAGACGGCGCGGACATCGGTGCGCGGTGCGAATTGTTGCGCGGCGCACGTGTGTGGCCGGGGGTGACGCTGCCGGACGGTGGCGTGCGCTTCAGCACAGATGTGTGATCGTTAGCTGACCTACTGGAATACTGGCGGGTATGACTTCTCTTCCGAGCCGTTACGTTGCCCTCGGTGACTCGTTCACCGAGGGCGTCGGCGACGCCGACGAACGATTCCCCAACGGTCTGCGCGGGTGGGCAGACCGAGTGGCCGAGCAGCTGGCGGTGAACAACCCCGAGTTCCGCTATGCCAACCTGGCGATTCGTGGTCGCTTACTCGGGCCGATCATCGACGAGCAGTTGGAACCCGCTCTGGCGTTGAAGCCCGATCTGGTGACCGTCTACGCCGGCGGAAACGACATGATGCGTCCGAAGCTCGACATCGACGCGATGGTCGCCCGCTACGATTCGGCAATCGGCCAGCTCACTGCTTCCGGTGCGCGGGTTCTCATGTTCACCGCGTACGACACCGGATGGTCCGCCTTCTTCGGCAAGCTCCGCGGACGCCTGGCGATTTACAACGAGCTCGTTCGCGAGGTAGCGGACCGCCACGGCGCGACCCTCGTCGACTTCTGGCGATTCTCCGAATATCAGGACCTACGGATGTGGGACTGGGATCGCCTCCACATGTCGCCCGCCGGGCACGAGAACATGGCGACGCGGGTGCTCGACGTACTGGGCGTCGACCACGGATTGATCGCGCCCGACCTCGGGCCTGCGCCGGTTCTCACGAAAGCGGAAACTCGTCGCGAGGATCGTCAATGGGCGCGAGAGTTCTTGGTGCCGTGGGTAGCTCGGCGCGTGAAGGGAACATCTTCGGGCGACGGCGTGAGCGCCAAGCAGCCCGAGCTGTCTCCGATTCAGTCCTGATTCTTGCGCTGACGGGCGAGCGCTACCAGGTGGTCGATGGTCTCGCGTTCGGCAGTCGGCGGTAGCGCGTCCACCGGCCACCACCGGAGGTCGGTGGACTCCGCGCTGCGGACGATATGTGAATTGTCCGGCGCCACAACAAGAAACCGTAGATCGAGATGTCTGGTCGGGACCCCGAGTGAGCACGTGATCGGATGTGTGTGGGCGGAGAGTAGGTCCGCGTCTATCCGAACGTCGTGAATTCCGGACTCCTCACGAGCCTCCCGCAATGCCGCATCGACTACCGTCTCGTCGTTGGGCTCGCAGTGACCTCCGAGCTGAATCCACCTGCCCACCTTGGGATGCAGGGTCAGTAAGACGTGGCAGCCACTCTCGTCGAGAACCAGAGACGACGCGGTGATGTGTCCCGGGGCATGGCGACGAAGGCAGCCGTCCGGAGCCGAATCGAGGAACGCGAGCATCGTGTGCCGCAGTGACTCGTCCGCTTCGGAGGACGTCGACCAGCCCTCCAGGACGTCCTTGGCGGAGGCGTGCAGCGATTCGGCTGACATGACCTACAGCTCCACCAACGCGTCCCCGGGGGCGGAGACCGTGCGCGGAGTCAGTGGTTCGAGGGGGTACCCGATTGCGACTGCGCCGAGTGGCTGCCAATCGGCCGGGAGATCGAGTTGTTCGCGTACGAGGTCGGCGGCGAAGATCGTCGATCCGATCCAGCAGCTTCCCACGCCGCGTGTGGCCAGCGAGACCAGCAGTCCCTGCACTGCCGCGCCGGCAGCGACGGTGAACATCGTGGACTCCGCCGCGGTACGTCGGGCATCCGGATAACTGTGTGCGCCGTCGGGCACGCAGAAGGGAATGACGACCTCGGGGGCATCGAACAGGATGTTTCCACGGGCAACCCGCGCGTCGACGGATTCGTCGCTACGACCGTCCGCCCGCAGATCGGCGGCCCACTTCTCACGCATCTTCTCGAGAAGCGACGTGCGGACCGACTCGGTCCGCAGCCACACGAATCGAACAGGCCTCGTGTGGTGGGGTGCTGGAGCAGTGAGTGCCTCGGCGATCGAGCTGCGAATGATCTCCGCGTCGACGGGATCACCCGCGAACTGCCGAACCGACCGACGCAACAGCAGCGCCTGGCCGCGGCCCATCGCCGTAGCCTCCTCGGTTCCCAGCCAGAACAGATCGTCCGGGCCGCGACGGATCAGATCCTGGCCACTCGAACCGTCGTCCTCGAATCGGAGTCCTCGCACGACGGCGACGGGAACGCCGCCGAGCTTGCCCTTGACCAGATCGCCCGCAGCGGCGATCTCGTCCGCGATCGCGATCTCGGTGACGATCAGATCGTTGCCCTGACTGTCCTGTGCCCCGAGGTAGCCGTGCAGGACCGGAATGCCGGAGGAACCGATCGCGGCATCGGTCTGCCCGTTGCGCCACGCACGACCCATCGTGTCGGTCACGACGACGGCGACGGACTTGCCCGTGCTCTCGAGAATTCGGGCACGCAGCCCCGCTGCGCTCGCATCGGGATCCACGGGGAGCAGGGCCAGTTCGGCACCGTCGACGTTGGAGCCGTCGATGCCCGATGCGGCCTGCACGATGCCGAGTTTGTTCTCGGTGATCAGAGTGCGGCCCTTGCGGGCCACGACGCGGACGGCTTCCTGATCCACCAGGAGGCGTCGTGCTGCGTCGCGCTCTTCCGGATCGGTCGGCGAGGAAACGATGCGACCCTCGACTTTTGAGAAGACCTTGCTCGTGACGACAACGACGTCGCCGTTCTCGAGCCACGGTGTCGCGTCGACGACAGCGGCGGCCAAGTCGTCTCCGGGTCGGAACTCGGGAAGGCCGAGCACGGGAATGACTTCGATTGCGGCGCCGGGGGAGTGATCCCCGGGGGAGTGATTTCTGTCGCGGCTTGCTTCGGTTCCGGGCTCGGTCACAGTTCGACTCCGGCGATTTCGAAAGCCGTTCGAACCATTTTTGCGGTCTCTTCGGGGGACGTCATCAAAAGTGGGATGCTTCGCACGTCCACCCCGTCGATGTCGGCCGTGTCACCTTCGTCGACGAGCCAGCCGTCGAGAATGCCGTTGATCGAGCGAGCTCCGTAGTGGCGACCGATCGCCTCGGAAGTCGTCTCGACCCCGATCACTTCGAGGCACTCGTCAGCCATGCCGCGCAACGGTTTTCCACCGATGACGGGGGAGAGGCCGACAACCTTGGCCGCGGTGGTCCGCAGGGCTCCGCGAATGCCGGGCACCGCGAGGATCGCGCCGACGCTCACGACGGGATTGGACGGTGCGATCAGCACGATGTCGGCACCGTCGATCGCCTCGACCACCCCTGGCGCGGGCTTGGCCTGCTCGGCGCCGACGTGAGCGAAGCTGTGAGTTTCCACCTGTGCTCGATGGCGTACCCACCACTCCTGGAAATGAATCGCCTTCTGTTCACCGTCTTCCGGATCGGTGATCACGACGTGTGTTTCGCTGCGGTCGTCGCTCACGGGAAGCAGTGCGACACCCGGATTCCAGCGATTGCACAACGCTTCGGTGATCGCGGACAACGGATATCCCGTGCGGAGCATCTGGCTGCGAATCAAATGCGTTGCGATATCGCGATCTCCGAGGCCGAACCAGTCCGGCTTCGCTCCGTATGCCGCGAGTTCTTCTTTCGCATTCCAGGTTTCGCCGGCGTGCCCCCACCCGCGTTCGGTGTCGATACCGCCGCCGAGTGTGTACATACAAGTGTCCAGATCGGGGCAGATGCGCAGACCGTGCATCCAGACGTCGTCTCCGACGTTGACGACGGCCGTGATGCGATGTGGGCCTTCGTATTTCTCGAGGGATTCACCACCGGCGATTCCGAGCGCATTTTGCACACCTTGAAGGAAACGGGCCCCGCCGACGCCGCCAACCAATACAGTCACGTTCACGACATCAGAGCCTAGGCGGTCGGCGCGTCGTCGTGTCTGGCGGGCAGAAGGTCCCGTCAATTGGGGGCCGGAATACTAATGGATTCATCTCGTTTAGCTTGACCGCGACACGCTGGACGTGTGTAATCTCAAATGTGTCATTCCAACCGCTACTTGTGAGTTCACTTGCAGCGGGGCCGGTTTCGAACACAGTTTCGAACGGTCGACGGGGTGGGGTTGAAGATGGAGTGAAAATTCTGCGCTATTACAGGTGAGGAGGCGGAACGATGCCCAATGAAAATGTCGAGATCAGTTCTCTCGCAATGACAGTAAGCGACGAACCGCAGACCGATTCCCGAGCAGGCGCAGCAGAAGGTGCCTGCAGCAGTGAGTTCGACGGTATGAGTACTCGGCCAGTGCTGAGTCTCGTCACCGGCTTCGAAGAATTGTTCGACACCATCGAGGATCAGTGGCAGGAGCGTGCTCTCTGCGCGCAGACCGATCCCGAAGCGTTCTTCCCTGAAAAGGGTGGATCGACGAGGGAAGCAAAACGGATCTGCCTCGGTTGTGAAGTTCGTGACGAGTGCCTCGAGTACGCGCTCGCGAACGACGAACGGTTCGGAATCTGGGGAGGGTTGTCCGAGCGCGAGCGTCGGCGACTCAAGCGGGGGATCATCTGATCTGCTGCTGAATCGGTTCTGTCAGCGTCGGGGCTGACGGGCGGTCTTCGAAAGTCTGACCTGCAACGGGGAATTGCAGGTCAAGCAACGACTGTTTTGTTCTTCGTGTGGATTTACTTCTTCGTGTGACATCAGTTTTTTCGTCTGACGGTGCGTCAGTCCTCGTCGGGCAGTATCAGTGCTCGTCCGGCATTATCAGTCCTCGTCGGGCAGTGTGGGGTCGATGACCTGTGGGTCGACGCCCAGATACGTGCCGACTTGATGGACCAACACGTCGTGCACCAGATCCGTGAGTTCTTCCGGATCCTTCGCGCGCTGCTCCAACGGGCGGCGAAACAGCACAATTCTTGCGCGAGTCGTATTTCCGTGACGGTCGATTCCGGCCGGAATCAGTCGTGACAGTGGAACCGGGCCGTCTGCGATGACCTCCGGCGGCCATGTGACGGACTCCGGATCGTGCGCGTGAATCTTCGGAACTTCGTCCACCGCGATGTCGAGTTTCGTCAACCGGTCGTGCCACGCGAGGTCGACGGGCGAGAAGGCGTCGAGCACCAGGAGATCGAACTTCTCGGCCCGGGTACGCCTGGCCGGCACCTCCGGGGGAAGTAGTGGTCCGCGCAGGCCACGGCCGTGTCGCTCGATGGAACGAGTGGTGACCGAGCGTCGGCGGCGGGCTTGTGGCATGGCGCCCAGATTACGACAGAAGAAACTGCTCGGTGTGTCCGAGTAGGTTCCGGACGTGGGGAGGGCTAGGCTCCGTACCTGTGAGATCTCTGCGTCGCTGCTGCCGCCCCGGGTGCAAGAACCCCGCCGTCGCGACGCTTACGTATGTCTACTCGGACTCCACTGCGGTTGTCGGGCCGCTGGCAACCGTCGCCGAGCCCCATTCATGGGATTTGTGTGACACTCACGGCTCTCGAATCACCGCCCCCAAGGGCTGGGAACTCGTCCGCCACGAAGGCGGATTCGCGTCGAGCACTCCCGACGAAGACGATCTGACCGCTTTGGCCGAAGCTGTACGTGAAGCCGGTCTCGGAGATCGCAACAAGTCCAACGTCGACGCAGATGAGGACATACGTCCCGCGGTTCCGAGTACTGCCCGTACAGGGCGTCGTGGACACCTCCGCGTACTGCCCGACCCATCCAACTGACGCGAGATTCGTCGCCGCAGACGCTAGGCTCGACCGAGTACTTCCACACCCGAGTACTGCGAATCTCCGGACGCCATGCGCCCGGACGTTCCCGTCTGTGAGGGTGCATGCACAAGGAGAGTTTTCAGTGGGGCGAACAGCCGAGTCGGTTGCTGCAATCATCAAGGCGTACGACGTGCGCGGCGTGGTCGGTGAGCAGATCGACGAAGATTTTGTCCGCGACGTGGGAGCGTCGTTCGCCCGTCTGGTCCGTGACGAGGCCGGCGCTGCCACGACGGTTGTGATCGGCTACGACATGCGTGCATCGTCGCCCACACTGTCTTCTGCTTTCGGTGACGGCGTGCTCGCTCAAGGACTCGACGTCGTCTACATCGGATTGGCGTCGACCGACGAGCTCTACTTTGCATCCGGTTTGCTGAACTGCCCGGGCGCGATGTTCACGGCGAGCCACAATCCGGCCAAGTACAACGGCATCAAGATGTGCCGGGCCGGCGCCAAGCCCGTCGGTCAGGACACCGGCCTGGCAGTCATCTCCGCCGAGGTCGTCTCGGGTGTTCCCGCGTACGACGGACCGGCAGGTACCGCCAGCACGAAGGACGTCCTCGAGGAATACGCGAGCTACCTCCGCGGATTGGTCGACCTGGCTGCGTTGCGCCCGATGAAGGTCGCAGTCGATGCAGGAAACGGCATGGGCGGCCATACCGCGCCGGCCGTATTCGGGCCGATGCCTCTCGAAGTCCTCCCGCTCTACTTCGAGCTCGACGGCACGTTCCCCAACCACGAAGCCAATCCGCTCGATCCGGCCAACCTCGTCGACCTGCAGGCCTACGTGCGTGAGACCGGAGCAGACATCGGCTTGGCTTTCGACGGTGACGCGGACCGTTGCTTCGTCGTCGACGAGAAGGGCGACCCCGTCTCTCCGTCCGCGGTGACGGCACTTGTCGCCAAGCGCGAACTCGCGAAGGAACCGGGCGCGTCGATCATCCACAATCTGATCACGTCGCGGGCAGTGCCCGAACTGGTCGAAGAACTCGGCGGCGTCGCGATCCGTACCCGAGTCGGCCACTCGTTCATCAAGCAGGAGATGGCCGAGACCGGTGCCGTCTTCGGCGGCGAGCACTCAGCTCACTACTACTTCCGCGATTTCTGGGGCGCCGACTCCGGCATGCTCGCGGCGTTGCACGTACTCGCCGCACTGGGCGAGCAGGACCGTCCGCTCTCCGAGTTGATGGCGGAGTACACCCGCTACGCGGCCTCGGGTGAGATCAACTCCACGGTGGCTGACGCGGCCGATCGCACTGCCGCTGTGCTGGCAGCATTCGCGGACCGCACCGAGTCGGTTGACCGCCTCGACGGTGTCACAGTCAGTCTCGAGGGAAATGCCTGGTTCAACTTGCGCGCGTCCAATACCGAGCCTTTGCTGCGACTCAACGTCGAAGCACCCACGTCCGCCGATGTCGACGCATTGGTGAACGAAATTCTGGCGATCGTCCGGGCTTGAATCCGAGTCTGATCGGTTTGTCGGTGAGCCGAAGCCCTGGGATAGTTGGGGGACTATCTCGGGAACGACTGCCACGGGAACGAGGGCTTTGCCACCACGGACCGCGTAGAGCTGGAATGCTGGATGGTGCGGGAACTGCGAACGGAGAAGGGGGTGCGGTGAGATGACAGCGCCGATGCCGCTTCTCGACCTCGACGACAGCGAGGGTTTGTCGGCTGCCGATTCGGAAGGGCTACTGCGGTCTGTGGCCATGGGGGGCGCACAGATTCGGGCCACCGCATCGGCCGTCGGCGAGGGTGTGATCTCTCGGCTGGCCGGCCTGCGCCCGCGCAGCGTCGTGCTGATTGCCGGTGCCGGTGGCGCTCGGCACGGAGCCAGGATCGCGCTTGCTCTCGTCGGAGATTCGGTCGGTTGTCCGCTCCTCGTACTCGACCGGACGCCGTCGTGGGCCGGACCGTTGGACGTGATCGTCGTTGCCGGTGACGATGCCGGTGATCCGCGCCTGGTCGAATCCGTCGACAGTGCAGTTCGCCGTGGCGCCGAAGTTGTTGTCGCCGTTCCGGACGAGGGGCCCATGCGGGCTGTGGCGGCCGGGCGCACCATGTCGTTGCCGCCGCGGCTCTACGCCTCGCCGAGGCACACGATGACGCGGTTCCTCGCCGTCTTCCTCGCCGTTGCCGCCGAAATCGAGGGCAAGGGATCGATCGAGGACCGTTCGGCGGTGCTCGGTCGGATCGCCGACGCCGTTGATGCGGAGGCGCTGCGGGACGGGCCGGCCAACGAGGTATTCCACAACCCGGCCAAGTCGTTGGCCACCAGAATGAGCGGCCGGCGAGTCGTTCTATGTGGGAGTGGTTCCGTGACAACAGCACTCGCAGAGTTCTCGAGCGTTTCGCTGATGAGCTCGGGCCTGAATGCCGCTGCCGCCGAGATGTCGGAGGTGATTCGTTCGGCACGAGCTCTGTTCGCGCCGGACGCAGCTTCGCGTGATTCGGTGTTCCACGACCCGTTCTTTCACGATCCGCAACTGGACGGCGCACTGCCGACCCCGCCGGCGCGGGCGTTCGTCTTCGCGACCGAATCCACGCGCGGGGAGGCGAGACGCCGGATGGACGCACTGGCCGACGCCGATCTGGTGGTGGCGGCAGACGAAGACCAGACCAACGTGGTGATATCGGAGATGGAGCAGGTATTCGTGTTGGCGTCTCGAGTAGACATGGCCGCGGCGTACGTGCAGTTGACGGGCGGTGCGAAGTAAGTGCGTGAACTCGAAGGTGCACTTCGTTCTTACGCGTGGGGCTCGCGAACGGCAATTGCCGAACTACGCGGTCTTGCGACCCCGTCGAATCATCCCGAAGCGGAGTTGTGGTTGGGCGCCCACCCGGGCGACCCGGCGCGCGTGATCACCGAATCCGGAAGCGAGTCGTTGCTCGAGGTCCTGCACCGCGAACCCGAGCGTGAACTCGGCCGTGAGAACCTCGATGCATTCGGTGAGCGACTCCCATTCCTGCTCAAGTTGCTTGCGGCGGAAGAGCCGCTGTCGCTTCAGGCGCATCCCAGCGCCGTTCAAGCCGACGAGGGTTTTCGTCGTGAGAACGCACTCGGCGTTCCCATGGAATCGCCGATTCGAAACTACAAGGACGGCAGCCACAAGCCCGAACTCGTTGTCGCGCTGAGCAGATTCGAAGCGCTTGCCGGATTCCGCGAGCCGACGCGGACTGTCAAACTGCTGCGCGCTCTGGCCGTCGACGAGTTGGAGCCGTACATCGGTCTGCTCGAAGGCCAACCCGATTCCGACGGACTCCGGGCGTTGTTCACGACATGGATCACGTTGCCGTCCACGGTGCTCGGGACGTTGCTCCCTGCCGTGCTTGCGGGGTGCATCACCTACGTCGCGCACCACGACGCCGAATTCGTGACCGAGATCCGCACCGCGCTGGAATTGAGCGAGGCGTACCCCGGCGACGCCGGCGTTCTGGCGGCACTACTGCTCAACCGCGTCACACTCGAGCCCGGCCAAGGACTGTTTCTCGCTGCGGGAAATCTCCACGCGTATCTCCATGGACTCGCGGTCGAGATCATGGCCAACTCCGACAACGTGCTGCGCGGCGGGCTGACGCCCAAACACGTCGACGTGCCCGAACTGTTGAGGGTTCTGGACTTCGTCGGGGCCGATATCGAAGTGCTCGATCCGGCCCAGTCAGGATCAGGTCAGTCAGGGTCAGGTAGATACGAGTACGTCACGCCCGCACCTGAATTTCGTTTGACGCGTCTGGAGTTCGACTCGAATGCCACCGACCTCGTTGTCGAAGCCGGCGGCCCGCGGATCCTGATCTGCACCGACGGCGCGGTCACTGCGACGTGCGGTGCCGACACTCTCGACCTCGATCGGGGCCGAGCCGCGTGGATTGCTGCCGACGAGCCCGTAGTACACCTGACCACACGAACCCCGACTGCGCAGGTTTTCAGTGCAGTGGTCGGTCGATAGGAATCTCGGTCGATAGCGAGGAGACATTGTGTCGGCTCATGGTGGCAAGAAGGCGATTCTGGCGGCCCTCGGAGCCAATGCCGGAATTGCCGTAGCCAAGTTCGCCGGATTCTTGATCACCGGATCGTCGTCGATGCTCGCCGAATCGGTGCACTCGGTGGCCGACACGTCCAATCAGGGTTTGTTGCTCTTGGGGCAGAAGAAGGCAGAACGTGAGGCAGATCAACTGCACCCGTTCGGTTACGGGCGCAACCGATACTTCTATTCGTTCGTCGTTGCACTGGTGCTCTTCACCCTCGGTTCGCTGTTCGCGATCTACGAAGGTATTCACAAGATTCAGCATCCCGAAGAACTCAATTCGGCTTTCGTGGCAATCGCGATCCTGTTCATCGCGATCTGCCTGGAGGGCTACAGCTTCCGGACCGCAGCGAAGGAATCACGACCGCTCAAGGGAAATGCGTCGTGGTGGAACTTCATCCGAACCTCTCGTAGCCCGGAACTCCCGGTTGTGCTGCTCGAGGACACCGGCGCATTGATCGGTCTCGTCCTTGCACTCGGCGGCGTCGGCCTCACGATGGTGACCGGAAATCCGGTCTTCGACGGCATCGGAACTCTGTGCATCGGTGTCCTGCTCGGCATCATCGCGGTCATTCTGATCATCGAAATGCAGTCGCTGCTGATCGGTGAGGGCGCAACGGCGGTGGAGACCGAACTGATCCTCAACGCACTGGTCGACGGAACTCGTATCGAACGCGTCATTCATTGCAAGACGCAGTACCTCGGTCCCGAGGAGATCCTTGTTGCTGCCAAGGTTGCGGTGCCGATCGGATCGACGATCTCGGATGTGGCGACGGCGATCGACGAGGCCGAGTCTCGCGTGCGCGCTGCAGTGCCTGCGGCGCGGGTGATCTACCTCGAGCCGGACCTGGATCGTCTCAGCGCAGGAGATCGTCCTGAAACAGATCTGCAGGCTCCCGACAAACCCTGAACAAAGCCACGCCTGCGGGCTTAGGCTGATGCCATCTCTCTACTTGCCCATGGTGGGACCTGCTGGTCCCCAGCAAGGAGGCGGCAATGGCTGTCAAGGACGAGCAGGCCGGATCTGGACGGTCGAAGCTGTTTCGAACCAAATCGATCGAGCAGTCCATCAAGGACACCGACGAGCCGGAAACCAAACTCCGGAAAGAGCTGAACTCGTGGGATCTCACGGTGTTCGGTGTCGCAGTGGTCATCGGTGCGGGCATCTTCACACTCACGGCTCGGACGGCGGGAAACGTCGCCGGGCCGTCGGTTTCCCTGGCTTTTGTCATCGCGGCAATCGCCTGCGGACTGGCAGCGCTGTGTTACGCCGAGTTCGCGTCGACGGTCCCGGTCGCCGGTAGCGCGTACACGTTCTCGTACGCGACGTTCGGTGAATTCGTCGCCTGGATCATCGGCTGGGATCTCATCCTCGAATTCGCTTTGGCGTCTTCGGTGGTGGCAAAAGGCTGGTCGCTGTACCTCGGCGAAGTGATGGGTTCACGCAGCCCGATCGTCGAGTTGGGGCCGATCTCGTTCGACTGGGGTGCGGTGCTGGTGATCGCCGTCATCACGATCCTGCTCGCGACCGGCACAAAACTCTCTTCGAGGGTGTCACTGGTGATCACGGCGATCAAGGTCGCGGTGGTGTTGCTGGTGATCATCGTCGGTCTGTTCTACATCGACACCGACAACTACTCGCCGTACATTCCGCCGTCGGAGCCGGGCTCGACGGGAGAGGGCATCCACCAGTCGTTGTTCTCGTACGTGACCGGGGCCGGTGGCAGCACATTCGGGTGGTACGGATTGCTCGCGGCAGCCAGTCTGGTGTTCTTCGCGTTCATCGGCTTCGACGTCGTCGCCACGACTGCGGAGGAGGCGAAGGAGCCGCAGAAGGCGTTGCCACGCGGCATCCTGGGCTCGCTCTTGATCGTCACGGTTCTGTACGTGGCAGTGACACTCGTGTTGACCGGGATGGTGAAGTACACCGAACTCGAGGGCGATACTTCCAACCTGGCAACGGCATTCGCCTTCCACGACATCACGTGGGCGAAAAACGTCATCTCGTTCGGCGCGTTGGCCGGTCTCACGACCGTGGTGATGGTGCTGATGCTCGGGCAGACCAGGGTGCTCTTCGCGATGGCACGCGACGGTCTGATGCCGCGACGCCTGGCGCCGACCGGCAAGCACGGAACTCCCGTGCGGATCACGATCTTGGTCGGCGTTGTGGTCGCGGTGCTCGCCGGAGTGTTCCCGATCGGCACCCTCGAGGAAATGGTCAATATCGGCACGTTGTTCGCGTTTGTTCTCGTGTCGTTGGGGGTTCTCGTGCTTCGTCGGACGCGGCCGGACCTACCCCGCGGGTTCAGGGTGCCGCTGGTCCCGCTGATCCCGATCCTGGCTGTCCTCGCGTGTCTCTGGTTGATGTTCAACCTGTCGGTGGAGACCTGGATGAGGTTCGTGGTCTGGATGGCCCTCGGTGTTGTCATCTACTTCGCCTACAGCAGGCAGCATTCGTTGATCGGGAAGCGTGAACGCGGCGAAATCGAGTAAATGTACAAAGATTATGATTTGTCTATCACTTGTACAAATAGCGTAGTACTGTCTATCTCAGGGTGAACTGACTCACAGTTGTCGAGTCGGTCCGAATCGAGGAGGTAGACCGTGTCGACGCACGTGAACTCGCAGTCCGGGCAGACACTCCCGCCCGAGCAGTGGCGTGACAAGAAGAGATATCTTTGGCTGCTCGGCCTGGTGCCGCCGACGGCGGTCTTCATTGCCGTCGGATTGGTCGCGTTGTTCAACAGTCTCGGGTGGAACGCGGTCTCGCCGGTGTGGTGGTGGATCGGGCCGTTGCTCGTCTACATCCTGCTCCCGATCCTCGACATCTTCTTCGGTCCGGACGGCGAGAATCCGCCGGACGAGGTGATGGAGCGCCTCGAGAACGACAAGTACTACCGGTACTGCACCTACATCTACATACCGTTCCAATTGGCCAGCCTGGTCCTGGCCTGCTATCTCTGGTCGGCGACCGACCTGTCCTGGCTCGGAATCGACGGGGGACTGGGGCTGATCTCCAAGATCGGTCTGGCGATCAGTATCGGTTGCGTCGCAGGAATCGGGATCAACACCGCACACGAACTAGGTCACAAGAAGGACGATCTCGAGCGCTGGTTGTCGAAGATCACTCTGGCGCAGTCGTTTTACGGCCACTTCTACATCGAGCACAATCGTGGACACCACGTGCGGGTCGCCACGCCCGAGGATCCGGCGTCGTCTCGCTTCGGCGAGAGCTTCTGGACCTTCCTGCCGCGCAGTGTGTGGGGATCTCTGCGCTCGTCGTGGTCCCTGGAGAAAGCCAGGCTCGATCGACTGGGTAAGAAGCCGTGGACAATTCGCAACGACGTCCTGCATTCGTGGTTGATGTCCGTCGTACTCTTCGGTGTCCTCGTCGCCGTTTTCGGGCTCTCGGTGCTGCCGTTCCTGGTGCTGCAGGCCGTCTTCGGATTCTGCCTGCTCGAAACCGTCAACTACCTCGAACATTACGGACTGAAGCGTCGCCGTCTGGACAGTGGGCGGTACGAGCGCGCCGCACCGGAGCACAGTTGGAACAGCGATCACATCTGCACCAACATCTTCCTGTATCACCTCCAGCGTCACAGTGACCATCATGCGAACCCGACACGTCGTTATCAGACGCTTCGAAGCATGGACGGTGCACCCAACCTGCCCAGTGGATACGCGAGCATGATCATGCTCGCCTACGTTCCGCCGCTGTGGCGAAAAGTAATGGATCCCAAGGTCCTTGCGCACTACGGCGGCGACATCACCCGCGTCAACGTTCAGCCGTCCAAGCGTGATCGCATCCTTGCTCGGTACGGAGCAGCGTGATGAGCAGCTATCGATGCCCGGTGTGTGAATACGTCTACGACGAATCGAAGGGTGCACCACGAGAAGGGTTTCCGGCAGGAACGCCGTGGGATGCCGTGCCGGACGACTGGTGCTGCCCGGACTGCGGCGTCCGGGAGAAGCTCGACTTCGAACCGATGCCGGCGACGGCGGGGAGTGAATCATGAACGACTACAAGCTGTATCAGTGCGCGCAATGCGGATTCGAGTACGACGAGGCAGTCGGCTGGCCGGAGGACGGTATCGAACCGGGCACTCGCTGGGACGACATTCCCGAAGACTGGAGTTGCCCGGACTGCGGCGCGGCGAAGAGCGACTTCTTCATGGTTGAGGTCGAACGACGGTGAGATGCGTCGGCGTCGAACGGACCTAGGTGCGGCGGTAGTGTCGTCACCATGACTTCGACGCCCACTCGTCTGCCGCAGAAAGAAGCGTCGCGCCTGCTGCTGCGTACGTCGGTGCTCGATTCGATGCGTGAGTTGTTGACCGAGCGTGACTGGTCCGAGGTGACGCTGACAGTTCTGGCCAAGCATGCCGGTGTGAGTCGTCAGACGCTCTACAACGAGTTCGGTTCGAGGCAAGGGCTTGCCGAGGCATACGCGCTTCGCCTTGCCGACGGATTCGTCGATGCGGTGGACGAGGCCATGGTGGCGAACGACGGACGTGCAGTCGAGGCATTGACGGCGGGCTTCGGCTCGTTTTTCGCCTCCAGCGCAACCGACCCGTTGGTCATCTCTCTGCTCACCGGTGAGGCCAAGCCGGACCTTCTTCGCCTGATCACCACTGACAGCGCGGTCATCATCGAACGCGCGTCGTCGCGGCTTGCGGAGAGCTTCCAGCGAGGGTGGATTCAGGCGTCACCCGCTGATGCCGGGATTCTGGCCAGGGCGATTGCGCGTCTCGGGCTCAGCTACATTTCGATGCCACCGGAGTCCGAGGTTTCGGTGGCGGAGGATCTGGGCACATTGCTCGGGCCATTCATCGACGTGGCGCGAGAGGGTCGCGCAGTAGAGGGG
>NZ_JASDCV010000035.1:0-33448 GCF_030407755.1 Rhodococcus sp. APC 3903
CCGGTGGTGTCTCCGAAGATCGCTGTGGTGAAGTCCTCTGATCCGGTGTCGGGTTCGAATGTTGTTGCCGGTCAGGACATCAAGTACACGCTCACGTTCTCGAACACCGGTAACGGTGCGGGTGAGGTCGCGTACTTCGACGATCTGCGTCAGGTTGTGGACAAGGGTGCATTGAGTGGTTTGACTGCTGATGCTCCGTTGGCTGCGACGATGGTCGGCAGCGATGGTTTCTCGGTGACGGGGACCTTGGCGGCCGGCGAAACGAAGACGGTGACGTATTCGGTGAAGGTCAATGCCGATGTGGTCGGTGGGGTGTTCGTGAACAACTTCGTTGTTCCGGGTACGACTCCTCCGGTTGATCCTCCGGAGGTGTGTGATCCGGCGACGCAGCTGTGCACGACGCATCCGGTGGTGTCTCCGAAGATCGCTGTGGTGAAGTCCTCTGATCCGGTGTCGGGTTCGAATGTTGTTGCCGGTCAGGACATCAAGTACACGCTCACGTTCTCGAACACCGGTAACGGTGCGGGTGAGGTCGCGTACTTCGACGATCTGCGTCAGGTTGTGGACAAGGGTGCATTGAGTGGTTTGACTGCTGATGCTCCGTTGGCTGCGACGATGGTCGGCAGCGATGGTTTCTCGGTGACGGGGACCTTGGCGGCCGGCGAAACGAAGACGGTGACGTATTCGGTGAAGGTCAATGCCGATGTGGTCGGTGGGGTGTTCGTGAACAACTTCGTTGTTCCGGGTACGACTCCTCCGGTTGATCCTCCGGAGGTGTGTGATCCGGCGACGCAGCTGTGCACGACGCATCCGGTTCAGGTTCCGGGTTTCACGGTCGCGAAGACTGCGGATCCGGTCTCGGGTACCAATGTTGCTGCTGGTCAGACGATCACGTACACGGTGACCGGTGCGAACACGGGTAACACGACCCTTGATCCGGTGGTGTTGACCGATGATCTGTCGAAGGTTCTCGACAACGCGGTGTTGGTGGACGGTTCGCTCAAGGCGACTGTCGACGGTGTCGACGCGACTGCTCCGACCCTCGAGGGCACCACGCTCTCCTGGACCGGTGCACTCGAAGCTGGTAAGTCGGTTGTTCTGACCTACCAGGTGAAGATCAACGACGGTGTTGCCGGCGGCGTTCTGGTCAACAACAAGGTCACCGGTACTGCGAAGCCGCCGACCGGTCCGGAGATCACTCCTCCGCCGGTGACGACCGAGCATCCGGTGGTGTCTCCGAAGATCGCTGTGGTGAAGTCCTCTGATCCGGTGTCGGGTTCGAATGTTGTTGCCGGTCAGGACATCAAGTACACACTCACGTTCACGAACACCGGTAACGGTGCGGGTGAGGTCGCGCACTTCGACGATCTGCGTGGTCTGCTCGACGATGCTGATCTGGTTGCGGGCAGCTTGAGTGCTGATGCTCCGTTGACTGCTGCGATGGTCGGCACGGATGGTTTCTCGGTGACGGGGACCTTGGCGGCCGGCGAGAGCAAGACGGTGACGTACACCGTCACGGTCAAGGCTGATGCCGATCGCGTTGCGGCGAATGCCGACAACACGGTGCTCAACTTCGTTGTTCCGGGGACGACTCCTCCGGTTGATCCTCCGGAGGTGTGTGATCCGGCGACTCAGCTGTGCACGACGCATCCGGTTCAGGTTCCGGGGTTCACGGTCGCGAAGACTGCGGATCCGGTCTCAGGTACCAATGTTGCTGCTGGTCAGACGATCACGTACACGGTGACCGGTGCCAACACGGGTAACACGACCCTTGATCCGGTGGTGTTGACCGATGATCTGTCGAAGGTTCTCGACAACGCCGCGTTGGTGGACGGTTCGCTCAAGGCAACTGTCGACGGTGTCGACGCGACTGCTCCGACCCTCGAGGGCACCACGCTCTCCTGGACGGGTGCACTCGAAGCCGGTAAGTCGGTTGTTCTGACCTATCAGGTGAAGATCAACGACGGTGTTGCCGGCGGCGTTCTGATCAACAACAAGGTCACCGGTACAGCGAAGCCGCCGACCGGTCCGGAGATCACCCCTCCGCCGGTGACGACCGAACACCCGGTTGATGGCACTCCCGCAATCGAGGTACTGAAGTCCTCTGACCCGTCCACCACGAACCGTGTGGTTGGCGGCCAGGAGATCACGTACACGCTCACGTTCAAGAATGTGGGCACCGCGGATGGTGAGATCAGCTTCTACGACGATCTGACCGATGTTCTCGACGATGCAGTAATGACGAAGAATCCGGCTACTACTTCCACGCTGGTTGTTTCGGGTGTCGTCGACAACGTCTTCACGGTCACCGGAAAGCTGGCCAAGGGTGAGAGCGCGACGGTGACGTACACCGTCAAGGTCAATCCTGAGATCGGAACGCTGTCAGGTCCCGGATTCACCCCGGGCGTCCTGAACAACTACCTGGTGGTTGGTGGCGAGAACCCGCCGGTGGACTGTGTCCCGGGCGACGCACTCTGCACCGAACACCCGGTGGACCCGCCGGAGACCACCACCACGGTGCCTCCGACGACCACCACCACGACGCCGCCGGTCACGACGGAGCCCTGTGTTCCTCCGACGACGACCACGCGGATGGTTCCGACCACAACGGTTGCGACGACGACGGCTAGCGCGACCACTACCGGTGACGCTGATGTGACCGGTACGGAGGAATCCACCACCACGGAGGAGACCACCACAGAGGAGACCACGACAGAAGAAGTTGTCGCGGAGGAGATTGTGGATCCGTGTGGCGTGACGACAACGACGCCGCCGACGACAACGCCGCCGGTCACGACAGTTCCGCCGACCACGACGGTTCCGAACACGACGGTGCCGGTTACACCGACGATCATCATTCCCCCGATCGTCGTTGTGCCTCCGATCGTCGTACCGCCGACGGTTCCGGGTCAGCCGGTTCCGAGCACGGTTCCGGGACAGCCGAAGCCGCCGACAGCAAACCCGGGTCAGCCGGGTCAGCCGAAGCCGCCGACGTCTGCTCCTCAGGGTGGAACGATCAACTCGGGTGGTGGCGCTGGTGAGAGTGGCGTGAACACCGGGTTGCTCGCGGCAGGCGGTTTGGTTCTGCTGCTGGCGCTGGGAACGGGTGTTGTTCTCCTGACGCGTAAGCGTCGCGAGGATGGTGACAACTGATTCTCTTGAGAATCTGAGGTAAACGACGTGGGGCAGATCGCAGAGTATGCGATCTGCCCCACAGTCGTTTTCGTGTGTGTTACGAGCCGAGCCGAGATCCGTCCTTCTTCCAGGCTGCAACTACCGACGGGCGAGGCTGGGAGGAGCCACCGTCGGGCCAATGGGATGCGGGGCTTTCGATGCTGGCGTCGTCGGTCTCGCCGGGGTGCTGGACGCAGACGATGACGCGCTTCTCGTCCACGATGGGGCCGCAGGTTTCGGCGCCGACGGGAACGGTGAGGAACTGCTTTGTCTCACCGCGGTTTTCGCCTTCGAGGACAACGCTGAACAGTCCGTCGTTGGATTTGAGTGCGTTGCCGTCGGTGGAGATCCACAGGTTGCCGTGCGGGTCGAAGGCAAGGTTGTCCGGGCATGAGATGGGGCTGACCTTGCTCTTGTCGAACCCGCCGAAGTAAGTATCGGCTGTGGCCGGATCTCCGCAGACGAGAAGAAGATTCCAGCCGAAGGTGGTGCCGGCGTGGTCATCGGTGATTTCGAGGACCTGGCCGTTCTTGTTGTTGTTCCTAGGGTTCGCCTCGTCGGCCACGGCGCCACCGTCGACTCCGCGCTTGGTGTTGTTGGTCAGTGCGACGTAAACCTTGCCGCTCTTCGGGTTTGCCTCGAAGTCCTCGGGGCGGTCCATCTTCGTTGCCCCGACCTTGTCACCGGCCTGGCGGGTGAAGACGGCGACCTCTTCGGCGCTCATACCGTCTACCAGCGATTCGCCCTTGCCGTCTTCGCCGGTGCGCAGGATGGCTACCCACTCGCCGGTTCCGTCGAACTTGCCGTCCGACGGGAGTTTGCCGGTTCCGTCGATCTCGCCGGCGGAGTTTCCGCTGAGCTTTGCAACGTACAGTGTTCCGGCGTCGAGCAGAGTCATGTTGTGGCGCATGGCTGCCTGACTCTTGCCGTCCTGCATCTTTCGGCTCGAAACGAACTTGTACATGTAGTCGAAACGCTCGTCGTCACCGCTGTATGCAACGACGGTGCCGTCCGACGTGATGTAAATGGTGGCGGCTTCGTGCTTGAAACGTCCGAGCGCTGTGTGCTTGATCGGAGTCGACGACGGATCCCAGGGATCGATCTCGACGACGTATCCGAATCGGTTGACCTCGTTGGGTTCTGCGACCAGATCGAACCGCTTGTCGAAGCGTTCCCACTTGCGCTCGGAAGCGGCTCCGGCCAGACCGTAGCGCTTCAGCCGGGCTGCCACCGTGGGATCGGTGACACCCTCGGCGTTAGCGAAGTACTGGTTGAAGTTCTCTTCGCCGGAAAGCACTGTGCCCCAGGGTGTGACGCCGCCAGCGCAATTGTTGAGGGTGCCGAGCACTTTGGTTCCCGTGGGATCGGCACTCGTCTTGAGGAAGTCGCTACCTGCAGCGGGGCCGGTCACGACAAACTCCGTGGTTCCGGTGATGCGGCGGTTGTTCGATCCGATCTCCGGTACCAGCTTGCCGTTGTCGGATTCGCCCTTGACCTGGACGACTGACAGTCCGTGGCTGGCCAGGCCGATCTTGAACTGCTCCTCGGTCGGGTTCTCCGCATCGTAGCCGCGGAACATCGCCGGCTCGGTGGAGTATTCGTGATTGACCACGAGGAGGTAGGTGTTGGGCTGCCCGTCGACCGGGAGCAGTCCGGCGAAGTCGTTGTTGAATCCGAACTGCAGTTCCTGTGCTGCCGCAGTCTGCTTGTCGAAGTCGAATGCCGGGGCTCCGGCGAGAACGGCGTCACCCCAACGGATGACGACGGCCTGATCGTATCCGTCAGGGACGGTGACCTTGTCTTCCTTGTTGGGCGCGACGGCGTCGAAGTTCGTTCCTGCCGGTGTCGACCCGCCGCTGCTGCCGCTCGTCGAACCGGTTCCCGGTTCCGCACTTGCGGATTCGTCCGAACACGCGACGAGGGCGCTGCCCGCTCCCACCGCGAGCACTGCCATGCCGCTGCCCCGGAGCATGCCGCGACGAGTCAGTGCCGTGCGTGCGATATCGCGGAAGTACTCGCCGCCCGAGGTGTTGGGGACCTCATGAGAGCACGCGTTTCCGCACTTGTACTGGCAGGTGATCGACGCGCGTGCAGACACGCCGTCGTGTTTGACGAACAAGGCCAAAGGCTTGATAGCCACCGTGAACTCCCGAGATTCGATTTACGGACTTCGGGAACCGTAGAAGCTCTAAGCGAGGGTAAAGGAACGTAAAAATGAACGGCAAAACAACGAGGCGACCCTTACCTGCAATTTACGACGCGTCCCCGCGGGGACGTCGCATGACATTTGTCATCGCCGATCCATGACGGTGTCACCGCAGGTGATGACGCTGCGCACTGTTCTCGTCGCGGACTTCCCGCGAGGCTTGGAGGCATGAGAGAACCACATGAGGGAAGCCTCCTGACGGACCTGATGGACATCGGACCCGCACCCACGATGGGCCGCGAACTTGTTGTGATCGTGGTGAACATCGCGATCATCGGAGGGGTATTCGCGATCATCGGCTCCAATCCGGTGTCCTGGATTCTTGTTGCCGCTCTCGCGGTCTACGCGGGCATTCGATTCACGATCGGACTGCGCAGCTGGAACCGAGAGGAGGCGCAGCGATGAAGGGCGATCCCGTGATCGACGTAGTCGCAATGTCGCGGCGCTACGGCTCCGGCAAGGAGGCGTTCGATGCTGTTCGCAATCTGGATCTGAGTGTTCAGGAAGGCGAGCTGTTCGGCCTCCTCGGAACAAACGGTGCCGGCAAGACATCCACTCTCGAAGTGATTCAGGGCCTTTCACGAGCCAGCGCCGGTACGGTGCGCGTTCTGGGAATGGATCCGGTGCGCAACCGCAAGCAGATTCGACCGTCGCTTGGCATCATGCTCCAGAAGGGTGGGCTTCCCCAAGACCTGACTGCTCGTGAGAGTTTGGCGATGTGGGCCGGAACGTGCTCGAATCCGCTTCCCGTCGACGAGGTGCTCGAGCGCGTGGACATGCGTGACCGTGGCGATACCCGCGTGAAGTTCCTCTCGGGCGGTGAAGCGCGCCGACTGGATCTGGCGTGCGCGATCATCGGCCGGCCACTCGTACTGTTCCTCGACGAACCGACTACTGGATTGGACCCCGAAAGTCGTCGTAACACTTGGCAATTGATCGCTGACTTGAAAGCGTCGGGCGTCACCATCATGTTGACGACGCACTATCTCGACGAGGCTGAATCCTTGTGCGACCAATTGGCGATCATGCACCGTGGATCGGTCGTGCGCAGCGGAACCGTGGCGGACGTCGTCGCAGATCATCCCGCCCAGATCAAACTGCACCGCCCAGGCCTTCCGCTCCCAGCGCTGGCCGGCGCCGAGGTGCGCGTCGAAAACGATCTGGTGCTGATCACCACTCGCACCATCCAGGAGACGCTGACGGAACTGCTGCTGTGGGCGCAGCACAATGATGTCTTGCTGACCGGCTTGGATGCCCGAGCGGCGTCCCTGGAGACAGTATTCCTCTCCATTGCAGACCAATTCGATCATCACGCAACTCTCGAAGGAGCGTCGGCATGAACCGCATCGCAACCCTGTCTCGTTCGGAGTTCACGCTCCTGGGACGAAATCGACTGTTGCTCTTCAATGCAATCGTCCTCCCGCTGATCTTTCCCGTGGGAATGCTGTACCTGTCGCGAGACGGCGGGCTGTCGGACAAGTCGGTGTCCGCAGGCCTCGAGGTATTTGCGCTGTTCCTTCTCGTCTTCGTGGTCTTCTACAACCTGCTGTCGGTGTACGCGACGCGCCGTGACGAGTTGGTTCTCAAGCGACTACGGACCGGGGAATGCAGCGACGCCGAGATCCTGGCGGGCCCGGCAGTGCCGTCGTGGGTTCTCACCGCACTGTTGACGGTGGTCATCGGGATCGCCGTGATGGTTCTCGGCGGCAGTGCTCCGGTCAATCCGGTGCTGGTGCTGGTCGCGGTGATCGGCGGCGCCGCGCTCTTCACAGCGCTGGCGTTGATCACTTCGGCTGTCACGCGAAATGCAGAGGCGGCGCAGATCACCTGTATGCCGATTCTGATTCTGGCGACGGCAGGTATGTCCTCGATCAGGAATGTCGTGCCGGACAACGTTGCTCGCATTCTCGATTTCACTCCGCTGGCCGCAGTAGTGGACCTTCTCAATCTCGGATGGCTGGGGCGGACCACTGGCGAACTGGCTGATCTGGGCGATGCGCCCGGTGCGGCGGCCGGATTTGTCGACACCTTCGGTTCGGTTGGGCAACCGCTGTTGGTCATGCTGGCGTGGATCGTCGGTTCGGTTCTGATCGCGAACGTCCACTTCCGCTGGGAACCGCGTTCGTAGAACTCTGAGAAGGTAGTGGGCATGATCGCGCAGAACTTCGGACGCTGGAATCCGAGACGGACGTGGCGAACCGCGTCGAACGTCGACAAGGTTCGCCTTTACACGCGGCAATCGTTCATCATGGTCGCAGTGGTTTTCGGTGGCTTCGGTGCGGTCACCGAGATCGTTGCGGATCGGTACCTGTCGGGTGTCTTCCTCGGGATCAGTGCCGTTGCGTGCGTCATCGCCGTGTCTCGGATGCCAGATCTGGGTGGAGTCGTGGCCAAACCCGTCCAGATTCCTCTTGCCGTGATGACGTTGTCGGCGTTCTGCTCGGCGGGAATCGCCTTGGGAAGCAATGGCGAGAACGGCCCGTACTTCTGGCTCGCGGCAATCCTTGTCGTGCCCCTTGCCGGGTTGACGTCGTTGCGCTGGCTGATCGTGGGCTCGGTGGCCGCCGGGGTCGTACTGGGACTGCTTGCGGGTCCGGAAAGCGGCGTGTCCGTCGGAATCGTCGCCGCCTTCATGGGGCTGACCGTCTACATGTCGGTGTGGCTGCTTCGCATGGTCACCGAATTGGACGAGGCTCGCGGAGCTGCCGCTGCCCTGTCCGTCGCCGAGGAGCGATTGCGATTTTCGCGCGATCTCCATGACGTCGTCGGGCGGGCACTGTCTGCAATTGCGGTGAAAAGCGAACTTGCAGCCACTCTTTCACGACGCGGCGACGATCGTGCAGCCGCGCAGATGGACGAAGTACGCGAACTTGCGCAAGATTCTCTCGACGAAGCGCGCGAGTTGGTTCGGGGATACCGGTCCATCGCCTTGGCATCCGAGTTGGCCGGTGCGCAGTCTCTGCTCGAGGCCGCCGGAATCTCCACCGCGATACGTGGATCGGCAGATCAACTGCCGGTGGAACTGGCCGAGGCCGCCGCGTGGGTCGTCCGTGAAGGCGTGACCAACATTCTCCGGCACTCCAGTGCCGAGAATTGCAGCATCGAGGTGTCCGCGGACGGCGTCGTGATTGCCAACGACGGCGCACGGATCGCAGAGCCGAACAACGGAACCGGCCTGAACGGATTGCGCGAGCGCGTCGGCGCCGTCGGAGGAACTGTCGAAACCGTGCAGGACGAAGATCGCTTCACCCTCACCGCCCACTTTCCGTCCCGAACGAAGGAGTCTCGGTGACCGAGCCGATCAAGGTACTGCTGGCCGACGACGAGAACCTGATCCGCTCGGCTCTGGCCATGATGTTGTCGCTCGAGGACGACATCGTCGTCGTGGCAGAAGCCGAATCCGGCGAGGATGCCGTGATCGCTGCTGCAAAGCATCAACCTCACGTAGCCGTGCTCGACCTTCAGATGGCGGGTATCGACGGCATCGAGACGGCGCAGCAGATTGCGCAGACGGTCTCGGGGTGCGTCTCGATCATCGTGACGAGCCACGGGCGTCCCGGGTACTTGAAGAAGGCACTGTCAGCAGGTGTCCGCGGATTTCTACCGAAGACGACGCCTGCGGCGACCCTCGCCGAGGTGGTCCGCAGCGTCCATGCCGGCGGGAGGTACGTCGACCCGTCGTTGGCTGCCGAGGCGATCGGCGCCGGCGACTCACCGCTTACTCCGCGCGAGGCGGACGTACTCGAATACGCGGCCGACGGGGCATCCATCGAGCAGATCGCTTCCCGGGCACACCTGTCTGCGGGTACCACCCGAAACTATTTGTCGTCAGCTGTCACCAAACTCGGTGCGGCCAATCGGCACGAAGCTGCAGTGATCGCCCGCCGGCAGGGGTGGATTTAGGGCCGAAGGCCCTGCGATGTCGAGAATCCCCGACTTGCTTCGTCCCTGTAGTGAAGTGCGACCAGAATGGGTGGCACCGACACAGAGGAGATTCACGATGGCCAAGTACTTGCTGCTCAAGCACTACCGCGGCGCTCCGGCTGCAGTCAACGACGTGCCGATGGACCAGTGGACACCGGAAGAGATCACGGCCCACGTGAAGTACATGCAGGACTTCGCGGATCGGCTCGAGAAGGCGGGCGAGTTCGTCGACGGTCAGGCTCTCGCTCCTGAGGGCACCTTTGTCCGGTACGACGGTGAGGGTCGCCCGCCGGTCACCGACGGCCCGTTCGCGGAAACCAAGGACCTCATTGCCGGCTGGATGGTGATCGACGTCGACAACTACGACCGAGCCGTCGAATTGGCCGGGGAGCTCTCGGCCGCGCCCGGCGCAGGCGGGAAGCCGATTCACGAATGGCTCGAACTGCGCCCGTTCCTGACCGAGCCGCCGACCATCACGGACTGACGACTCTCATGGACGACGCGCTGCTTCGAAGTCTGACTCCGAGCGTGCTCGGCATCCTCGTCCGCCGCGGAGCAGATTTCGCGTCGGCCGAGGATGCCGTGCAGGATGCTCTGCTCGAGGCGGTCAGGACCTGGCCGGACAACCCGCCGAGGGACCCCAAGGGCTGGCTGGTCACAGTGGCCTGGCGGCGGTTCCTCGACGGGATCCGGTCGGATGCGGCTCGTCGCAAGCGGGAGTTTCTGGTTGACGAGCAGCCAGGCGAGCGGCCGGTCAGCGGGTCGGTGCCGGGCGTGGACGACACACTCCAGCTTTACTTTCTGTGCGCTCACCCGTCGTTGACGCCGTCGTCCGCCGTTGCACTCACGCTGCGCGCTGTCGGCGGGCTGACCACTCGCCAGATTGCGCAGGCCTACCTGGTGCCCGAAGCGACGATGGCTCAGCGCATCAGCCGAGCCAAGCGCACGGTCTCCGGCGTCCGGTTCGAGCAACCCGGCGATGTCGCCACCGTTCTACGTGTCCTTTATCTGGTCTTCAACGAGGGGTACTCCGGCGACGTCGACCTGGCTGCCGAGGCCATCAGGCTCACCCGGCAGCTCGCCGCTGCGATCGATCATCCCGAGGTGGCGGGGTTGCTCGCTCTGATGTTGCTTCATCACGCTCGCCGCGCCGCGCGCACTGCCGCAGACGGCAGCCTGGTTCCGCTTGCCGAGCAGGACCGCGGACGGTGGGACACCGAGACGATCGCGGAAGGGGTCGTGATCCTTCAGGGAGCCCTCGCTCGCGACCGACTGGGCGAGTTCCAAGCCCAGGCCGCGATTGCCGCACTTCATGCCGACGCTCTCACAGCAGACGAGACCGATTGGGTGCAGATCGTGGAGTGGTACGACGAACTCGCAGCCCTGACCGACAGCCCGATCGTCCGGCTCAACCGAGCGGTGGCGGTCGGCGAGGCGGACGGGCCACGCGCCGGCTTGGCAGCTCTTGCAGCGCTGGACGATTCACTTCCGCGCCATGCCGCAGTCGAGGCCTATCTCCGTGAACGCGACGGAGACCTGGAGACGGCGGCGAGGTTGTATGCCGATGCAGCGCACAAGGCATCCAACCTCGCCGAACGTGACCATCTGATGCTTCAGGCGTCGAGGATCAACGCCCGTCGATCTCTGAAGCGTCCTGGGTCAGAGAACCTGTGACAGGAACGCCTGCAGTCGATCGGTCTCGGGATCGTCGAAAAGCTGTTCCGGAGTACCGGTTTCGACAACGGCGCCGCGGTCCATGAAGAGCACCTTGTCGGAAACGGAACGCGCGAAGCCCATTTCGTGCGTCACGACGACCATGGTCATACCGGACTTCGCGAGATCGGCCATCAACGCCAGAACGCCCTTGACCAGTTCGGGGTCGAGAGCTGACGTCGCCTCGTCGAAGAACATGACCTCGGGCTTCATCGCCAAGGCGCGGGCAATGGCGACGCGCTGCTGCTGACCACCGGAAAGGTTGCCGGGCCGCGAGTCCGCCTTCTCCTTGAGCCCCACCAGATCCAGCTGCTCGAGCGCGAGCGCCCGAGCTTGTTCCTTGGACAACCCCTTGAGCTTGTTCGGCCCGAGCGCGATGTTCTCGGCGACGGTCTTGTGTGGGAACAGGTTGAAGTGCTGGAACACCATGCCGATTCGCTGGCGAAGCTCGTCGGGGTTGTCCTTCAAGACGGACTTCCCGTCGAGCAGCACGTCACCCTGCTCAGGCTCGTGCAGACGGTTCAGCACGCGCAGGAGCGTCGACTTGCCCGAACCGGAGGGCCCGATGACGGTGACGGTGTTTCCGGCGTCGACGTGCAGGTTGACGCCGCGAAGCACCTTGTTGGCACCGAAGGACAGATGCAGGTCCTTGCCGGTGAGCGATACGGACTTCAGTTCAGAGCTGGTGGTCATGTTCTCAGCCCCTTTCCACGACGATGGCCTGCTCGAGCGGATCCAACGTGCCTGAAGTGTCGGCGCGTCCGGTCCGGAGCCGGTTGTCGATGTAGTTGACGAGGTGCGTCAGCGGGATGGTCAGAGCAAGGTAGAACAAGCCTGCCGCAACGAGCGGGGACAGGCTGCCGGTCTGGGCGTTGAGATCACGTCCGACGGCAAAGAGTTCCCGCTGGGTGACGAGGAGACCGAGGAAGTAGATCAGCGACGAGTCCTTGATCAGCGAGATGAACTGGTTCATCAACGCCGGCAGAACGCGTCGTACACCCTGCGGGATGACGACAAGCGACATGGACTTGCGGTAGCTGAAGCCGAGGGCGCGTGAAGCCTCGAGCTGCCCGGACTCGACGCTCTGGATACCGGATCTGAAGATCTCACCGATGTACGCCGACGCGAGCAGTGACAGCGCCGCGACGCCCAGCCAGTACGGATTGCTGCCGGTGATTCCCTTGACGATCGGTCCGACTCCGAGCCCGATGATCAAGATGATGACGACGGCGGGCAGGCCACGGAAGATATCGGTGTAGACGCGGGCTGGCCAGCGCAGCCAACGGGTGCGCGAGATACCGGCGACAGCGAGCAGCATGCCGAGGACCGTGCCGATGATGCCAGACGCGAGCGCAAGGATCAGGGTGTTGGGAAGACCGGTCTTGAGGAGATCGGGGAATGCCTTCTTGTACAGATCCCAGTCGAAGAACGTGTCCTTGAGCTGTTCGAGCGTCGACTTCGGTTGGTACGACGCGGTATCGCCACCGTCACCGTTTGCTGCGTTTTCTGCCGCAATGGCTGCGAAGTCGGGCAGTTCCGGAGTGGCCGCGGCCTTGGATCCGGGCTTCCAGCCTTCAGGGAGTTGGCGCGGTACCCAGTCGGCGTACAGCTGAGACCAGGTTCCGTCGTCGATGACTGCGTCGAGGCCGGAGTTGAGGGCGTCGATCAGCGGCTGGTTTTCCTTGTTCACCGCCCAGCCGACGAAGTTGTTGACCGAGAAGGTGTTCTGGATGATCGAGGTCGGGTCACCGGGAGCGATTGCACCTTCGGCCTGCTGAGACGGAGCTACCCAGGCGTCGATCTGTCCGGATTTGAGGTTCGCGTACGCCGTGGCGTAGTCGGGAAACTTCACGGGATCGAGCTTGAGCGTGTTCACGACGTAGTCGTCCTGCACGGTTCCCTGCACGACGCCGATGCGCTTGGATGCGTCCAGGTCTCCGAAGCCGGTGATCGGGCTGCCGTTAGGAACGACGAGGGAGAAGTATCCGAAGTCGTAACCGTTGGTGAAGCCGACGGTGTTGCGACGGTCGTCTGTGGTGGTGATGGACGACGAGCCGACGTCGAAGCGTCGACCGGCAACCTGGGCGAGGAGCCCGGCGAACTCGGTGCCGACGAACTCGACCTTCAGGCCCAGCTTGTCCGCGACGGCCTTCAGCAGCTCGTTGTCGTATCCGGTGTACTGATTATCGGAGTTGACGCAGATGCTCGGGGGCGCGTCACCGAGCGTGCCGACCGTGATGACCCCGGGTTTGATCAAGTTCAGCTTCGAGGTGTCGATCCGATCGACCGGGGTGACGGTGGCCGTGGTGTAGCGGTCTTCGGCGCCCGCACCCGCTGCCGCATCCAGATTGGTGGGGGCCGCGGTTGCGGCTCCCACTCCCGGAGGTGCACACAGGTCTGTGGGGGCTGCCGACGAATCCGAACCACTCGAGCACGATGACAGAGTCAGCGCCAGGAGGGCAGTGAGGAGCAGTGCCACCACCAGGCGGATCTTCGCTGCGACGGAAGAAAACATGCGAGCAGCGTAAACCTAAGGGTAGCCATTTCTCCGTGTAGAACTGTTGACAGTTTTCGGACAAGCGGCCGCTGCGCTGCGGGCATGCCTTCAAATCAGCGTGATTTTAAGTATCGCCAGGTCGGAGAATCCCGTCTCGAAGAGAACGGAGTTACCGAACCGGTGCGAGTTCGACGCCCGCCGGAGGTACCAGGCGGCGCAGCGTCCCGTCGAAGCCGGTGACGTAGAGCGCCCAGCCGTCGCCGTCCCGGCCGATACGCACTGAACTCGGCCCGGTCCACCCACCCGACAGACCCGAAGCGACGACGCAGGACTGCCCGGTCTCGGGATCTACACGATAGATCGCGCCCTCGAGGTGAGCAGCGACGTAGAGCATCCCATCCCGCGACACGGTCAGATCGTCGAGACCGGGTACCGGGCTCGGGACGGTTGCGACAACGGCCCACGCATCAGGGGTATCCACAGGGACTCGAATGATCTGACCTGTGAACAGATCATCGGTGTACACGGCTCGATGATCCGGACTGAGCGCGAGCCCCTCCGAACGTGGCACTGCGGCCCAATTGGGTACGACGGTTCGGGAGTCATGTTGATAGCGCGACACGCCCTTCGACGGGCCGCCCTCCGTTCCGACCCACGTGGTCAGCAGATCGCCGTCGGGAAGTCGGAGCAAGCCGTTGCCCGCGAAGTCGGCGGGTGCGGACAGCTGATCCGTCGTGGTGTCCAGTTGCCACAGCTTGCCGTCCTGTCTGGTGAGGAAGGACAGCCTCGAACCGTCGAGCTGCAAACCGCCAGGAGCAGCCATGCCGTCGAGGACGGTTCGTACCTGTCCTTCGGCGTCGACGTGATAGATCTTCGACTCGCCGGAGAGGTAGAACCCGCCGTTGTCATCGGTCTCGAGGTTCTCAAGCTGTTCCAACCCTTGGGCTACGGTCTCGACCTGCCAATCGCCGCACATCGGCGCGGTTGTCCAGGTGGCCTTCGCCGGCGTCGCCGCGGCAGCGGTCCCGGCTGCGATTGCCGCGACGATCAACAACGCCCGAGTTCGGTTGCGTGATAGCCCCATTGCGCACAACTTACGGCAAATCGGACCAATATCAAACGGTCTGGTCGGTATAGCCGACGCCCAGGGGGTCGCTCCAGGTGGTCCACACGTCTGGCCCGAGTTCGATCTCGGCTGTGGTGAGTAGACACGCGTCGAGTTCTCGGTGCAGTCGAGACGGGTCGATGGATTGGCCGATGAAGACGAGTTCTTGTCGGCAGTCACCGACAGGTTCTTCCCACTTGTCGAGGATTCCGTCGCGACGGTAGTCGTCGGCCGGCCACTCGTCACGGGGTAGAAACTTCCACCAACGGCCGACGTATCCGTGGCGAATGAGATGACCGGCCTGAGAAATACTCCCGATCTCGGTGAACCGGCCGGCATTCCAGTAGTAGCCCTTGGCCCGAAGTAACTTTCCGTTGGTCCACTCGCTGCTCAGGAAATCATGCAGGCGTTGTGGGTGGAAGGGCGCGCGCTCGCGGTACACCACCGAACCGATTCCGTACTCCTCGGTTTCGGGGGTGTGTTCACCTTGGAGTTCTTGTAGCCATCCAGGGGCCTGAGCAGCTTTCTCGAGCGAGAACAAGCCGGTATCGAGAATCGTGTCGAGTGGGATACGGCCGAGAGTCATCGGAACTATCGCAGCAGTTGCGTTCAAAGATCGTAGGACCGCGGTCAATTCGACCAGGTGCTGTTGCGAGACGAGATCGGCCTTGCTCACCAGGATGACATCGGCAAATTCGATCTGATCGACAAGCAGATCCGCGATGTCTCGTTCATCTTCCGGGGCATCGGCTTCGACGCGACCCCCAGCCGTGTAGTCGCGCAGAAAACTGTTGCCGTCGACGACTGTGACCATGGTGTCGAGTCGGGCGACGTCGGCCAGGGCATGGCCGTCGGTATCGATGAAGGTGAACGTCTCCGCGACGGGCAGCGGTTCGGAGATGCCCGAAGATTCGATGAGAAGGTAGTCGAATCGGCCATCGGCGGCCAAGGCGCTTATCTCGGAAAGAAGATCCTCTCGCAGAGTGCAGCAGATGCAGCCGTTGGTCATCTCGACCAGTTTCTCCTCGGAGCGACTGAGCGAGATCTCACGCTCGACTTCTGCACTGTCGATGTTGATTTCGCTCATGTCGTTGACGATCACCGCAACCCGGCGGCCCTCCCGATTGCGCAGGATCTCGTTGAGTAGCGTCGTCTTCCCGGCGCCCAGGAAACCTGACAGCACCGTGACCGGAAGTCGTGTGTCGACCATGATTTCCAGTGTCCTTCCGAATGAGTGAATCGTTGTGATCAGGCGGCGGTCACGCGAACCGCTGCGATCGCGTGACCGCCGCCTGGAATGCTGGAAGATCAGGCCGCAGGCTCGAGGTAACCCTCGAAGAGGTCGACAACGACGCTGCCGCCGTCGGTGTCGCTGCCGAACAATTCCTCCGCAGCGAACGTCACGTGGTAGGTGGGTTCTTCGCCGGCGTCGTTGCGGCCGTGACCGATTGCGTCGGGGAACGGCCACTTCTCGGTGGTCCGGTGAGCGATGGTCCCCACGCGTCCTCGGCAGTACGCAGGCATTCGAATATGCCCGGGAACGTATTCGTCTCGCACACGTACTCGCTGACCGACCTCGAAGGTGGTTGTGTCGATGCGAGCCGGTCGGCCTTCGGATTCGCTGGGCCGGGAGAGTGGGAACGGTCCTCCCGCAAGGCTTTCGAGCTCTTCCTGCGTCAGGATTCCCTTTTCGACCATCAGCGCCGCGACGCCGATGACGTACCGCTCGTAGTACGGGGTCATCATGTAGTGGCGGGGCTCCATCCGCTCGACGACGTATCGAACTTCGTCGACGCTGAAGGCCCCGAGTTCGGCGACACCGGCGAACATCAGGCTGTACGGCAGGTGTTCCCACTCGGCGTGGAAGGTGGGGCCGATGTCGGCGTTGACGGTATGCGGGACTTTGCCGAAGCCTTGAACTCCGGCAAGATCGTGTACTCCATCCATGGTGTGCTTCTTTCTTGTCGGGGTGGTCAGACGGTGGGGACCTGCGGGACTGCGACGCCGATCAGGCAGTCCTTGGTGACGATTTCCTGCAGTTGTTCCCGGCTCCAGCCTTCGGTTCCTGCGGGACGTTGCGGTAGGACCATGTACCGAGTTTCGGCGGTGGTGTCGTAGACGCGGATCTCGACGTCCGACGCGATCTCGGTTCCCATCTCGGAGAGAACCTTCCGTGGCTCGCGGACCACGCGTGCACGGTATTCGAAACTCTTGTACCAGGTCGGCGGCAGACCGAGGATGGGCCACGCGGTGCATGAACACAGCGAGCACACGATCACGTTCTTGAGGGTCGGGGTGTCTTCGACTGCCACGATGTATTCGCCCTGGGGGCCCAGATATCCGTACTGGGCAACCGCGGCGGTACCGTCGGTGAGAAGCAGTTGCCGGAAATCGGGGTCGGTCCAAGCCCGCGCGACCAATTCCGCTCCGCGCCTTGGACTGAAGTCCTCCTCGAAGGTCTTCTTCCATCCCTCGACGTAACCGTCGGGTACCAATCCCTTACCGTCGAGTGCGCGGAACAGGGCCCACGCGCGATCGGAGACCGGCGCCTGGGCCGGTGCGGCGTTCTCCGTTGTGTGGTCGATCGTTACTGACATCTGGTTCACCTTTTCTATGCGGGCTGATCATGTGTGAATCGGTGGAATTTTTTGTGCAAGTGCGGATACAGGACTAGGTGAGGCTGAGTTGTGGTGCAGAGTCGGAGATGTGGTCGGCAGGCGTCGGAAACGCGCCGCGAAGTTTTTCGAATGCGCGCCCGACTCGGAGGACCGTCGCATCGTCGAAGGTCTTGCCGGTGATCATCATTCCGACCGGAAGCCCGTTTACCAGGCCGGCCGGAACGGACAGGGACGGATGTCCGGTCACGTCGAATGGTGCCGTGTTGGCGATCATCCCGAGAGCCTTCGTGATGAAGGTTGCACGATCCACGTCCTTCGCCGGCAATTCGGATGCGACGTAGGGCAGTGTGGGCATCACCAGGACGTCGAATTGTCTCAAGGCAGTGTCGTAGGCGGCGCGGGCGAGCGGTACGAGGTTCCGGGCTTTGCCGTAGCTCGCGCCGCCGAGGGTGGTGATGCCGTGGTGGCCGGTCAGGGCCACTAGTTTGACGGTTTCGGACAGAGCGTCGGCGTGCTGAATGCGTCGAGAAGCAAAGTGTGCCATCAGTTCCGGATCGTACAAACCTTCGGCGTTCATGCCGTATCCGTTGCCGTCCAACATCTGGTAGGCACCACCGTCCGTGGCGATCACGTTCCAGATGTGGAAAGCATGCAGGTGCCACGGGATGTTTACTTCCTCTACCGTGCAACCGATTTCGGTCAGACTGTGTGCCGCTGCGCGGACTGCGTCGTCGACCTCGGGCTGTGAGACCGCGTGCCCGAAACCTTCTCGAACGATCCCGATTCGCAGACCATCCACATCGGAGTCGAGGGTGGACAGATAGTCGCCTGCTTCGACGCAGTCGGCTTGGCGTGGGTCGTTACCGTCGCGACCGGCGATGACCGAGAGCATCAGTGCGGCATCGTGGACCGTGCGTGTGATCGGGCCGAGATGGTCGATTGTCCGCTCGATGGGAAATGCGCCGGTATACGGGACGAGCCCGAACGTCGGCTTGTGTCCGACGACGCCGCAGAATGCCGCCGGGATCCGGATCGATCCGCCTTGATCTCCGCCGATGGCAAAATCGACGTCACCGTTTGCAACGAGAGCTGCACTGCCACCGGATGATCCACCTGCTTCACGCTGTGGGTCCCATGGATTGCGGACCGGTCCGCTTGCCGGTGTGAAGCTCGAACCGGAGAAACACAGGTCCTCACACACAGCTTTGCCTGCGACGGTTGCACCGGCCGCCAGTAGTCGAGTGACCACAGTTGCGTCGCGAGACGGAGTGAATCCCTCTACCGTCCGAGATCCGTTCATCATCGGAACTCCGGCCACGGTCACGTTGTCCTTGATCGCCACGCGTCGGCCGGTCAGGACGCCGTCCGACGTCGGCGGGATGCTTGTGGTCACATACCAAGCGCTCAAAGGATTTTCGTTCGCAGTTGGCACCGCATGCTCGCGTGACGTGGTCGGCGGGGTTGCCTCGTCGGCGTACAACTGGTCGACGACGTCGTAGGAGCCCAGTGCTCCGTCGATCAGTGCCGGCCACTCGAGCCGGGCTGATTGGTCGAGAGTGATGCCGTAATGCCTTGCAGCGGTGTCTATTGCATTGTCGTCAGGTCGGATTGTCGCCATGAGAAGTGTGCTCCTGATGTGATCGGCTTCACTTGTCTTTCAGACTAGGGCCGGATCAGTAATTGCGTCAATAGGTATCGACATATTGACTCGTTAAGTTCGGGTTACGCGCGCTCAGAGAGAGCGGGGGTACAGGCGCCCATGGCGTGATTCAGCGATCAGAATCGGCCGATGCAGTGGAACGCCGGTGTCCGTCGAGCTTTTCGACGTTGTGACAAGCTGCCGAAGTACTGTTTCCGGATCGCCCGCCGACGTTCGTTCGACTGCGCGTGCGTAAGCGACGATCGCTTCGTACGTTGTCTCCGACAGGGAACTGAGCGGAGGCAGGAGTTCGTTCGAGCTTGCGCTGTATCGTTTTTCGAGGTCGTGATCGCCGGCTGCGGATTGAAAGTAGCCGAAGGCCGCCCAGACTCCGTCGGCATCGGAATTGCCGATGAGCTGCTGAGTGGCCTCGTCGAGGACCAGCGCAAACGTCCGCGTGGTGGCCCGCAGTCCGTGCTGGGCGCATTGCCGTTCGAAGAAGACCTCGTCATGGCCCACCAGGGTGGAAAGAATCAGTTCGGCCCCGGAGTCGACTATCGACTCGATGATCCGTGAGAAGTCGGTTGTTCCCAACGGTACGTAGACTTCGCCGGCCACCGAACCTGTGGATTCGGCGATCACACGCCGGGCCGCCCAATGTGCTCCGAACGACCACGAATACTGCTGACCGACCAGGAACCAAGTGCGAGAACCGGTCTCGGACATCATTGCGGGTATGCCAGCTCGCGTCTGGTCTAGTGGCCGCTCACCCAATCGAAGGATCCCCGGACGCGATCGACCTCCTTCGTTGAGAACTGTGTGCACCAACAACACACCGGTGTTTTGCAACGCAGATGCGGCGGCATTGAAGGTCGACGACGTCACGCACGCAAAAATGGCGCGACATCCGCTTTTCGCCAATCGCAGTGCGGTCGCCGCTCCGGCCGCCGAGTCGGAAGCGTCATCGCCGATCACCAAGTCGACGAGAACGCCGCCGACACCGCCGTCGGCATTGATCTCTTCCACCGCCAGGGCAGCGAGTGTTTCTGTGGCCTGGGCGAATACAGCCGCCGAGCCGGATTTGCTGACCAGCAGTCCGATCCGATGTCGGTCGGAGCGCGGAGGTTCGGGTGGAGCGAATCCGCGCTTGTTGGCAAGCCAGGAAATGCCGTCCTGATCGAGGCTGGACTCGAGAACGAGTCGGGTGCCGGTGCCGTCGGGAAAGAACCGGATCGTCAGACGGCCGCGCCACGGTTGGTGGTGCACGATTACGACCGATCGGCCCCGCTTCACGCCGGCGACGTACCCCAACAGAGTGATCGGCATTCCGGCTACATCTGCGCGTGCGCCGTCGCCGACGGGAAGGGAGATGGCGACGGCGGCCCCGACCGTCAGTTGCTCACATTCGAGTTCGAGCAGTTGCCCCGTTTCGAAGCGCTCGAAGGCTGACCCTGGTGGGTCCGTCGTCACGATCTGTGCCGTTACGGAGAGACCTGGCACGTTCTACTTCCTGCCTGAAATAGATGCTGGGGCTCAAACAGGGCCTCAAGCCCGGCGACGCACCGAAGCCGCGTCGGAATCCTCAGTCGCCGTGGTCGGCAACTCGGAGGTATTCGAACCCGCTTCCAGCGCTCGCCCGAGGACGTCGCGCAGGAACTGGAGTGCATCGTTGGCGGGCCCAGACGGATCGATCGAAAACAAGCGATGACGTCCTTGACGGCGTTCGACGATAACTCCGGACAGCCGCAGCGCCTTGAGATGTGTGGATACCGTGGTGCGACCGACCGTCGAAATTTGATCGCTGATGAAGCCTGCGTTGCATTCGCCGTGGGTAGCCAGAGTGTCGAGAATCTGTCGGCGCACCTGGTCGGCCAGCACAGCAAACGCCAACTCTTCGTTTCGTTGAGTAGTCACTGTGTGCTGTCCGCGCTTCCTCGATGGCCTCTACTGAGATATGTCGACACTCGTCAACATATCTCGAGTTGCCTCCGAGGGAAAGAACGTGGCCGAAGTTTTCCGGCGGCTTCGGTCAGTGCGCGGCGGTGGTCACCGCGTCGCGCAGCATCCCGGTCCCGGGATGGCAGTTGATGTACTCGTACAGCTGATCGGCGGCATCGAATACCGAGACCTCATGGTAGAGACGTAATTTCGACAGGCCCTCGGCGACCCGGAAGAACGTCGTGAAGATCCGCAGATGGGTCGGGTGGGATTCCGACCACCGCTCGAGTTGGTCGAGTGAGGCCCAGTGACCGATGTTGTAGCTCAGGTCGAGGAAGTTTCCGTCGATGTCGATATTGCGTACGAAACGGTTGCTGTAGCACCCGACGGCCGGGCCGTTGTCGCGGAGGAAGTCCATGCCCGATTGAAGAGTCGGCAGGATTTCGTCGAGGTAGAGGCTGCGCTCGTCTGCTTCCGCGTCGGCCCAGTCCTGCCCGGATCTGATCAGTGCGATGTTGTCGTGTCCCCGCACTACTACCCGCCCACCTGCGGCGGGGTCACCGGCGACGACCCGTAGTTCGCCCGAGGCCTGCATCCAGTCGGTCTGAGAGATCGGAAAGCGCTCGCGCATCGAACCCCAGTAGCCGTGCTCGTTGATCTCGCCGCTGACACCGTCCATGACGGCTCCCACTCCGGGGAGATCGTCCTGGAACGCGTAGAGCGTCTCGAATTGTTCGGCTCTCGGTGCCACGATCTCCCGGAAGAACCCCAATCCGTCGGACAAGCGGTCCTCGGACTCCCACCAGGAGGCCACCGGAGCTGATGTGCTCCAACGATGTTGGGATGAAACATCTTTCCAGTACCCGACCACGATCAGATTCTCGTAGCCCTGGTTGTCGACATGGTGAGTGAGATCGTGATGTGCCGGTCCGTCCGGCAAGTCGAAGCCGGCGACAATATCCCGCATTGCCTGCAGTGCAGCCGAGCGCTGATCCTCGCCGCGGAACTGCACGCCGAGATAGCCCATCGCGACCTGGTGCAATGTGTCGTCCGCACGCCCGACCCACATGGGAAATGGTGGCGAATAGGTATCCGGAACGCGCCTGGTCAGCGTGCGCGGGCATTGAAGATGTTCACCGATTGCAGATTCCATGAGTGCTCCCTGTGATGTAGGTGGTCGGATCGGGTGCCTGGCACTTGGCAACGCCGTGCCGAAAATCTACGCCCGCGAGGCCGAGCAAACTTGGCCGTCAGCGCCCGATACTTGGCCTACCGCGCCGAGAATTGTGGATAGGCGTCGGCGACAGAACATTTTGAACATCATGTTGAATGGGTAAGTGTCCGAGGATGTTACAGATCAGCGAGCAGTACTTGTAGGGGCCACTGCTTGCGACCGGTATTGCCGCGGGCTGATCCCGAACTCCGCCTTGAATGCGCGACTGAAGGCGGCCAGGTCGGTGAATCCCCAGCGGTGAGAAATCTGGGTCAGCGACCGCTCTATGCCGTGGCGTTGCACGATCTCACGACGGCAACCGTCGAGTCGACGGCTGCGAATCGAACGCGACACCGTTGTGCCGTGTTCGGCGAAGGCTCGGTGCAACTGGCGAATGGAGACTTTGACTGATCCCGCGATGTCCACCGGTGACAGGGCCGGGTCAGCGATGCGGGCGTCTATGGCCGACAGAGCGGATTCGTACAGGCCAGTTCGCCGGGAGACGATCGGACGCGCGGTTGCGTGAAGAACCGACTTGACCAGGCTGCCGATCTCGTTGACGACTTCCTCCTCGTCTCCGCTCGCGTCGGACGTCATGCGGACGGAGGCAAGATCGTGAAGAAAGCGACCCAGCAGGCCACTCAGGCCCGCGTGTCCGTCGAAGGCAATGGCGGTCAAGCTCGTGACCTCCGCGTCGCTGAGTGACAGGTATGACCGTGGCCAGGTGAACACCTCGAGTCCCCAGATGCCGTCGTGTGCGTGTCCCTCGATCTGCCAATCGAAGGGGCGCGTGGTGTCGTACAGGACGTAGTCGCCACGTCGCAGGACGCATTCGCGGTCGTCTTGCCGCACTACCGCGCTACCGCGGCGGATCATCCCGATTTGCAGATAGTCCGCACCGTCGCTCTTGATCAGGCTGCTGCTACGGACTATTCGTTGTTCCATCGATTGAACTGCGGACACCCGAACGTGTGCGAGTTGGGCCGAGTGCACGGCCCCGCTGAATCCATCGCCGTCTTCGATATCGGATACGTCGAGCGCGACAAAATGCTCACGCAATAAATCTGCCCAGTCGCCCGTGAGAGTCGTGCGTGTGGGCAGGGAGAAGCCGGATCGCGCGAGCATTGCAGGGCGCCTCCTCGCAGAAAAGCCGAAGTTCTCGGGTGCTCGATGTTCAGAGAGTAATCCCGCACATCGGACATGTCGATAGGAGTCGACATGTCATCACGTCGGGAGAAATTGTTTGCCATACAAACAACGCCGAGTTATTGTTTGTCATACAAACAAGTAGGAGTTCGTGATGGTCACCGAGTCAGTTCCCGCAGCGCGCGCGACGCGTGAGTCGGGCAAGCAGACGCGCATGGCACTGTTCAACGCTGCAACCGAGCTCTTCCTCGAACATGGCGACAGCGTGTCCATCGCGCAGATCTGCACCGCCGCCGGCGCCCATCCAAACCAGGTGACCTACTACTACGGCTCAAAAGAGAAGCTCTTCGTCGAGGTGGCGTGTGCAGCCGTTCTGCGCGCAGGCAAGCGTGCCGAGGTCGACGCCGCCGACGCCGACACCGTGGGTGACTACACCGAGAAGCTGGTCGGATCACTCCTCGGCTCGGGCGCTCCCAGTGTCGAACTGTTCGTGGAAGCGATGATGATGACGGGTCGCCGTGGTGAACTCCGCGATCTGATCTCCGAGACGCTTCGCACTCTGCATTCCTCGGGTGAAACAGCCCTCCTCCGTACCTTGATCCGCACCGGCTGGCAGCTGCGCGCGGGCATCGACGTCGAATCCAAGGCCTTCTGGTCTGCGATCTTCGGCCTCGTCATTCAGAAAACTGCCACCGGCGAGAGCTTCGGTTACTCCCTCGAGGAGGCGGTCGCCGTCATCTTCGCCACTCTCCAGATACCCGACGCCGTACTCAACAGCTCGATGGAATGAACTCTCTTCGAGCGTGATTCTCCGACAAGGACTTCGATGAACATCGTTCGCGTATTCGACAGCAACGTCACCAAGACCCCGGACAAACCCTTCCTGATATTCGACGGTCACGATCACACGTACTCCCAGGTTCAGGACGGAAGTCGACGCGCCGCAGGCTATTTGCAGTCGCTGGGCGTGCAGCCGGGCGACCGCGTCGCGCTGATGTGTTACAACACTCCGGGATTCGTGTACGCGATGCTCGGTGCCTGGCGCTTGGGCGCCGTCGTGGTCCCCATCAACCACAAGATGCAGACTCCGGAAGTTGCCTACGTGCTGGGACACGCGAAGGTGTCGGTGTGCGTCTTCGACGGTGAGTTGGCGCCGGTTGTCGGTCGACTGGAGACAACGGCCAAGCTGATCAGCACGGACTCTGTCGCAGACGGTTTCGACTTCTTCGACGACGCCATCACCCGCCAAGAGGGCGTTGACGGTATCGACATCGACGAGAACGATCCGGCTGAAATCCTCTACACCTCGGGGACTACCGGCTCGCCCAAGGGCTGCGTCCACAGCCACCGCAACGTCGTCGGTGTTGCCGTCACCGCGGCCCTCGCCGTGTCGACGACTCGGGACGAGCGCCTGCTCATGGCCGTCCCGATCTGGCACGCTTCCCCGCTCAACAACTGGTTCATGTCCACGCTCTACATGGGCGGAACCGTCGTGCTGCTGCGCGAGTACCATCCCGTCAAATTCCTGGAAACTGTTCAGGAACAACGTATTACCCTCTGCTTCGGCCCGCCGGTCATCTACACCACTGCACTCAACCTCGTGCCGAACTTTGCCGAGTACAACCTCGGTAGCGTTCGTGCGTGGTTGTACGGCGGCGGGCCGATCGGCGCGGATGTCGCTCGGCGACTGGTGGAGTCGTACGGCACCACCGAATTCCGGCAGGTCTACGGCATGACCGAGACCGGGCCGGTGGGCACTGTGCTGTACCCCGAGGAGCAGTTGAGCAAGGCGGGCTCGATCGGCCGCGTCGCGCTGGCCGGCGTCGACCTGCGCCTGGTTGCCGATGACGGCACCGACGCGGAGCCCGATCAGATCGGTGAGATCTGGCTGCGCGCCGACACCGTCATGCAGGGGTACCTCGACGACCCCACTGCCACGAAGGCTGCTTTTGCCGACGGAGGTTGGTATCGCACCGGCGATCTGGCGCGCAAGGATGCGGACGGTTACCTCTTCATCGTCGACCGCGCGAAGGACATGATCATCACGGGCGGTGAGAACGTCTACTCCAAGGAGGTCGAGGACGTGATCTCCGGCCACCCGGACGTCGTCGACGTCGCCGTTGTCGGAAAACCCAACGAAGAATGGGGCGAGACCGTCGTCGCACACGTCGTCTGGCGTGAACCGGATGTCATCAGCGCCGACGACATCAAGGACTACCTCTCGGACAAGTTGGCGCGCTACAAGATTCCGCGTGAAGTGGTGTTCGCGACCATTCTTCCGCGTACACCGACCGGCAAGATCCAGAAGCACCTCATCCGCGCAGCGAGCTGAAAGGCCTGTCATGACTGATATTTCCGAGAAGACCGTCACCCACCCGGCTCCGCATCGCACCCATGCAGTGCTCAACCAGTCGGTACCGCGCACGGACGTCAACGAGTTCCAGTTCGATACGGTCCTGGTCGAAGGCGTCGCGCGCCACGACGCCGATTGGGCCACAAGCGAACTCACCGATATTGGTGAACTGGTTGGCAGTGCTGGATTCCAGCACGACGCCGAGCTGGCCAACACGGTGATCCCCGAATTGAAGACCTTCGATCGCTGGGGAAACCGCATCGACGAGGTCGAATACCATCCGTCGTATCACCGGATCATCTCTGCTGCCGTTGCGCACGGTGCTCACACCTCTGCCTGGGCTGACCCGAAGCCGGGTGCCAACGTGGCTCGGGCCGCGGCATTCATGCTGTTCTCCCAGGTCGAACCGGGCCACGCGTGCCCGATCTCCATGACGCACGCCGTGATCCCCTCGCTCGAGCTGCAACCGGACGTGGCCGCTCTCTGGACGCCGCGAGCCCTTTCTCGGAGTTACACCCCCGAGTTGGATGCTCCCGGAAAGGCATCCGCGATATTCGGAATGTCGATGACGGAAAAGCAGGGCGGCTCCGACGTGCGAGCCAACACGACCATCGCCAAGCCGGCCGGACGTGGCGGTCCGGGTGCGGACTACCTGCTCACCGGACACAAGTGGTTCTGCTCCGCGCCGATGTCCGACGCGTTCCTGGTTCTTGCTCAGGCCGAAGGTGCAGCCGGTGAGGGACTTTCCTGCTTCCTTCTCCCCCGCATCCTGCCCGACGGCACACGCAACATCTTCCGCATCCAGCGTCTGAAGAACAAGCTGGGCAACAAGTCCAACGCGTCGTCCGAGATCGAACTCGACGGCACCGTCGGCACCATGATCGGCGAACCGGGTCGTGGCGTGCGGACCATCATCGAAATGGTGTCCCAGACGCGACTCGACTGCATCCTCGGCAGCACGGCAGGTATGCGTCAGTCGGTCGCCGAAGCGGTGTGGCATGCACGGCACCGCAGCGCTTTCGGTGCCGTCCTGGCAGATCAGCCGGCGATGACCTCGGTGCTTGCAGATCTGGCTCTCGAATCCGAAGCTGCCACCATCACCGCACTGCGATTGGCTCGCGCGCAGGACGAGGACGCGGACGAGCAGGAAAAGGCGTTCCGCCGACTCGCAACGGCTGTTGCGAAGTACTGGATCTGCAAGCGCGGCCCGCACCACTCCTACGAGGCACTCGAGTGCCTGGGCGGCAACGGCTACACCGAGGACTTCCCGCTTGCCCGTCGCTACCGTGAGCAGCCCGTCATGGCCGTGTGGGAGGGGTCGGGGAACGTCATCGCGCTCGATGTCCTGCGCGCCATGACCCGTGAACCCGATTCCGTTGCCGCCTTCGACCACGAGGTCAACCTCGCTCGCGGCAACAACCCGGTCCTCGATCATCACCTCGATCGGGTACGACGCCAACTCGGTGAGCTCGCCACGATGGCACCCGCCGACGCCCAGCTCCGCGCTCGGACCGTCGTCGAGGCAATGGCGTTGGCGCTGCAGGCTTCGCTCATGGTGCGCCACTCCCCGGCCGCCTCGTCCGATGCGTTCATTGCCGCTCGCCTCGGCGCCGACCGTGGTCACGAGTACGGAACTCTGCCTGTGGGAACAGATTTCGCGGGAATTCTCGCGAGAGCCTAAGGCTGCTCCCTCAGTACCCTGGTGACGGTGTGTACTGCCGGCGTCGGATTGTTCGGTCGCCATGCCATCGCGATTTTCAGCGTGGGCGTGGCCCCGGCGATCGGCAGGTACACGACCCCGTCCATGGACAGATGCGCCGTCGACTCCACGACGACGGCGATCCCGACCCCCGCTCCGACCATGGCCAACAGGCTGTACGGATCGGGGGCTTCGTGCGCGACGGTGGGCGTGAAACCTGCTGTGGCGCAGACGGACAACGTCGCATCGCGCACCACCGAGCCGTGCTCGGCGGGATACATCACGAATCGCTCGGTTGCCAGGTCTTCCGGTGACACCGAGTCCCTGGTACTGAGGTGATGCCTGGCCGGGACCGCGACCATCAAGGTTTCCTCGCGCACAGTGTGAGTCTCGAATCCGCGCGGAATGGGCAGGCCGACTATGCCCATGTCGAGTGTTCCGCGTCGGAGAGCGTCGAGCACCTCACCCGAGTACATCTGCGGCCGTAGGTCCAGTTCGATTCCCGGATGGGAGTCGGCCAGCGATCGTGTGAGGGCCGACAGCACCGTGTAGCCGCCCGTTCCGCCGAAACCCACCGTGACACGGCCTGTTTCCCCGGTCGACGCCGCTGATGCGATATCTCGTACGACGGCGATCTGCGCTTCGATGATTCGTGCGGGCGTGACCAAGGCCTCGCCGGCTGCGGTCAATTGCACTGATCTGGTGGTCCGGACAAACAGGTCGGTGCCGAGTTCGCGCTCGAGCGCCCGAATGGTCTGGCTGAGCGGGGACTGCCCGATGTGGAGGCGCTCGGCGGCCCGGCCGAAATGAAGTTCGTCGGCGACTGCGAGAAACGCGCGCAGCTGACGCAATTCCATGTCGCTCCTCCCGGGTTTCATTATGTGGTTCTCCCACATAAATGAGTCGAACTAAGTCTTGGACTCTACATGGATTTCGGACGATAGTGATTCACGCCTCACATTGCATCCCTTGGTGATGCCCGACGCGAGAATCAGGGAGAACCGTGGATCAACACCCAGGTCAAGACACCAATCCGCCTGAATACAACACCAAACAGGCACGCAAGGCCGGAATCACGGCGTTTGTCGGAACGACTATCGAGTGGTTCGACTTCTACATCTACGGAACCGCATCCGCCTTGGTGCTCGGCCCGCTGTTCTTCCCGGATGCGTCGCCGGCGGTGGGAACACTCGCAGCCTTCGCGACTTTTGCCGTGGGATTCGTGGCTCGTCCGGTCGGCGGAGTGGTGTTCGGTCATTTCGGAGACAAGTTCGGTCGCAAGAACGCCGTGATCATCACCCTCGCGCTCATGGGGTTGGGAACTGTCGGTGTCGGCCTCCTCCCTACGTACTCCCAGATCGGGATCTGGGCACCGATACTGCTTGTGGCACTGCGTGTTCTCCAGGGCATTGCCATGGGCGGCGAATGGGGTGGCGCCGTATTGATCGCCACCGAGTTCGCTCCCCCGAAGAAAAAGGTGCTCTACGGTGCGTTTGCGCAGCAGGGTTCACCGGTCGGCAACCTGCTCGCGACGCTGGCCTTCCTCGGCCTGACGTTGATGTCGGATTCCGTGTTCGAGTCGTGGGGTTGGCGTCTGCCGTTCCTCGGATCCGCAGCTTTGGTGATCGTCGCTCTCTACATCCGACTGCACATCTCCGAGACACCCGAGATGAAGAAGGCTGTTGCGGCACAGGAACGTACACGGATGCCGCTGGTCGAAGTGTTGCGTTCGCATCCCGTCGAACTTGCTCTCGGCGTCGGCGCTGTGGTTGCCGGTGTTGCCATCACGTACGTCAAGACAACCTTTGCGCTCTCTTGGGCGACAACGGATCTCGGCTTCGAGCGTAGTGACTTCCTCCTCGTGATCACCGTGGCACTGGTAGCCCAGGCGCTCGTACAGCCTTTCGGTGCTGTGCTGGCCACGCGGATCGATCCGTCGAAAGCGGTCCGTTGGATGCTGCTTCCGGAGATCGTGCTCCTACCACTGATGTTCGTGCTGGTTCAGACGGGCTCCGTGCCCTTGGCGATTCTGGGTATGGTCCTCGCGACGGCGCCTCACGCAATGTATTACGCCGCGTTGGCCGGCATCCTGGCGCAGGTTTTCCCCACCAATGTTCGGTATACCGGCATCTCTCTGTCGTACCAATTGTCGACAGCCGTATTTGCCGGAACGGCCCCGATGGTCAGCCAGTATCTGCTGACGCGAACCAACTCGATCTGGCCGGTCGTCGCTCTTGGGCTCGTGTATGTCGTTCTCTCCCTTGTCTGTATGACGGCACTGTTGCGCAGGAGTGCGCTGCACGCGCAAGGGCTGGAGTCGACGAGCTCCTCGAACATGACCGATGTTTCCACCCTGAAAGGCGTTGACTACTGATGAACTTTGCACACACCGACCCCGCTCTGGCAGCGGTAGTGGACAGATGGACCGCCGGGGCGGACCGAGAGACGTTGAACGGATTGCTCGACCGACTGGGCCGAGATGCCGCCGGCCGTTTGTCCGAGCTTGCCGACATCGCAGACAAGAACCCGCCGGTGCTGCAGCAATTCGACAAGGCCGGTGACCGCGTCGACCGGATTTCCTATCACCCGGCCTACCTGGAACTGTGCCGGGCGGCGTACAACGAGTACGGCCTGTCCGCCATGTCGCACCGAAAAGGGTTGCACGGATGGGACTCCGTGCATCCGCCACTCGCGAAGTACCTCGCGTCGTACATCTTCGTGCAGGCCGAGTTCGGGCTGGCCTGTCCGGTGTCGATGACAGATGCTGCTGCGCGGACCCTGCGTATGTTCGGTGATCCGGCCGTGTTCTCGCCCTGGATCGACGCGTTGACGTCGACGGACCCCGAGCAGGCGAAGACGGGTGCGATGTTCATGACCGAGATTCAGGCAGGCACCGACATCGCCTGCACCGAAACACGCGCCGAGCGCGACGGTGACGGATGGGTTCTGACGGGCAAGAAGTGGTTCGCCTCCAACCCGGATGCCGATGCGATCATCACCCTCGCAAGATTCCCGGGCGGACAGGATGGTTCGACGCGTGGAGTCGGAATGTTCATGGTGCCCAAGACCTTGGGATCCGGCGAGCGCAACAACCTCACGATCGATCGTCTCAAGGACAAGCTGGGTACGCGTTCCATGCCGAGCGGCGAGGTGACGCTGAACCGCGCGCACGCACTCCAGGTCGGCGAACTCGATCGAGGATTCCGCCAGATGGCTGAGATGGTCAACACGTCTCGCCTGTCCAATGCGATGCGTTCGAGCGCTCTCATGCGCCGAGCAGTCCGCGAAGCCGTCGAACATTCGAAGAGCCGAGTCGTGTTCGGTAAGAAGCTCTTCGACCAGCCGCTGATGCGGGCGACGCTTCTTCCCCTTGCACTCGATGCCGAGGCTTCGCTGGCCCTGGTCGCGTACAGCGCACAGTGTCTTCAGGCAGCAGACGGCGGCGACGAACAGGCGCGCGCACTGATCAGGGTACTGACGCCGATCGCCAAACACTTTGTCTGCAAACGCGCGCGGGTGGTCACTGGCGAGGCCATGGAGGTGCGCGGAGGAAACGGCTACATCGAGGATTGGGCCAACGCGCGACTAGTGCGGGATGCCCACTTGGGCTCGATCTGGGAGGGCTCGAGCAATGTCATTGCGCTGGACGTACTTCGGTGCCTACGCAAGTTCAACGCGCACCGCACGGTCGCGGGAGCGATGACGGACATCTTGTCCACCGTCGGACCGGATTGCGAAGCCGGGTCCGGAGTTCTGTTGCGGCGCTGGGAGGAACTGGTAGAGGAAGGAGATCGTCTGATCTCCGGATCTGACGATGCCGCCCAGGCCGCCAGCGCAAAGTATGCCGACGAGTTGGCTCGTGCCGTCATGGCGACCCTGCTTTTCGATCTTGCGGATCACGGCATCCGACACGGTAATGGGTACCGGTCACTGCTGGTGGCGAATTCCTACCTGGCCGGTCTTGCCGGGAAGGTGCCGTCGGCTGCGCTCGGCAATCTCGACGTGATCACCGACGGCGGTGACGTCGAGCTGGATGATGCACGTGACGTCGTAGCCGGGTTCCTCTCTGTAGCAGGTGGTCATCGGTGAACTCGCCAACAGGCCCCACACCCCTCGCCGGCGTCCGTGTTCTGGATCTGTCGAAGATCCTTGCCGGGCCGTACGCAACCATGTCGCTTGCCGATCTCGGTGCCGACGTCACCAAGATCGAACACCCTGAAGGCGGCGACCCCACGCGTTCGTGGGGGCCTCCCTTCGTCGGGGTAGATGCCGCCTACTATCTCGCGATCAACCGCGGTAAGAAGTCGGTCACGATCGACCTCAAGTCCACCGAAGGACAGGAGATCATCCACCGCATGCTCGAAGAGACCGATGTAGTCGTCGAGAACTTCAAGCCGGGCAGCGGATTACAGAAGATCTTCGACTACCAGGCGCTGTCCGAGCGATACCCGCATCTGATCACCCTGCACATCTCTGCCTTCGGTGAAGAAGGACCGCTGCGCGACGAACCGGGGTACGACATGATCGCGCAGGCCGCGGGTGGGCTCATGTCGCTCACCGGTGAACCGGGTGGTGCTCCGATGAAATCCGGGTTTGCGTTGGGAGACTTGGGCGCAGCGCTTTTCGGACTGATCGGTGTCCTGGCTGCATTGGTCGAGCGAGGCCGGACCGGGCGCGGACAGTACGTGACCACGTCGCTGTACGAGTGCCAACTCGCGATGCACGTGAACTGGGCGACCAGTTACTTCGCCACCGGTGAGCGCCCGACTGCGTTGGGCTCCGGTCATCCGAATCTTGCTCCGTATCAAGCATTTCCTGCCAGCGACGGGTACTTCGTCATCGCTGTCGGCAACGACGCGATGTGGGCGTCGCTGTGCGAGGCCATCGGAAGGAGTGAACTGGTCACCGATCCGCGTTTCGTCCACAACCGCGACAGGGTGGAGAACCGCGAGAGTCTGGAACGAGAACTCACCAGCGCCTTCACATCGGAAACCGTCGAACACTGGTGCGCTCTTCTCGCCGAACGCGCCGTGCCGGTGTCACCGATCCGCCATCTCGACGAGATCTACTCCGATCCCCAGACCGCCGCGCTCGGAATGGTCGGAACCGTCGACCATCCGACGCTCGGACCGTTGAAGCAAGTGGCCTTTCCGGTCAACTTCTCCGGCCAGAGGCCACGTCTGACGTCGGCGCCGCCCGTTCTCGGCGCCGATAACGACGAAGTCCTTGGTACCGCTCAGGCCAGCCCGCTCAACGCAGGCGGTGTGTTGTCGTCGCGCCAAGCGATGGCCTCGGCAAGCGTCGTGAGGTCGTAGTCCGGTCCGCTGACGCCGACGGTGAAGAGCGAGACACCGTCGGCGACCAGGTCAGCAGCATTCTCGAGCCCAGGCCACGGAACCGAGTGCTCTACTTCCAGCGGGTTCCGGCCTACGTCGGCGCAATGGTCGGAGAGGATGCCTGACTTGCGCAGGTGTGTCTCGCAGTCACCGAAGCTGTGCCAGACGTCGGCGTACTCGGCGACCAGGCGCAGGGTCTTCTTTTCGCCGCCACCCCCGATGAGGACCGGGATGTTGCGCGTCGGCGGCGGGTTGCCCTTCGCCAGGCGGCCCGTGATGCGGGGGAGGTATTCGCCCAGCAGTTTCAGCCGTGAACCGGGAGTGCCGAAGTCGTATCCGAACTGGTCGTAGTCCTTCTCGAACCAGCCGGCACCGATGCCGAGGATCAGGCGCCCACCGCTGATGTGGTCGACGGTTCGCGCCATGTCGGCGAGCAGATCCGGATTGCGGTAGCCACCACCGGTGACCAGGGCGCCGATTTCGACGCGTTCGGTCTGCTCGGCCCAGGCGCCGAGCATGGTCCAGCATTCGAAGTGGGCGCCGTCGGGATCGCCGGTCAACGGGTAGAAGTGGTCCCAGTTGAAGACGATGTCCACCCCGGCGTCCTCGGACCGCAAGACGGCGTCGCGTATCAACCCGTAATCGGGTGCGTGCTGGGGTTGGAGTTGAACACCGATGCGTACCGGACGAGTCATGCCACGCTCCTGACGAGAGGAATGGTTGTCTTCTCCCATCATGGCCGGGTGTGCGCGGTACCGCTACCGCCGCCGTCGGTGACGGGTTTGCCCGCTCTTGTACCCACCCCTTTTCGAGCGAACGGTACTTTCGGCGCCTTAGATCGACTGAACGTGCCGTTCGCTCACAAAGGGGGGCGGGCAAAAACAGGG
>NZ_JASDCV010000036.1:0-33122 GCF_030407755.1 Rhodococcus sp. APC 3903
AGTTGCGGTGGCGAGTGCGCCGAAAAGCCCACGCGACGTCGAACGTCGGGACATGCATTTCTCCTCTGGGATGCAACCCGACCTGGATCAAAATAAAGGGTACCAGTCGGATTGTGGTGATGAGTGACCGTAGTCACATGCAACCCCGCCTGTACAGACAAAATTGGAAAAATCCCCCGAAAGTACTATTCAGGTGTCGGATACCGCCCTGAAGCTCCCGCCCGTCAAGCTTGACGGAAAATTTCGTCCTAGCGGCGCACCGCGCATCCCTGTCGGCACCTAGAACCACGGACCACTTGTCGCCGCTCCGCCCACCCTCTCACCAACCGATGGAACTACTGCTGGACGAAAGCGAAATAGTGCGAGCAAGCAGCAGTGGTGCCGTCAAGTAGATACCGTCAGCGCTACGAAGGCGCCTTCCCCGACCACACCACGACGGCGCTCCCCGGAGTCGGCCACTTCCTACAATCCGGCGCACCAACCGAGTGTGGCCCATGGCGATGGCCCCGCCGTTCACGTCCAGCTTTTCGACGGAGATCTTGCGGTCCCTTTGGTATTTGAGAACCACGGACGCGAACGCCTCGTTCAGTTCGAACAAGTTGATGCCGTCGACGGCGAGACCGGCTATTGCAAGCACTTTCTCCACGGCTGGGGTCGGGCCGGTCAGCATTGTCGTTGCGACGGCGGGGTACAGCACATTGGCGTCGTACAGCACAGTCAACTTCACGTCAGTACAGCCCGAGATCTTCCGGCAGAGCTGCCAACTCGTCGGCAGCATTGCGCGCACCGCCGAGCTCAGAGCGTTGATAGGCAATCAGCGACGATGCGAGGATCCGGCGATGGCGGCCCACCAACCGATACTCGATATGCCCTTCGTCGAACAGTTTGATGACATGGGGGCGAGAGACATTGAAAATCTGCGCAGCCTGCTGCGTGATCAACTCCGCATGCGCCGGGACGACCGTGACACCTTGCCCGGCAGCCATATTCGCCTACACGTCGCGGATCAACTCGAACGCAGCGCGAGGAAGATGCACTGACTCTGCAGTCCCGGCGACCTTCACGTCGAGGGTTTCCCCCACGTCGGGTTCGACACCGCGCAGCACCTGCAGTGCATGACGGGCTTGTTCCTGCTCGATGACACTGGGCTGTTCGCCAGCGGACATGACGCTACCTCCTACACGCAAGAGCCTATAAACGAAATATGCGTAATATTCGAAATAAACGCAACGTAGGAGATTTGCCGGCACCAGGCAAACGCGCAGACTTTGTCAATCCCCCCAGGGTTTCCTGTCGGCGGCCATGGCAGCAGTGCCGCAGTGGTGAGACTTTGCTGCACGAAAGAGCTCCCGAAAACACGCGTTGTTCGGGCACAACCTCAGATCCCCGGCGTGAACGATCTCATCGACTGCAAGTTCACTCGTGGAGGCGTGCGCAGTAGATTCTCCACATGAGTTCTACGAGGACACGCGAACCACAGCAGGAGCGTGGGATCGCGACCCGTCTGAAGCTGCTCGATGCCGCGATCGTCTGTCTGGCTGAGCTGGGGTGGCGCGATACGACAGTGACCGTGGTGACCCAGCGTGCCGGTGTCAGTCGCGGCGCTGTTCAGCACTATTTCAACGACCGCGACGGGCTCTTCGCTGCCGCTGTGGAGCACGTGGCCGATACCAGGCTCGCCGAACTGCGTCTACGTACCTCGGCCCTCCCGACAGGTAAGGGCAGAACTCTGGCCATCGTTGACGGCCTGGTCGACCTTCATCTGGGCGAACTGTTCGGCGCTACCTTGCAGCTGTGCGTCGCTGCCTCTGCCGACCCGGTCCTGCGCCCCAAAGTCGCTGCAATGGAAGATCAGATGGGGCGGCAACTCTTCTTCGCCGCGATGGAACTGCTCGCACTCGATCCTGATGATGCCACGGCACGCACGACAATCCAGGCCTTTCTGGATTCGGCTCGTGGGCTCGGTCTTGCGAGTTTCATCGCCGACGACTCGGTGAGGCGCAAAGGGGTAATTCGCCGTTGGGCGGAACTGATCGAGACGACATCGACAGCGGCGGGGTGAGGGGCGGGAAGACACCGACCACCACAAGCGCTGCGGTCTCGGTGTTTCCACAGAGCCCTCGAGTTCTATACGTCGAGGACAAGACGACCTCCGTGTGCGCGCGAGACGCACGGGAGGAATTGCCCCTCTGCCAACTCGTGCTCGGATAGAGCGCCGCCCCGGTGAACGGGCTGCCCGTCGAGGACGGTGAGGCGGCAACTGCCGCAGAACCCTTGTCGGCACGAATAAGTGAGATCGCGGCGGACCTCCCGCAAGGTGTCGAGGATGCTTGTATCGGCTGCAACTCCGAGAACGATTCCGTCCCTGGCCAGTTCGATCTCGAACGGCACACCGTCGATGATGGGCGGCGGCGCGAAGCGCTCGTAGTGCAACCCTATTGTTCGTCGCGTTGCCAGGGAGGCGCGAAGGGTCTCGATCATCGGGGCGGGACCGCAGCAGTACACGGTGCCGTTGTCCGGTAGATCGCCTACCAACTCGTCTGTGGTCGGAATACCGTGTTCGTCGTCGAATCGCAATTGCACCCGTCCCGCGTATTTCGCGAGGCGGTCGAGGAAAGCCAACGACTCACGCGTACGCCCCGAGTACATCAACGACCATTCGATACCAAGTCGATCGACTGCTTCGATCATCGGGAGGATCGGGGTGATGCCGATGCCGCCCGCCACGAAACGAATCGGCGGCTGTTTCGTCGATTTCTGAACAGCGAGGGGGAAAGCGTTGCGTGGTGACTGAGTTTCAATTCGGGCGCCGACGTGCAGACTCTCGTGGATCTCGCGCGATCCGCCGCCGCCAGTGGGGATGAGTCGTACCGCGATGCGGTAGTGGGAGGCATCAGAGGGCTCTCCACACAAGGAGTATTGCCGCGTACGTCCCGAGGGCAGAGTGAGGTCGATGTGCGCTCCGGGATACCACGGCGGGAGCGGGTCGGTACCATCTCGTTCGAGTCGCAGACTGACGACGTCCTCGTCCGCTGCTTCGACGGTGCGCTCGGTGACAACGACAGAAAAAGTGTGACTGTCGCGCCGGAAGACCTCGAGAGGGGTGCGCGTGTGTCGGAGCAGTCGGACGTAGAGGTCTGAGAGCCGGTGGACGGTACCGATGAGTCGATCTGTTTCCCGTCGCCCCCAGATGTCTCCGGGAAGGGACGGGTGAACCTCCCTACCGTCGGCGGCGTTCACGGCTTCGCTCCGGTTCGCGCGTCGATCTGGGCGAGGTAGTCGAGGGCTTGAGCCATCGATCCGGTGTCGTCGGGAGTGTAGGAGGGTTTGAGGTACCCAGTCATTGCTCCGAGTACTTCCCTCACTGTCGGCAGGAGGCCGAGTTTGCCGCCGCGCAGGATCTCGCGCATTGTCCGCAGCCGCGAGTGGGGGGCGTTCGGATCGGATTTGATGACGAACCACATGCAGCGGGCGGACAGGAGGACAGTGACCGGCACGGTCACGGCCATCGCCCGTAGTCGACGGCGATACGTGGGGTCGAAGTACAGTGCGACATCGTGGGCGACGTTGCGGTGCTCCATCTCTTCCGCGCCATGCCAGCGCAGCAGCTCGACGATGTCGGGATCAGCCCCGTAGTGATCCCAAGTGTTGTTGAGTGCGTAGTGGCCGAGAAAGGCAGTGAAATTTTCCAAAGCCGCTACGATCGCCAATCGTTCGATCAGGTATTGCCGTTGGGCAACCGGGTCTTTGAAGTCTCTGGGCCCCATCGACTTTCGCAGCACCCATCGTGCTTGTGCCAGCACGGGTGATGCGTCGATGCCGTGCGCGAGGAGGAAGGTCGTCACTGCCTTGTCGTGAGCGTCGGCGTGGATGGATTCCTGACCGATGAAACCGAGGATATCCTCGCGTAGACGTACGTCGTCGACCAACGGCAGTGCTTCTTCGAACGCGGTGATGAAGAATCGTTCCACCTCGGGGAAAAGCATGTGATAGGCACTCACCACGTGAGATGTCACGGGGTGGTTCGGGATCCAATGCAGTGGGCTACGTGAAAGATCGAAGCTGACATCGCGAGCACGGAGGGAAACCGGGCCCGGGTCGAGTTCTTCGGCCGCAAGTTCCCTGCTAGTTCGTGGCATGGTCTGTCCTTTGTGGATTCGGGGAGTGGTGTTTCGGTGGTTGTGGTCAAGGCTTTCCGATGAAGTCGGTGATCGCACTGCCGACCGTGGACGGGGCTTCCAGGTGCAGGAAGTGCCCGGTGCCGGGAACGATTCGGGCGAGGCTTCCCGTGGGAAGGACCGAGAGGCTGTGGGCGCCGATCTCGACGATCCCGCAGGCGTCCGCCTCCCCGTGCAGGTACAGCGTCCGTACGCGGGCGTGCGCAAATGCGTACCGCTGCAGCGGTGCGTGTGCTCGGCTGCGGTAGAACGGATTCCACAGCGCGCGGAGTACGAGAATGCGGCACGGCGGCGATTGCGGTCGGGCATCGCTGCCACAGCCGCGTCGAGATCATCACGGTAGTCGTACCCCGGGGCCCACAACCTCCACAGCAGACGGATCACTCGCTCACCGAACAGCTGTGACAGTACGGGGACTTGGACGATACCCATGTACCAACTGCGCGGTAGTTGCCGGGCGGCAACAGATACGTTGCGAAGCTTCGGCGGCCAGAAAAGCGAGAGCACCGCCGGTAACGGAGGTACCGCGAGCAGCACAACCGATGAAAAGCGTTGCGGCGTTGTGCTCGACACTCCGCTGGCGATTGCAGCGCCCCAGTCGTGCCCGATCAGAACCGCACGTTCGTCTCCTCCGACGGCGTCGTAGACATCGAGCACGTCACCTATCAGAGCGCCGAGTTGATAACTGTCATCCGCGGGCAGTTCTGAGGGGGCATAACCTCGGTTGTAGGGCGCGATTACTCGCCATCCCTGAGCTGCAAGTTCGGGGCCGAGGTGACGCCAGGTCGTCGCCGAATCGGGGAATCCGTGCAGGAGAAGCGCCAAGGGGCCGTCCGACGGCCCCCAACTCAATGCCCTCACCGTCAGGTGCGGGGTGCGGATGATAATTGTCTGATGCTCGTTCATCGCTGATGCTCGAGCGATGACGAACCCGGTGTGGGTGCAGCCATCCGAGTGGGCCGCTCTCCAGAAACGTCGAGTGCCCCAGCCTCTTCCGGATGCGGTTTCGAACTCGCCTTCGCGGCAGACGAGCCGACCGTTGATGACAGTAGCGATCGCTGCCTGGACGTTGCCGTTGACCGCGCGCTCCACGTTGCCGCATGCGGGGATCAGTGCTTCATCAAGTTCGTCCACTGCGCTGCCTGTTCCGAGTGACCCGATTACGACCAGGCCTGCACGGTCACGCGCCCATTCTCTGTGCGCCTGAACCACTTTCTCAGCTTCGCCGGGCCGTCGCGGAGACGCGGGCACCTCGACGACCATGCCGGTCACAGTCCTGTCGAAACTCATATCTCGTACTCCTCGCGCCGGACTTCCGCACCTCATAATCATTCATCAATGAATGGTTTCGAGAAGTGTACGACACTCGAAGTAACATGTACACGCGAAATGTTCGACGACCCGAGCTAAACCGCACACACCCCGCGCCCTGAACCCCTTCAGGCCCGCGCGGTGACCGCTGACATTCCCACGAACTGCGCGACGGCGACTCTCATCCGAACAGACGACACACCTCACGAATTCGAGATCGCCGTCACCGTCGTAACCGAACATGACCGACAGCTTTTGCTGCAGCGGAATCGCACCAACCGGCATCGACCCGCACCCAGACGGGCGGCGTTCGCCATGAGTGTCGACCATGACGTTGGCGCGCTCGAGATTGCCTCCAGCGCACGTGCCTCACCCACTTCCATTGAACGGCACTGTCACGTTGTTGAACGCGGACACCTGGGAGAATGAGGCGCGAGCACCGCAATGCCGTCGTACAAAGGCCATAGATACCCGGCCGAGATCGTCAACCACTGCGTGTGGCTGTACTTCCGGTTCCCGCTCAGCTTCCGCGAAGTCGAGGAACTCATGCTCAAACGCGGTGTCCTGGTCAGCTATGAGACGATCCGGCGGTGGTGCGCCAAGTTCGGGCAGGCATACGCAAACCAGCTGCGCCGACGGCGGTCCCTGCCCGGTGATAGGTGGCATCTCGACGAGGTGTTCATCCCGATCAACGGTACCCAGCATTATCTGTGGCGTGCGGTAGACCAGGACGGCAACGTGCTCGACGTGCTGGTCCAGTCCCGCCGAAACGCATTGGCAGCCAAGAAGTTCTTCCGCCGACTACTCAAAGGACTGGAGTATGTGCCGCGAGTGATCGTTACCGACAATCTGGCGAGCTGTCTCGGCATCCGGCGGGAGCGCTACCTGGTATACCTCGAACGCGGTGACGCCCAGAGCTTCGCTGACACGGCGATCGTACGGACTCGCCGCCGGATGCGGCCCCTCTCCAGCAGGAACGGTGGAGGCCTCGACCACGGTATACGACATGGCAACGACGTTAACTCATCTCCCACCAGCCGAGGCCCTCCGTGCGGCGGCCACTTCGAACTCTACGTCGCACCGATGTTCCCCACTGCCGTCGAGGAACAACTGGTATTCCAAAAACGCAGTGTCCCTGACAGTTTGAACGACGAAGACGCCGGATGCAGACAGTCCCGGACAAACAATGCCGTGTTCGACACGCGGCGACAACGCCCAACCGCAAAGACAGAACGAGTATCGAGATCACTGCACGTGAGCGGGTATCTCGCACCTGCACAACATCTCCGGACAGCATCACGCCAAGAAGGGCAACGAAAGCACATATTTCCGAAACCTGCAGATACACCAACTCGGCATACTGTCGAAGTGGAGCCCCCACCGGCTGATGCCGGGCAGGGACTCCACGAGGTGAGACGTCCCCGTGTTGAGCACACAGCACGGGGACCCACTTTCCGCGCCGGGCTCTTTGCTCAACCCCGCATCTCCACCGTAAAACAATCCATAAGGTCTGGTCTACCCGGTGACCCGAAACACTACCGACAACATCCGCCGAATCTACCGAACCGGCCAGGGTCAATGATGATGGCGCTGTGCAAGACAACGAGCCCGTGAATCTTTGAACATGTCGGCCTCGTCATTCCCCTGCGGGTGTAGATCTTTTCTGAAGTGCACGATTGAGCGGTCGGCGGATAATCTGTCAATCAACGCGCTCAGCTTGTCTGCCTAGTGGAGTTGGCCACATTTCGCACACACGTCAATGTTTCTTTGCCCAGCTCGCACACCACCGCCGCATCGATACCAACGTGCAGCGGAAGCAGGGATACCGGAGGGCTGAGACACCCCGACCCTCCCAACACGTTTCACATCGAACACCCAACAGCGGCCCTCAAATCGAACGCCGACTGGGGAGTCCATATGCCCTGGCCGTCAATGTCTCCATAACTGTGCGTGGGAGCATCCGGTGCGCCAGGAACACAACGGGTGCATTGCTCCCGACTGCGTAGACTGGGCGTGCGTGTTTGGCCTCGACGGCTTTCAGGACGGTTCTCGCCACGGTGTCTGGCGAAATGCCTTGTTCTTCTTTCGCGTCGAGCTTCGCGATCACAGTTGTGAAGTCGCGTTGATACGGAGAATGCGGTCCGCAGTACTTGGTGCGCCGTGTGGAGAGTCCGGTGTCGATCGAGCCGGGCTCGACGGTAGTGATGTCGATGCCGAATGGTTTCAGTTCGTAACGGGCGGCCGTCGAGAAGGCCTTGATTGCGGCTTTGGTTCCCGCGTATGAAGAGCGGTAGGCCAGGGGGAAGCTCGCCAGCATCGAGCCGATGTTGACGACTGTGCCGCGCCCACGAGCCCTCATGCCGGGTAGCACGCGCTGGGTCAGTTCCACCGGGCCGAATACGTTGAGCTGAAAAAGACGCCTCACGGCGTCAATGGGCAGCTCTTCGATTGGGCCGCATTGGCTTTCGCCTGCATTGTTGACCAACACGTCGATGTCGATGTGTTGAAGGCCGTTGACGAAAGCCTGTATGGATTCGGATTCGGTCAGATCCAGTTCGCGGTACTCGACGCCGGGCAGGGGGTCGGCGATCGACGAGATATTCCTACTCGTGCCGATCACATGGAATTCTCGTGTGAGTAGTGTTCGGGCGACGGCACGGCCGATGCCTGAAGATGCTCCGGTAACAACTGCAGTTTTCATGTGCACCTTTTGGTTCTGGTTGGAAGGGAATGGACAACCTGGCCGCCTCACCCTCGGGAGCGGGGATACGTAGCCTCTGCTGGTTGAGCGACGGTTTGCTGGGTGGACCGAATCCGTGGCCGTACTGCGGTCAGGAAGAACCAGTGTTGCTGAGACACAGCATGAATGCCACCGCCTAAGCCCAAGATTCCGGGACGGTCCTCCGCTGACTACTGTGGGTACTCTCCTCGTCGGACGCTGCGGGAAATGGACTCTATTTACGCTTAGTCTTTGCTTTGAAAGGACTCTCGACCCGCCCTTCTGCTCGAAGTTCGGCAGCGTCGACCGCAAGATCTGCCCGACGTTTGCGCGCCGCACTCACTACGAAAAGGTCCGATTCCGTGTAGTCGAGCTGCGCCGGCCCTTGTGCTTTCGCTGGTAGGCGCTTGACTAATTTCTGGGCTCGCCTACGGAAATCGGGTGCATCAGGTTGCTGCAACAAGAAAGCGACTGCATCGACAACTTCCCGCGAAGGGGCGCTGGCCCTATCCATTGGATTCCCTTCTCCTGCCGCCAGCGGACGACAGTAAAAAGTGAGGTGCCAATCGGCTGTTTGCGGTGCTGAATCGCCCGCCACTCGGATTTGCACGGACGAAAGGCGGTGAGCCTTCCCACAGGATGTCTGTAGGACCATCCGAACCTGGCGAAGCGCGGCGCGGTGACCACACCCGGGCAGATCTTTCTCATTTGTCGGGGAAGTTCACTCCACTTTCTGACGTAATCATCACTTATGATCAAGTCGTCAGTCAAGGGTGTATGAGAGTTTCTCGACGAGTACCGAAACTCCTTCGTCCGACATGGACCGTAGAACGCTCGCGGATATGTGCGATGTGGGGGAGTCTCCACCGCGAGGACTTGGGGATACCTGATTCACGCTCCTCCGGTCGCGCAGGCAGCCGAGATGCCGGCGCCCTGCGCAGACATCGGACTGTCGAAATGCTGCGCCTCTAGGTGCCATCCGGTAGGACTGACGCCGGGGCGATGACGGTGCGCAGCGCACCACGGTAAGACTGTGGAAGGGCCTTGCTGCACAACTCTTCCGCCTCGCATGCAGGTACACCCAGCGCCCGGAGAACTCGTATGGTCGTTCGGTCGACGGTGCTCGCCTCGTCTCGATCCGAATCTTCAAGGAGCAAACGGCCCATCGACAACAGGGTGCCCGACACAAGAGCCAAGGCAAGTTCGGAGTCCTCGACGTCGAATCGTCCCTGTTTCGTCGCCGATTCGATGTCTCGGCGCGAGCGCGGCGCCAAACCTCGCTCGGACGCAACCACCGCCGCTTCCGCGGTGAGCAGAACCCGACTCAGCTGTGGCTCCATTCGAAACAGGCGCCCGGACAGCCTGAAGGACTGCGTGAACTTCTCGACGGGATCATCCAGGCCCACCGTGAGGGTGTCGAGGTACGCGCCGACGGATTCCAGCGCCTCGTCGACGGCGGCGCTCCACAGTTCCTCTTTGCTGGCGAAATAATTGTAGAAGGATCCGTTGCCGACATCGGCAGCTTGGGTGATCTCCAGAACTGGCGCGTTGACGTTGCCACTTGCAACGAAATCCAGTGCGGCTCGGACGAGTGCCGCCCGGGTGCGAGCTTTGCGGCGTTCGACGCGGTTGTCCTCCATCACTTGATGCTTCCCTTCCTTCACGCAAGGAGCCCAGTCTAACGCCACCATAACAAAATGACGATTTCGTCAAAAAGGCTTGACGCGGCCTCCTGCAATAAGTGACGATATCGTCAACAATTTCGGAGGATTCAACATGCCGACAGACATCAACCCCCGGTCAGGCGTCGACGGCCACCAGAACATTCACGTCGACCAAGGATCATTGCCGGGTGAACATCCCGGGCGCGCCAGGAATCCGGTCATCAAGGTCCACGACATCGCATGGCTCGAGTTCCGGAAGCCGGATCTGGTCAAAGCACAAGCCTTTGCCGAGGCTTTCGGATTTTCGGTCACGCTACGTACGCCGGATGAACTGCATTTGCGAGGTACCGATGTCGGTTCCCCGTGTGTGATCATCCGCAAGGGGGACCGCTCGAGCTACGTCGGCGCGGCCTTCCTGGCCGCCGACGTCGCCGACGTGGTGAAACTGGCCGAGGCGGCCGACCGCCGCATCGATCGACTTCCCGACGCCATCGGCGGGGTCGCGGTGAGCTTGACCGATCCGAGCGGTCAGGCAGTGCGGGTGGTCGCCGAAATCGACGGCGGGGCGCAACTGCCGCGACAACAGGTACACGCCCTCAACTTCGGTGTCTCGCACACCGCACCCCAGATCGCTCCCCGACTGAACACCACCCAGCGAACTCCGCGTGAACCTGCGCGAGTCGAACGACTGGGACACGTCGTTCTCCAGCGCACCCGCTACCTCGAGAATCTCGACTGGTACCTCGAACACCTCGGGCTGATCGTGAGCGACTTCCTCTTCTACGACGGCCAACGCGAACGCGGTCCAGTGATGAGCTTCATTCGCTGCGATCGCGGCGAAACCCCCACCGACCATCACACGCTCGCCATGACGCTGGGCCCCTCGGACCGCTACGTGCACTCGGCATACCAGGTGTGCGACCTCGACGCCATCGGGGCCGGTCACCGGTACCTCACCGAACGCGGATACAAGCACTCGTGGGGCATCGGCCGCCACATCCAAGGCAGCCAGATATTCGACTACTGGCGGGACCCGGACGGTTTCCTCGTCGAACACTTCAGTGACGGCGACCTCTTCGACTCCTCCCTCGAACCTGGGTGGGCACCGATGACCGCAACAGGATTGGCCCAATGGGGACCACCTGTGAGCAAGGACTTCCTCGGCCTCGCTCCCGGCAAAGACGCTCTCCACGAACTCCGATCGATCATCTCGGCCCTACGCCGCGACAACGAATTCGACCCCGAACGCCTCCGCGGCCTGTTGAAAGTAGCCTCTTCATGAGCATCCCGGTCCTTCGCACCCCCGACGCCTGGTGGGTACAGCTACCCGCCGGGGCAGCACGCATCGACACCTCGGCAACGACCACGGCCGAACTGCTCAGCGATCGCACAGCAGTCGATGCCGCATCCAACAGCACAGACACCGTACCGGTCGACACACTTGACCTGATTTCACCAGTCACCGCCCCGTGCCGGGTCGTCGCACAGATGACCAATTACGTTTCACACGTCAAGGATTCGGGCATGAACCCCGACACGGTCCCGCTAACCTTCTTCCGGAAATCGTCCGGCTCGATCAGTGGACCCACGGACGCCATCGTCAAACCCGCACACGTGAATCTACTCGACTACGAGGCGGAGATCGGACTCGTCATCGGAAAGCCGTTCCCTGTCGGCACTCCGGTGGACAACTCCACCGCCGCCGGCCATATCGCAGCACTGGTGATCACCAATGATGTGTCCGCCCGCGATGTTCAGTTGCCGAAAACACAGTTCTACGAGGCGAAGTCGTACCCGACCTTCACTCCCGTCGGTCCGGTGCTGCTCATTCTCGAGGAAGGCGACTTCGCCCGTTTCGACAAGCTCCGGCTGATGCTTCGCGTCAATGGTGAACTGCGACAGAACAGTACGGTCCGAGACATGATCTATCCGCCGTCAAAGGCGTTGGAGACCCTGAGCAAATTTCAACGCCTCGATGTCGGGGACTTGATTCTCACCGGCACACCCGGCGGAACGGCCCTCAAGGCGCCCGCCAAATTAATCGAGATCATCGGCGGTTTCTTACCGCCCGCGCTCAAATGGAAGCTGTTCTTCAACAAGCAGTCGGCCAATCCCCGCTACTTGAAGGACGGGGATGTGGTCGAAGTGAGCATCGCAACGGATGACTTCATGCTCGACCTCGGAATCCAGCGCACGAAGGTGAAGTACGCGCGATGAATCTCGGGACAGGCGAAACTTTGCCTCGGCTCGGTACTTCCACTACGTGCCGAACCGCAGTGGCGTCATGACCGGAAAGCACTACCCCGTGGTAATCGTCGGGGCCGGTCCATCCGGAACGACGGCCGCGTCACTTCTGGGCCGATACTCCACGAACTGTCTTGTGCTCGACAGGTGGACAAGCGTTTTCGCGCAACCGCGAGCCGTTCACCTCGATGACGAGATCTATCGCATCCTCGGCGACCTCGGCATCGCCGACGAGTTCGGCTCGATCTCACGAGCCGGGCAGGGTCTGCGATTGATCGACTCGAAAATGAGCACGATCGCAGAATTCACCCGCAACCCGACGGAACAACCACACGGATTCCCCGCGGCCAACATGTTCGACCAGCCCGCACTCGAAGCGGTGCTGCGAGCAAGAATGGACCAAGGCGGCAATGTGACATTTCGTGGCCATTGCGAAGTCTCCGACGTCATCAACGAACGCGATACGGTGCGCGTGATATATACCGAAAGAGTCACCGGGCGAGTACATTCGGTCACGGCGGACTACGTGCTGGGCTGCGATGGAGCCAACAGCGTCGTGCGCTCCGCGATCGGATCACAGATGACGGACTTGGGATTCGAGCAACGGTGGCTGGTCGTCGACATCGCCACCACCGCCGACTTGCAGCTATGGGATGGCGTCCACCAACTGTGCGACCCACACCGCGCGGGAACTTACATGCGGATCGGTGACACGCGATATCGGTGGGAATTCCGATTGCAGGATCACGAAACCGTGGACGATTATCGTGACCTCGATACCCTGCGCCCGCTGCTCGACCCGTGGCTCGGAGCTGTCGTCAACTCGGATATGGACCTGATCAGGGTCGCTGAATACACCTTTCACGCGCAGGTCGCCGACCGGTGGCGCGATCGCCGAGTATTTCTGCTCGGCGACGCAGCCCACCTCACGCCTCCGTTCATCGGACAAGGCATGGGCGCCGGCCTGCGTGATGCAAAAAACCTGATGTGGAAACTGGTCGCGGTCCGGCAAGGTCTGCTCCCCGAATCCGCACTCGACAGTTACCAGATCGAACGCGGCCCGCACGCTACCGCGATGATCAAACTGGCCGTGATGGTCGGCTGGGCGATGACCGGGGGCGGCCATCGAACTGCCGCAGTGAGGAAACGTGTCCTCCCGCCGCTGACCAAGCTTCCCGGCATCACAGTCAAAGTCACCGACAGCGCAACCCCCAGCCTGCGTACATCGCAGTTCGTTCGCCGCGGCGTTCCGACGATTCACGGACTCGCAGGAACACTCTGCCCAAATACGCTGGTGGACACATCGACCCGGTTCGACGAGGTCGCTCCGGACCAGACGGTCGTCGTGACAATGACACGCCCGAGTGACGGGCAGCGGCGAGAGATGACCCGCCGGGGTGCGCACGTATTGGTAGTCGAAGAATCTTCGCCTCTGGGAACATGGCTCCGGCGCGGCCGGTCCTGCGCGGCGATCGTACGGCCGGACCGAACAGTGATGGCGTCCTCCCGGTCGCTGTCTTCACTGCACACCCGAGTACCTGTGCTGCCGGTCCCCGTCGGCGCGGCCAGGCCGGCTTGACCGTCGGGCTGGCCCAGTTCTCGAGCCCTCGGCACTGTGTCCTCACCCCTCATTTAGGAACCTCATGACTACAGACATCTCCATTCCGCAATACCGTGCGAACATCTACTCGACAGAGGCCATTCTCGATCCGTATCCGCACTACGCCGAGCTACGCGCGTTGGGCCCGGTGGTGTGGCTTGCACGCCATCGCGTTTTTGCCGTTGCCCGGTACGCCGAATGCAAATCCGTGCTGCTCGACGACGAGACATTCATTTCCGGCGACGGCGTAGGGCTCAACCCGGTCGCCAACAAGTTGGGTCAGGGTACGACCCTCAACAGCGATGGAGACGAGCACGCTCTGAAGCGATCCGTCCTGGCGCATCGGTTAACTCCCAAGGCTGTTCGGAAGATGACGTCTGCGATCGAAGAAAAAGCCGAAAGCATCGTCGAGAATGCCCTCCGCAAGCAGTGGGTGGACGGAGTCGACGACCTCGCGACAGCCTTGCCCATGTCGATCGTGCCTGATCTCGTCGGGTGGCCTGAAGACGGTCGCTACGACTTGCTGCGTTGGGCCGGGGCCACATTCGATGCCCTCGGCCCGATCAACCGACATGCTGTCGGAGCAACGAAAGCCGCGGCCGAGATGCTGGCCTTCTCCAAAAGGGTTGTCCGAGAGCGATCCGTACTTCCCGGTAGCATGGGCGAAGACGTTCTCATCGCCGCCGACGAAAACAAGATCGACAAGTCACAGTGCCCTGCCTTGATGATCGATTACCTCGCCCCCTCTCTGGACACCACGATCGGTGCAATATCGGGCGCGCTGAATCTGTTCGCGCAACACCCCGACCAATGGCGGGCCGTTCGCGAGGACCCCGATCTGATCCCGAACGCGGTCAACGAAGTCGTCCGCTTCGAGTCGCCGGTCCGCGCGTTCTCCCGCCGAGCGACACGGGACACCGACGTGGGAGGCTCGATGATCCCCGCAGGCGGTCGGGTGTTGGTGGTGTATGCCTCCGCCAACCGAGACCCGCGCGAGTGGCATGATCCGGATTCGTTCGACATCACACGCGACGCTGCACGTCAGCTCGGATTCGGCTCCGGAACACACGGCTGCGCCGGCCAAGGCTTGGCCCGGCTCGAAACACAGACCATCTTGCGCATCCTCGCCCGGCGCGTCGCCCGCATCGAACCTGCAGGCAGCGCGGAACGTGCAATCAACAACGTCATTCACCGATACGAGCGGCTTCCCTTGAAGCTGGTCGCAGCAGGAAAGGCACTCCCATGAAGATCAGCGTCGACTGGAACCGCTGCGAAGGCCACGGTATCTGCACCGAACAGGCGCCGAAGGTGTTCAGCCTCGACGACGAAGGCGAACTCTCCTATCCGTACGAAAATACAGACATTCCGGACGAGCTCGCTCCCGGCGCCCGCTCGGCGATCGGCGCCTGCCCCGTTGCCGCGCTGAAAGAGCAACAGTGAGTACCTCCGATCGCCACATCGTCATCGTCGGCGATTCCATTGCAGGATGCACAGCTGCACGCGAACTCCGTGCGCGCGGCCACCTCGGACCCATCGCGATGATCGGGGCAGACAGCGACGGCTCCTACGCCCGGCCACCGTTGTCCAAGCACATCCTCAAAGAGGGGGCGAAGGAAGCCGAGGTGTGGGATCTATCGGACCTCGACATCACTGCCATCCGCGGCACCGCGACCGGCCTCGACACCGACCTACAAGCAGTTCTACTCGCCGATGGACGCCAAGTTCGCTTCGATACCCTCATCGTCGCAACGGGAGCTCGAGCCCGCCGTATCGGTGCACCCACCCAACACGGCGAGCTGGTGTTGCGAACGTTCGCCGACGCACGGGAGCTGGGCACTCGGCTCGACGAGGCCGATTCGGCGATCGTCGTCGGCGCCGGCTTTCTGGGAATGGAAGTCGCCAGCGTATGTGCAGCGCGCGGCATCGCAGTCACCGTCGTGGACGTCGATGCACCGCTCCAACGTATCCTCGGGTCGTTTCTGTCCGAAGCAATCACCGCCCGTGCGCGATCCTCACCGGTGCAGATAGTGCGCACCGATCGGCCCGTCGAACTGATCGGAGATCCCGTCACCGGAATAGCCCACTCGGGTCGAGAACTGCATGCGGATCTCGTCGTGACCTGCGCCGGGGAAATTCCCGACTCGCACTGGCTCGAAAGTTCCGGTGCCGCCGACAAACAGGGCGTCGGTATCGACGCCCGGTGCGCGACCGCAATACCGAACGTCTTCGCTGCCGGAGACGTCACCTATTTTCGTAGCTCGGCGCGGCAACACAGACAACCGTTCTGGTCGAACGCAGTCGCCCAGGGGAAAGTCGCAGCCGCTTCGGCACTGGGTCTCGAACCCACATGCCCTCCGACCGACGACTACTTCTGGACCGAAATCCTGGGACTGTCGATCAAAGTGGTCGGCCCACTCCCCCTCCTGGGTGAGCCGACCGTTCTCGACGGCTCCGTGAACGAAGGATCAGCTTTGCTCCAATGGACGCATCCCAACGGCCGAAAAACGTTGGTGGCATACGGGATCAAAAAATCGGTGGGACTTCTTCGGCGTATCGCACGCGAACAGACAACTCTCACGAGGTAAGGAACACACAGATGGCTTTCGGTTCGACATCGTCCGCCCGCCGCTCAACTCTCGTCCGCCGCCTTCCCGAAATTGTGGGCCTGGCTCGTACGGCGATCGGCGTGGCACATATGATCGCGCCCACCCGCGCCAACGACCTCATCGCCGGACCTGATGCGGCACGTGCAACCGCCCGTGCAACGGCTCGGACCTTCGGAATCCGTGAAATCTACATCGGTGGCGGCCTTTTCGCCGCGACTCTGTGCGCCCCGACGTCAGTTCGAACGCTGCTGCGAGCCGGCGTCGCGGTCGATGTCTGCGATACCGGGCCTTCGCCATGACAGCCAATCCGCCGCGGCGCACTCGAATTGCGGGGTGCGCGATCGCTGGAGGATTCGCGATCGCCGGTACGCTTGCGGAGATTCAGCTCCAGCGTTCCTGAACGAGTGGGATTGACGGGTGCCGAATTGAAAAATGTCGTGCGCGTGCCATTGCCGAAGGATTGGATCACCCCAGACGGAAGTGCGCCTCAAATATGTTGCAGCGCAGCCTGTTTAAAAATAATCAGCCATCTCCGAATCGCAGGGCGGGGTGGCAATCCTGACCCACAGAGACAGACGTCTGCACCATTTGCGCAATACGTCGAAATAATCAGTTGCATAAGAACTTTGGGAAACGTCGGTAACGCAACGGCCAGGGAGAAGCGCCGCCCCTAGGCCGCGGCGTTGTGCGCACTGCGATCAGGCTCACTACGAAAACGCGATGCGCGGCCGTCCATCTTGCACGCCTTCCACACCACACGCGACCCGCGGTTCGGTGTCGGTAGCAAGCGTGCGGACGTCACCGAAGTAGTTACGCAGAGTCTGACGCGACTCGGGCAGATCCCAGAACAGGTCCTTCTTCACGGACTTCGGGATGTCGAATTGCTTCCAGAAGGCACTGTCACGTTAGTCGAAAGGTATAGCGGTGCAGCTAATTTAGGACACGATGCTACGGGGAACGGCTGAGACGTTGATTCTCAGGCGGCGGCGGTAGTCGCGGTGACTTCCTGCCAGACCGCGAATCGGTCGGCCATCTCGGTACGCCACTCGGGCGCGGTCAGTCGATGTCGGCGGGGTCGGAAGTGCGGTGAGATGCCAGAGAAAGCCGAGAGGAAGCGTTGTGCGGGCACTGTCACGTTAATCGAAACGTCTAGCGGCGCAGCTAGTTTAGGGCATTCGGCTACGGGACACCGCCGGACAGTTCACTTTCAGGCAGCGGGGTCGGTCGTGGTGACTTCTTGCCAGACCGCGAAGCGGTCGGCCATCTCGGTCCGCCATTCGGGCGCCGAGAGTCTGTGCCGGTTGGGTCGGAAATGCGGTGAGATGCCGCCGAAGGCGGACAGAAATCGTTGCGCGTGCCCGGGCGATGTGAAACGTTTCATCGCCCGCTCCCGCTGTCTGGTGGGTTGATGGGAATTCTCTGCCCGGTTGTTGAGATACTTCGACTGCCGATGCTTCACCGATGACAACATCTCTCGATGGGCCACCTCGTAGCTGCGGAGCTTGTCGGTCACGATCACCCGCGGCACATACTCCAGCTTTTTGAGTAGCTTGCGGAAGAACCGTTTGGCCGCCAAAGCATTTCGGCGGGACTGGACCAGCACGTCGAGCACGTTGCCGTGCTGGTCGACCGCCCGCCATAAGTAATGCAGTGTGCCGTTGATTTTAATGAAGACCTCGTCGAGGTACCACTTGTCACCGGGCCGGGCACGCCGTCGGCGCAGCTGGTTTGCGTATGCCTGCCCGAACTTGGCGCACCACCTCCGGATCGTCTCATAGCTGACCAGGACACCGCGTTCGAGCATGAGTTCCTCGACTTCGCGGAAGCTGAGCGGGAACCGGAAGTACAACCACACGCAGTGATTGATGATCTCGACCGGGTAGCGGTGGCCTTTGTAGGACAGCGTTGGGGTGGGCACGCCACATTCTCCCAGCTTGCCGCGTTCAACAACGTGACAGCGCCCTCTGAACTCCGGCGGACATTTGCTCGCCTTCTCCGTTTGTATGAAAACCGACCGACTTCAATGAGCGAATCGCGCGACCACCTACGACTGAGGCGGACCCTTCGGCCCCCACCGCCACGAGCCGGCGCGAATAACCGAGCCCCAAGGACACCACAGCACGTAACATTTTGCACAACAATCGAATTCGGAAGACCGCGCCATCGTGACCGCACGGCATGATCGCCTCTCCAGGTTCGAGAGCTCGGCGTCACTCCACTGCACATCAAACCTGAGGGCCCCACCATCGTGCCAGCGCCCTTCTCGCATCATCCTCACTCCGGCCACTATCCGCGGGCATGTCTCTCCAGTTCGGTTTTTCACCCCGACACGCTGAGCGAAACCACGCCCGCAGGCAAACCTCTAAGCGTTTACAGACAGAACCTTCCGACGGCCACGGCCGGGAAATGGTCAGTCTCTGCGCTTGAGCCCACCACCGCCGCCTTGTTTGCCGCATACCTGTAGGGGGTAATCGGATTTCTATCGAGCGCTTCCCCTAGTCGCCGCATGGAAGGGCCTTCCACGCCTTCCTCATCGATGATCGCCAACGCCGCCGACGGGACCGTGGCGCGATTGATCGGTGTTTCACGACCCGCAACTGGCAACCGTTCCACTCTGAGGTGCGTCGAAGGGTTTCGATCAACCCTGGAAAATGCACCGGATGCCTACTGATTGACAGAACGGGGCAATTGGTTTATCTTTCAAATACATCTCACGTGTGCAATGTCACACATCGAAGTCGACGCACCAAGGAAGAGGTCGGCGCATCGCCGCGGGTCCTCTCGACGTCGATAATCGGAGACATCGGCGGCCCGCTCCGAGCTGGATCGATCTTCCAATACGCCACCGAACACCAAATGGAAAATAATTGCTAATAGTGCTGCGCGGCGAGACGGCATGCTGCTTCTCCCTCACTGAGAACGACGCAGGATCCGATGTTCGCGGCATGCTCACCACCCCAACCCCGGACGGCGCCGGACGGCGCCTGAACGTCCACAAGATGTTCTCCTCCGCCGGCCCGTTCGCCGATTTCTCGGTCCTAATCGCCAAGATGGCATCCAGCAGCGACGGCGACAGTCCGGATTCGTACTCAGCCTTCCTGGTCGACCTGGACTCCCCTGGCTGCGTGGCCGGGAGTGATGTCCCCGTGTCCGGCCAGCACATCGAAGCGGACATCATCCTCGACGACTGCTACGTAGGTCCGGAACAGCTCCTCGGAAATGTCGGCGAGGGCTTGCGGATCGGTCTCGGCCGAGTGGCGGTCAACTGGCTCCCGCACTGCCCCACCGCTCTCGGCGGAGCGCGCCGAGCACTGGAATTATCGATGGAGTGCAGCAAGGCGCACCACTGATGATGTTGCAGTCCATCCAGCATAAACTCGCCGACATGGCGACCGACTACTGCGCCGCGCGCTCAATGACTACGCAGTTCAAATCCACGACAAGTCCGGCGTCGTCCGCGGTTCGGAGATCGAATCGCTGTTCCAACGACTGCGGATGTTCCGAATCCTCACCGGATCATCCGAGATCCAGAAGAACGGCATCGCCCGTCAATCACCTACCACCTCCCGCTTTCGGCGGAAGGCTCAGGTGGAGACCCGCTCGTAACTCAGAGGGTGTCGGTTGACACCTGCGACCTCACACCTGACTACCGTCGGCGACCCTCGGGCCGCGGTTCTGACCACAGAGACGACGGGGGTCGGTTCGGGGTGCGGTGTCAGTCGTCGTTGCATCGGAATTAACAGTGGGAGGTAGCTGATGGACCGACGAGCACTCCCTACGGAGGCCGTAAGTGAGATTCTCAGGAAATTCCTCTTTGACCCAGATAAGCTCGCGTCAATATTTCATGCGAAACTTATGGAAGAATTTCCTGATTCTTACGAAGTTTCTCCCGAGATCTGGATGCCTGTTTTGGCGGATGCAATAATTCGGATCAACTCGGTTGTTTCGACTGGGAGGGAATTCAACGAGTCAGATTACAGTTCCTTTGAATCTTACGGTGCTGCGCGAGCCCAGCTCGGAATACCTCTGGATGTAATGTTGCGCGGGTGGCAGATTGGAGTAGGGAAGACAGTTGACGGTATCGTAGAATTTGGTCGCACCAAAATGGTAGATGGAAATATTCTCGTCGATATTACTCGATTTATTTTAGGAGCCACAGAAGTGGCGATTAGGTATTTCGTTATAGGATACAAAGCGTCCCGACTCATAGCGAACGGCGGCATGAAGAGCACCCTCTCCACGTTCCTCAAGAATGCGTTGATTAATTCTCCCGACTCGGACGAAATTAAGCTGGAAGCGATTGAATACGGTTTCAGATTAGATCGGGAGTATCACACATTTTCGGTGACAACTTTCACTGAAATGAGTTTGCGGGAGATTGAACGAAGCCTTATGGATCTTCCAGGATTTACAGCCCCCGACGGCGCTGTCGCGCTGATAGAGGGAAGCATTGCCGGATTTTGCACAACCGACGTGATCGAGTACCCCGGAGTGACTATCGGTATCGGCCCGCTCGCATCCATCGGGGCGCTGGGGAATTCCATGCGCAGCGCAAGCCGAGCCGCCACGACGGCACGCATGTTCAAAATGACAGGATGTTATTCATTACTCGACCTCGGGCTATTGCCCGCCGTATCCACTGACCTACAGGTTGGCGATCTACTGTACGAGAGGTTCGTACTCCCCCTTGGTCGCGGCGAAGTCGCGCGGGCGATACTCAAGACGGTCGACGAATACCTTGAGACGGGCCAGAACGTCGAAGCGACGGCCACCAAACTTCACGTCCATCAAAATACCGTTCGATATCGAATTGCACGTTACGAAAAAATAATCGGAGGCTCGTTAAAAAATTCAAATTTATCACGTAACATTTGGTGGGCACTGCGACGTCTCGAACTAGTTGAAGATTCAAGATCAGACGAATGAAACATCGAGCCTCCGCTGCGACTCATAACACTCGATAGACGAAATATTTTCGGGAAGCTCGTCGCTCACACAGCGCAGGAAAATATTATTCGAGTCTGGATTTCGACACAGACTCTGCCGCTATCAAAATTGCCGAATTTCTGTATCGAGCGCCTACGCCACTGCGCGGATAGCTCTACTATTGAGCGGCGCGCATTCTGGATTCAGCGGGGAAACCGACCGTACTGCACCCTTTGTCGACTCTTCAACTTTGTCCGGGCAAACCGGGTTCAGGCGCGGTCGAACCTGTCGCGTGCGTCGCTGATCTCGTCCATGTGCTCGTACGCCCATCCGCGGATGGCGGCGAGGGTGTCTGAGAGGCTCGCACCGAGTGGGGTGAGCGAGTATTCGACCTTGGGTGGGACGGACGCGTAGATCTGACGTGAGACCAGACCGTCGCGTTCGAGCGTGCGCAGTGTCTGGGTCAGCATCTTCTGGCTGACACCTTCGATGCGGGTGCGGAGCTGCGAAAATCGCAGAGTGCCGGGGCTGAGCGCGTACAGAACCAGCAAGCTCCATTTGTCGCCGATCCTGCCCACTACCTGTCGGGTCGGGCAGGCCGCAGCCATCACATCGAACCGGCCGTCGTCCGAAATGGTTGAGAAGACGGCGTCTACCTGTGTGGTCACCATGAGATACCTATACCACTATTTGCTGCCTACTTCCCAGAAGCGACCGAACCGATGATCCTGGTAGTCGTCGCCGAACGAGCGGGGACGAGAGGACAGGGGAAGCGATGCGTGCACTGGTACCCTCCAGGGACGAGAGAGTAACGGTGGCCGAGGCGGAGGTGTCGACCGTCAGTCCGGTGGCAGCTGAGCTGGTGATCAAGGTCGAAGCCTTCTCGGTCAACCGGGGTGAAACCTTCCTACTCGAAAATCCGATGCAGGGGTGGCGGCCAGGAAAAGACGTGGCCGGCACCGTCATCAGAGCCGCAAGCGATGGAAGCGGCCCCAGCGTAGGGACTCGGGTAGTGGCCCATCCGCCGGCCGCCGGATGGGCGCAGGAAGTCGCGGTCCACACCTCGAATGTTGCGGTGCTGCCGGACAGCATCTCGGAGCAGACCGCAGCAGCGCTCCCGTTGGCCGGGCTCACCGCGCTTCGGCTGCTCCGGACGGTCGGGCCGCTGATCGGGCGCAGGATCCTGATCACCGGAGCCAGCGGCGGAGTGGGGCACTACGTCGTAGAGTTGGCCGCCGCTGCGGGAGCGAACATCACCGCAGTCAGTGCTTCGCCTTCGCGCGGTGCGCGGCTACTCGAACTCGGCGCGGTCAAGGTGGTCCAGGAGGTGACAGACACGGCTGGACCGTTCGATGTGGTGCTCGAATCTGTCGGCGGCGACTCGTTTCCCCAGGCAATCGAGCGACTGGCTCCAGACGGGTTACTGGTGTGGTTCGGGCAGGCCAGCCGAACCTCGGTGACCGTGAGCTTTTTTGATCTGCTGGCGCGTTCGCCCGGCGCGAGAATCCAACACTTCTCCTACACGCGTGGCGAACTCGACCACGCGCGCGACCTCGCCACGCTCGTCGATCTGGTCGCGGGTGGGCGGCTACACCCGGAGATCAGTAGCATCCGCCCCTGGGCCGAGACCGCTGCGGTGATCGAAGAGCTGCGCGGCAGACGAATCCAGGGCAACGCAGTGCTGACCGTTGGCTGAGCCAATTTTTTTCCAGACGCGAAACATCAACCAAGGAGTACGCACAATGACTAAGTTCTTCGACTTGCCGGGAATCCTCGAAGCAACGATCGGAGGGACCCGTTCGCGTGCAGTCTCGGCCGGGGTCGATCCGAACGAATACGAAGCCGTGACCTCACGTCTGCAGAGCATCGATGACTGGCAACCGCACTTTCGTGCGGCCGGCCGCACCCACCGTGCCCTGGCCGAGGACGCATCGACCGCCGGCCGCACTGCCTCCGCTGCGGAGGCCTACCTGGCCGCGTCCTTGTGGTTTCACTTCTCGACCACACTTCCCGGACCCGATCGCCTCGGACATGCAGAATCTGCAGATAGCTACCGGAAAGCGTTGCAGCACAGCCACTCCGACGCCGAATGGATCCAAGGCGCCGACTTCGTCGGTGTGCTTCGCCGCCCCGCCGCCGCTAAGGATGCGCCCGTCGTTCTGGTGGTCCCGGGGTTGGACTCGAGTATCGCCGAATTCCACACCGTTGCGGAGGCACTACTTCGCCGCGGCATAGCCACGCTGTCCATTGACGGCCCCGGCCAAGGCGAACTCGCACCGAATACGGCGCCCACCGCGGACTATCAGCTGGTGGTCGGGCAGGCGATCGATGTTCTCGAGCAGCGACGCGACGTGGACACCGACCGGATCGGGCTCATTGCCCTCAGCCTCGGCGGGTACTACGGAGCCGTGGCACTGGCGCACGAACCGAGACTGCATGCCGGGGTCCTGGTCAGCGGACTCGACCGGATGAGCTGGCCGGAGTTGCCACCGTTTGTCACGCACACGCTGGTGCTGCGGACCGGAACCGAGCAAGCCGCAAAGGACTTCGCGGACCGCGTCGATCTATCCGAGGTAGCGCCGTCGATCACGCAGCCATTGTTGGTAGTCGATGGCGGGCAGGACGTGATCCCCGGCGTCGTCAACGGCGAACCACTGGCGCGGAACGCCCAGCGCGGCGAGTATCTGTCGATACCCGAAGGGGACCATCTGGTCGCCAACGCACGCTGGAAATGGCTGCCGCATGCCGCCGACCGGTTGGCGCACTGGTTGGCGTAGCTCACGTTTCAACCGATGGGGCGACAAGCACTTCTCAATGGTCGCCGCACATCGTCGCGGGGACCTGCTGTCATACAGGATCCGAGCGGTGATGAGGGCAAGTCAAGGCGACAACTTCACGACCTACCACGATCAGCGCCGCGTTCGCGTGAACCGATGAGCCCATCGCCGCGTAAATCACTCGGCAATACACGATCTATTCTCAGACAACAGAATTGGAAACTCATGTCGATAATCCCCGACACACACGCAGATCTTTTATCCAGACCTTTGTTCGCGCACCTTGCAACGATCCGACCCGATGGAACACCGCAGGCAAACCCGATGTGGTTCAACTGGGACGGCACATACATTCGCTTCACCAACACAACCACACGCCGCAAATCACGAAATGTGGCACTTGAGCACCGCGTAGCGCTATCGATCAACGATCCAGACCAGCCATACCGATACCTAGAAGTGCGAGGTCGAGTCGTAGCAATCGACCCCGATCCAGATGCTGAACTGTTCATAGCTCTAGCCGAACGCTACCAACTAGCTATGTCAGGTCCCCCCGGCGATGCTCCCGACCGCGTCATCTTCGTCGTCAAACCCACAGCGGTGAGCTACCAGTAGTCAGATGCCAGCTACAACACGGTTGGTTGACTATTTCGGGCCGACGATGGCGTAGCGGCGCGCGTTGGCGGCAGGATCACCCGAGGCTGACTCTGCGGTGATCGTGACCAACGGCCCTGCCTCGATTACCGCCGATGGCAACTGCGCAGGGTTGGTCTGGTACCAACGGACGCTGGCGGTGCGTCGGCGAACTGGATGCGGGTTCACGATGGCGCCGCCGGTTCCGAACGGACCCACGGGATGACAACCACACGGGTCGGCCCGCTGAGCGCCCCTGACCCTCTCAAATGAAAGATTCTCCGTCAACTACCGACGACTGAAAGGCCAGGGCGTTGACCGAGAGTGCGACAGTGCTGTCCGGGCTACCAGGAGTGCGGATGACCCGTGTGTCCAGGCAGGACGACGACAGCCTGGTTATGGAGGTCGCCACGGACGCTGACACCGCTACCGCGTGCCCGTCGCGCGGGGTGTTCTCCACCTCCGCCAAGGGGCGGGTGACCACCCAACCGAAGGACATTCTCTACGGTGATCAACGAATCAAGCCGCGATGGAACAAGACCAGGTGGCGATGCCGGGAGGAATACCGTGAACGCGGATCGTTCACCTATGCAATCGAGAAGATCCCGCGCCGAGCCCGCATCACCGGCCGGCTCCGTACCCGGATCGGCGCGGCAATCGGAAATGCCGCGCGCTCGGTGGTCGAGGTCGCCGCCGCCCACAATGTGTCCTGGCCGACTGCGCACCGTACATTCGTCGAGCGTGCAAACCGACTGCTCACCGAGCCTGAACCTGTGCGGGTGCTTGGTATCGATGAAACCGGGCGCGGAAAACCCAGGTGGGAGTACTACAAGGTTGCCGAGCGGCGGTTGCGGGTAAATCCCTGAAATATCGGGTTCGTCGACCTGTCCGGAATTCAGGACTCCGCGGGCAGAAGGAGGCGATCACCACCGCAGCGGTGATCGCCTGGCCCACCGCCTGCACACCCGAGTTCCGGGAAGCAACCGAGGCGTGGCCACCGACCCTGCTGCCGCCTACGCGGTCGCGCCACGCACGGAGGGTTGTCGCCGAACCCACGCTGGTAGTCCACCATTTCCATCTCGCACAGCTCGCGAACTTGGCGCTGACCAAGGTTCGCCGGCGCGCCACCTGAGAACTCAAGGACCGCCGCGGCGGCAAGGCCGACCCCGAGTGGACGGGCCCTCGCCGATCGCTCACCGGCCGGGAACGCCTGCCGGACAGGAACTTCACCCAGATGCGGAACGCGATCGTCGACGAAGATGCAAGAGGTCAGATCTTGTCTGCGCACATCGCGAAAGAAGAACTGTGGACGCTGCACTCGACGGTGCGGGTCGGTGGAGATCCACATCTGACTCGCCACCAGTTGCGCCCGTTTCTGACCTGACGCTTCGACTTAAACGTCCCCGAGCTGCTCAGCCTGGCCAAGACGATCGATGCATGGTGGCCCGAGATCAACGCGTTCATGCTGACCGGAATCACAACCACCCGCAACGAGAAATTACAACAGCCTCGTGAAGACCGTGAAACGCACGGCCTGCCAGGTTCACGAACCGAGCGAATTCGGCCAGGCGGATATGATTCCACTGCACCCATTGCCAGCACACCGCAACTCAGATTTCATTCTGATTGCCAGGCCAAAGTTGAAGAGCCCCTTTGTCAATACCCGACACGAGATGGTCAATACCCGACACGAGATGACTGCCAGGCCAACGAGGATATATCTGATTTTCGAGCCATTCGAAGTTCGAAGTCCGGAGCATCGTCCAAAAGTTCTGACATGGTGGTGAGACACGCTCAAGATGTCGGTGGTCGCATTTCACGTTCACAACGGTTCGGCAGTGACAACGATGTTCTGCTCGTAGTTTCCGGTACTGCTGTCGAACGGACCACCACATGTGATCAGAACCAGCCGCCGGACACCACTGACGGAAAAGAGATCCGCTGGCAGAATGCCTTTGTCATATGCTGTTCTCGACATCACCCCGTAACGGACCACATCGTTGCCGACCGACACTTCGATAGTCGACCCAAGCGGTGTCTCCCGCAAATCGTACAGCGCCCCAGGGCCTTGAGTCTTGCTGTCCACGTGGCCCAGGATCACCGTCGAACCGGGCCCCAAGGGGCTTGACCCCGGTGACCACCATCCTAGCCTCGACACGTCCGCGGGAGGATCGAGCACCCCGTTCTCCCCCGTGGTGACGGGATCGACGCCTGCATCGACCCTGAGCGCCGGAATACGAACGTACTCCGGGGGCACACGGGGATCCAGATAGGCAATCGTCGGATCTGACGCCGCTGTCGGCAGGGCCTCGGTTACCGTTCCCAGATCCGCGGACGGAGTACGGGTTTCGAGCACGAAGCCCAGGACGACCATCAAGACACCGACCACAAGGGCAATCGACACGAACCTCTTGCGCCAACGAGTAGATGGGTCGGCCGCCTCTCGCCCAGGGCAAGGGACGGCCGACCCATCGAGACCCAACGGTTCAGCGTCGGGCAGGTTGTCGATCACAGGGTGCTACGCCGCCGAACAAATCCCACGACGCCGGCACACAGTAGCGCCAGAGAGCCCAAGCCCAGGAGCACACCTCCGGCAACGTGCTGATCCGAAGCTGACGTACCCGCCCCCGCCTGTACCAGCGACGGAACCGCGGGCTGAGAGATCTGGCCGGCACATGGATCCGATGCCTGCGTCACGCCCACGCCCACGTCACTACGCGGACCCGACCACAAACCCGGAACCGGAGCCGGTGGCGGCGGAGGTGGCGGTGGAACCTCACTCGTGGTCGTCGGCGGCGGAACCGTGGTGGTCGTCGGCAGAACCGTGGTGGTCGTCGGCGGAACCCCCGTGTTCCCAGGGGGATTGATAACGATGGGGGGCACCACGATCGTGGGTGAGCCTGGGGGCACGATCGGAGGTTGGCCCGGCTGAGCGGGCCAACTCGGCGGAGGATTCTGCGGTGCAACGGGAGCATTGTTGCCCGGGAGGGGTGAAACGGCAACGGGTGGGGCGTGCTGGCATGCCGATTCGGGTGCGCCCGCCGGTGTGGCCGCGTAAGCCGGAAGTGCCATGACGACGCCGAAGCCCATCATCATCGCAGCGGTGGCCGCGACGTTCGCCGCGGCGCGGTACTGCGTTCTAGAAGTACTCATGTTTTCTCCTAAGAAGCGTTCAGGACGACGGGCGATGCACACCCGGCGCGCTCGGTGCAGCCATGAGGAGAGCCGCTGATACCGGACAGGTAATGCTCCGGTATCAGCATCACGTCACCTCACCACTATGACAGCTAACAGCTAGTAAATCAATGAGTGAATGTTCAAGGACCAAACACGTGATCTATTTCGAACCGAAATAGCATTTGATTCGTCGAATCATTAGAGGGATCTACAACCAAACAGAGGGAAAGTTTGTAAATTTCTCCACCGCGGTCCACTATCAGCCATTCTGCAGACATGGTTGTTGGAGGCGGTCGAGTGGGAGTTGATCGGGTCGGGGGCTGACTTCGCGCGAAACGGGCATGATTGAGTAGCAGAACTTCTTGGTGAGCATGTACACAAGAGCCAAAATTTCTGGCGGATAGAGATCCGTTCGGGCGATCAGGCGAGGCCGGCCCTCCAGGAGAAGCGCGAAGTCGTCTCGGACACGTTGAATGATGCATAGGTGCCCAACCTGGCCGTCGTAGTCGGCCTTGCATTCATCTTGCCACTCTTGGTGTTCCGCTCGATCCTGGTTTCGCTGACAGCGACGCTCGGTGCCACCACGACGTCCTTGCATCACAAGCTGTGTCATTCCCTCAGCGGAACATTGAATCTGCCGCCCGCTCCGACCCACAAGGTGGCCCTACCGCACGTGCCGGCCTTACAACCAATCGCACGCACCGGAGGCGGTGGCAGCTCTCTCACGAGCGCTTCCCGGCACCGCAGACCCCGCCCGACGACTGTGGGATCTGAGCCGGCCCCTCGACGCACCCCGCTCCCTGGCTGAACTGGGCATGCAGGAGAGCGACATCGACAAGATCCCGAAGAAGCGACAAGCCCTTCGTACGGGACCCTGTCACCCACAAGGCAGTAACCAGGGATTCTTCGAGCAGCGTGGGCCAGGCGAGCGGCCGACTGAGAGCGGACGGTGGAGAGCATGGCCGACGAAACCCTGACGTACCCGACCCGCACAGACGCACAGGCCGCCGTCGAAGAACGACTGATGGACAACGTGATCGGATCGTTCGGCGACTGCCCCACCCCCGACTGAAGCAACTGATGACATCGCTGGTGCGGCACCTGCACGGATTCATCCGGGATGTGCTTTTGACCGAGTCTGAGTGGAACGCCGCCATTGCGTTCCTGGCCGAAGTCTGGCACATCACCGACGACCACCGCCAAGAATTCATCATTCTGTCCAACGTGCTCAGCGCGTCGATACAGACCATCAGTCAATTAACTGAACCATTACCAGTTCAAGATCCAGACACCGATAAACCAAAGGAGCTCACATTCTCAGCCAGGCCGGATACAGCCAGTCGGCACACCACACTGAACGACTCATGCTTTGCCCGAAGGGTTTACGAACCATTCACGAGGAGGTAGTGTCACCCGCGTGCCCCCGACCGACTGTGCGACCTACCTTAGGTGATGTGCACCTCACGGCTGCCGGGAAAATGGGGCAACCGCTCAGACACTTCGTCAGCCGTCTTCCGGCGCGGAATGCCGGGGAGGGCGTCCGTCCACGTAAGCCCATGGTGGCGTTTCATTCCTGTTTTTATTGCAAGTAGCGGAATCATCAGCCTGTGGGGCCCGTGGGGCCCACGATCTACTACAGCGGGCGTCATCATTACGACCATCTTACTTTCGACCATTCCAGTTGCAGTAGCAATAAGCCGAAACCCTCCTCAGCCCGCATGGGAAGAGTTGAAAAGCAGCCAGCTTACCTACAATGTCATATTGTTAATTTATGCAGATATCGGCATTTTTTCCGTCCTGTCTTTTTACCTCGAGTCGTCGGCATCGATGTATGGCACTGCACTTTTCAGTTTAGTAAGCGTGTATGCCGCCTTCTTTGTATCACGAACTTTCCTGGCATTCCATGGAATTTTCGTCTTATTGGTGATTCTAATTTTCTCTGCGAGAGCCCTGCTCTACGATGGATTTTATTATAACGATCCTCCGGCCATATTCTCTCGCGCGTCCGTATCGATCCTCTCCAGCATCGGAACGATCATATTGATGGCCAACCTGACTCGAAGGATGGCTGATTCCTTCAAGATTTATAACTACGAATTGACAACGGACCCTCTAACAAAATGCCTGAATCGCCGAGGCCTATACCAGCACGTTGGGTCGATGCTACATAGCGAATATTCGACGGTCATTTTTATATCCTTCGATGTAGACAATTTCAAATTTATCAACGACACCTATGGACACGCGCGAGGAGATAAAGTTTTGTCCCAACTCGCAGAACGCGTACACGCTCTGGGTGGGCAGACGATGGCGCTCGGACGTGTAGGCGGAGAGGAATTCGTCGTGGCAGTCGATTGCGAGTGGCGGCAGGCCGTCGAGCTTGCATGTCGGATACGCGCTGCGGCCCACTGCCCTGATGATGATCCTCCCATCACAGTCAGCGTCGGAATCGGGCGGCCAGTTCAGTATAGTAAGACTGATTTTCTGCGCGATACACAGATGGGTGGACCTGTGGAACGTGATGGCCAATTGCGTAGCCAGGAGGACGGGTTGAATGGGTTCCCCTCGGAGGTTTGCAGCTCCCTTCAGCGGGGGCTCGATGAAGCTGATACCGCGATGTACCAAGCGAAGAGAAACGGGCGAAACACGGTCTGTTCGGTCCTGGGCGAAGTACTTGACCCGTAGCTTCGGTCGCGCACGAGCGAGCGCTGGATTGTGATCGGTTCACGGGCAACGTATGCCACCCGTCACCTTAATGATCCTCGGGACCGGGGGAACATATCGACGGCTCCGAGCATTCGATCCGTGGGGACGACTGAATCGCACCGGCGAGTCCGGAGAAGATATGCCCTGGTCTTTCCGGAGTTCGCTTGTCTACTTCAGGCATGGATGCACCCAAGAGAGGTCCACGAGGCCCCGACGCTATCCGCCCAAGTTCCGCCGAAAAGTCCTCGACCTGTTGAAGTCAGGGCGCACGGTCGCCGAGGTCGCCGCAGATCTTGATGTCACCGAATAGACCATCTACAACTGGCGCAACCAAGAACTGTCGATACCGGGCAGAAACCGGGGCTCAGCTGGCTCCAGAGCGCTAAACTCACAACTGCCCGCCTCCGCATCGTTCAGCTGAAGACCGAAATCGCCATTGCCACGCGCTCCACCGAGTTGCGGAAGTCGGCGGCGGCCTCAAATGCGATTCGAAGCGACCCAAGTATAGCCAAGGGGGCTACCAATTCAGGCGGCGTGAATCGTTCTGGAGGCATCAGAGTCCGGATTCTACGAGTGACGGAAACCGGCCGCCCTCGGAACGCACACTGTTACAAGCCTGGCAGAAGAAGCTGAGCACTGAGGTTCACGCCTCCTCGCATAGCGCCTACGGTCCGCGGCGTGTTCATACTGAGCCCACGATCGAATATTTGTGAGAGCCGCTGGTGTGTAAGGGCTTCCGGGAAACAAACGCGCACGTTCCAAACCTCGGCCCCCGCGGGCGATATCGCGGACCGTAAGCTCACTCTTGACGAGTCGAACAAGTTGTGGATCCCGGATATCACCGAGTATCCGACGCATGAAGGTAAGATCTATTGCGCTGTCGTCTTGGATACGTTTTCGAGGCGAGACGTCGGGTGGTCTATCGACAGCTCGCAGACAACGCCATTGGTGACAAACATTCTGAGAATGGCCATTTCGAATCGAGGTCCGACACCCAGCGCACTCATTCACTCGGACGACGGAGTGCGATTTACGTCTTGGGCGCTCACCCGCCAGGCGCACCACTCGGCCTGGTCCCATCAATGAGATTGATCGGCGGGGTTCGCTCGGCGATTGCTCTGATACTGCCATAATCGAATATTGCTAGGGCAGAACGCAAACCGAACTCTTGACCCAGCGTGCGGATTTATCGGTAACGAGATCCTGGCATCGATGACCCAGTCATGAACGAACGCGAAAGTCAGTGCCACCCGAGGTCAAGCACCGGACGGCAGTTGGCAACAGACGCTACGTATTTCACGTGGCAACAGAATCCTCGGGCGGGTCCTTGTGGCTCGATTTCAGAATTTTCCATCTGAACAGTCTGCCGGTCTGTCCGTGGCAACGGACGCGCCAATCCGACTGCGGCACGCTCCAAGTCCCCCACACGTCATTGTGCTCGCGGTCAAAAACACACCTCCGGAGCAAAAGACTGCCTCATTCTCACTACAGTGGACGAGCGCCCCGACTGAAGGACCTGTTCTTCAGGAATTGAGAACGTCCTGACCTCACACCACAGCTTCCCGTACTGCCCATGGGAATAACCACGCAACACGTTGCGAACGAGGGAAGGCAACGTCACGGTCCATCAACGGGGAACTCAGTCGGATAACTGAAGGGCTTCTCATGCCAAAATCGGCATGACAGGCTTTTACCACCAGTAAGTTCCGGCGGAACATTCGCAACGCTTGACGGATTGAGGACAGAGAAACCCATGTACCACCGCGTATACGTACCCGACCAACCCATGAGAGCTTTCCGCGACCGCAACGAAGCACACCAACTCATACGCACCATCGAAGCAAACGGCCTACGAGTCCAGAGCACACCACTCACGGGACGCGACGGCCAAGTCACCGCCGTCGAATACCGCTTCGAACAACCACGACATCAAACCTGACCCCCACCACAAAGCCCACGAGCAGCATGGGCATTCGCCGCCCATCCTCCATCCTCCGTCCCAAGAGGACGAAGAACTCGCCACACAAGGACGAAACATCCCACCCGCCAGCGCCGTGAAACCTGCAGTCGAAATGTAAACGCTCGGAACAATTACCGGCTTCGACCAGCCTCGTCGGTCCCCCAATTGTGTGGCCGTCGAGGCCGAGCCCGGCGACGATTCCTGGGGCGCGCACCAATGCTCCGCACCGAACGATCACGACAAGATCGACCGCGACAATGCGCGCGCCGATCAATCCTCACGCAAGCGAAATAGCCCGCCAGTTTTGCCATTTCGACTCACCCTCAGAGGAACTTCAGACGCGACCCCATGACACGAAACAAATTGTGCAAAACGATCTCCGCTACAAGCATTTTCCCGCACACACCGACGTCAGATACAAATCTGATCACGCCACCAAACAACCAACACTGCCAGAGAAAACACTCCCCCGCCGGTGCGGCACGAAATTTTCGTACCCGCAACGACGAACATCTATGGCACGGCGCAGCGAAACGGTATACATAACTCGTGCGCCCGACTCCCCCATCGACACAGCCAACCACCCCCGCCACCATCTCCCACGCTGCCGAGCACACCCAG